>DATAPE010000033.1:0-25929 GCA_036265345.1 Actinomycetota bacterium
AGCTTCCACCGCGCGGCGGCAGAACTCGGCCCTCTCGCCCACGTTCGAACCTATGCCTATGTAAGCCCGGGTCATCCTGCCGGCCTTTCGATCCGTACTGACACGCTGTCCACGTCCTCCGCGATGGGAGGCGACTCCTTGGTGACCTCAACGCTAACTCCGTCGACGCCTTCGATCGCGACGATGAGGGCGGCGATCTCGCCGGCCACATGCTCGAGAAGCTTGGCCTCCATCGACGTCACCATCTCTGCGACCCTGGCAGTGACCGAGTGGTAATCGATGGTGTCGGCGAGATCGTCGCTCGCACCCGGCCGATCCAGGTCGGCCCAGATATCGATGTCGATGCGAAGGGCTCGCGGTTCGGCTCGCTCTTGTTCGGTGACGCCGATCCGCGTCTCGACGCGCAGCGCGTGGATGGAGATCCGATCCATCACGGACGGCCCTTACGTGGGGATGCACTCTGGATGGCTTCGGTCATCCTCACGGCTCTAACAGCTGCACGCACGTCATGCACCCGCACGATCCGAGCCCCCTTCGCCACCGCCCATACCACCGTCGCCAGAGTTCCCTCCGCGCGATCACCGGTTTCGACATCCAACACCTTGCCGATGAATGACTTGCGCGATGTTCCCGCCACCACCGGGTAATCGAACCGCGTCACCTCGTCGAGCCGCGCCAGCAGCTCGAGGTTCTGCTCGGCGTTCTTGGCGAAGCCGAAGCCGGGGTCGAGCGCGATCGAGTCGTGCTTCACTCCCAGGGACTCCAGCCGTTCGGCTCGTTCCAGCAGAAAGCCGGTTACATCCCGCACGACGTCGGAGTAAGCGGTCATCGTCAGCATGGTGCCGGGTGATCCTCGAGAGTGCATCGCGATCACCCCGCAACCGCTGTTTGCTATCAAGCGATCCATGTCCGGGCTCGTGGCTTCACCGGCGGTGTCGTTGACTATCGACGCTCCGGCCGCGAGGGCGGCGCGGGCCGTCGGAGGGTGGCGCGTGTCGATCGAGATCGGGGCGGGTATCTCGTCGGCGAGGCGCTCGATGACCGGCAGCACCCGGCGAAGCTCCTCCTCCTCGGCCACGGGTGAAGCTCCAGGGCGCGTGGACTCTCCGCCGACGTCGACGATCGCGGCGCCGTCGGCCACCATCGCTGCACCGTGCGCGATCGCAGCATCCGGATCCAGCCAGAGACCGCCATCCGAGAAGGAGTCGGGGGTCACATTCAATACCCCCATGACCGCGACGAAGTCCAGGGAAAGCTCGATATCCCTGCATCTAAGGATCATCCGAAGAGTCTAGGAGTGGAACTGTAGGTCAGGAGTGGATAAGACCCATCGCCTCGGCACGCGTGGACTCATTGTCCCGAAACATCCCCCTCACGGCGGACGTGATCGTGCGGCTGCCGGGTTTGTTGATGCCGCGCATGGTCATGCAGAGGTGCTCGGCCTCGATCACTACCAGGACTCCGCGCGGGCGGAGAACGTGTTCGATGCAATCGGCGATCTGCGTCGTTAATCGTTCCTGCACCTGGGGCCGGTGCGCCAGCAGATCGACGACCCGCGCAAGCTTCGACAGGCCGGTGATGCAGCCGCGCTCGTTCGGGATATAGGCGACATGAGCCTGGCCGATGAAGGGGAGCAGGTGGTGCTCGCACACCGAATAGAGAGGGATATCCCGCACCATGATCATCTCGTCGTGTTCGGACTCGAAAACGACGTCCATGACCTCTGCGGGATCACGGTGCAGGCCCGAAAAGAGCTCGGCGTACATCCTGGCGACGCGGGCCGGCGTCTGCTGCAAGCCATCCCGGTCCGGGTCCTCGCCGATGGCCTCGAGCACCTCGCGCATGGCCGCTTCGATCCGGTCGCCGGCGACCCCCGGCTCGGTGCGCAGAGGTCTGATCTTCTCTTGCTCGCTCATGGCTCGATCCTGTGGTCGAGGAGCCACGCCATACGTGGCCAGGCTCGCAAAGAGATCGACTTCAGGCTTCGCCCAGGCGGGGCTTGGGGGCTCGAGGGAGGGGGAGGCGCCGGCGTTCGGGGGTGACCTCTTGGGACCCGCCGCCGCCGTCGCGGGCCTCGCGCCGCAGCCGCGTCCGCTCGAGCGGGTTCGAAGGCGATTGCTTGGCCACCTCGGCCAGGATCTCGGCGACCTCTTCTTTCTCCAGGGATTCCTTCTCGAGGAGGCTGGCGACCATGAGGTCCAGCTTCTCCCGGTACTTCAAGAGGATCTCGCGCGCTTCCTCGTGCGCTTCTTCCACGAGGCGCCGCACTTCCGAATCGATCTTGGCGGCGACCGCGTCCGAGTAGTCCTGGACATGACCGTAGTCGCGCCCGAGGAATGGTTGCCCCTCACTCTGACCGAGCGCGAGGGGGCCGAGCTGGGACATGCCGAACTCGGTCACCATCTGTTTGGCGATGCGGGTGCATCGTTGGATGTCGTCCTGCGCGCCGGTGGTCGGCTCGTCGAACACGATCTCTTCTGCGACCCGGCCCCCGAGCAACATCGCAAGCTCGTCTATCAACTCGGAGCGAGTGACGAGGAAACGGTCCTCGGTCGGAAGCGTCAACGTGTAACCGAGGGCACGGCCGCGCGACACGATCGACACCTTGTGAACGGGATCGGCATTGGGGAGGGCGTGCGAGACCAGAGCGTGTCCTGCCTCGTGGTAAGCGATGACCTTCTTTTCCTTGTCCGAGATCACGCGGCTGCGGCGTTGGGGGCCGGCCAGCACGCGGTCGATCGCCTCCTCGAGCTCCTCCATGCTGATCTCGCTGCGGGAGAAACGGGCGGCAAGGAGGGCAGCTTCATTGACCACATTGGCAAGGTCGGCGCCGGTAAATCCGGGGGTCCGGCGCGCCAGCACCTCGATATCGATCTCTTTGGCGAGCGGCTTACCCCTCGTGTGCACCTTCAGGATCCCGGTGCGTCCGTTGAGGTCGGGGCGATCGACCACGATCTGGCGGTCGAAGCGACCCGGGCGCAGCAGCGCCGGATCGAGGATGTCGGGGCGGTTCGTGGCGGCGATCAAGATCACGCCACCCTTGACGTCGAATCCGTCCATCTCGACCAAGAGTTGGTTCAGCGTTTGCTCCCGCTCGTCATGGCCCCCGCCCAGGCCAGCCCCGCGGTGCCTGCCGACCGCGTCGATCTCGTCCATGAACACGATCGACGGCGCGTTCGCCTTGGCTTGCTCGAAGAGATCGCGGACGCGACTCGCGCCCACGCCAACGAACATCTCCACGAAGTCCGAGCCCGAGATAGAGAAGAACGGAACCCCCGCTTCGCCCGCGACCGCGCGAGCCAGCAACGTCTTGCCCGTTCCGGGAGGACCGTAGAGCAAAACGCCCTTGGGGATCTTGGCGCCCATCGCCTGGAACTTCTGCGGCGCTTCCAGATACTCCTTTATCTCCTGCAGTTCCTCGACGGCCTCGTCGAGACCGGCGACGTCGGCGAACGTGATCTTGGGCTGGTCCTTGCTGACGAGCCGCGCGCGCGACTTGCCGAATGACATCACGCGATTACCGCCCCCCTGCATCTGCTGCATCATGAAGAGGAAGAATCCAAGGATGATCAAGAACGGCAGCACCTGGAATATCGCCGTCCAGATCAACGACCCCGCCTGGGGATCGGCGGTGATCGGCACCTTCGCCTTTTCCGCGATGCGCGAATAGAAGGGGATCGTGTCCTTGGGCAGATTGACCTCGTAGGCACGCTGCGTCGTGAGCTCGCCGGTCACCTTCTCGTCTTTGGTGAGGAATTTGGCGCTGGCGATCTGATCTTGATGGACCAGATCGACCCACTGGTTCACGGAGCCGATCTGAACCGGCTTCTCGGAGCTGTTCCGATAGGCGTTGAAAACCCAGACCACCGCGATAACCAGGATCAGATAGAAGACGGCGGATCTGAAGATGCGATTCATCGTCGTCCAAGGGTAGCAGCCAGGGGTTTTTGGAATCCCCGCTTCTACGTGGTCTCGGCAGCTCCTTGGGGCAGGTATGCCGACTCTCTAAGGATGCCTATGTAAGGCAAGTTCCGATACTTCTCCGCGTAGTCCAGCCCGTACCCCACCACGAAGACGGGAGGTATCTCGAAGCCCGGATACTTCACGTTCAGCTGCACCGCCTGCTCGCCCTTCTTCCAGAAGAGAGAGCAGATCTCGAGTGACGCGGGACGGCGGGCCTCCAGATAACGAAGGAGGTACGAGATCGTTAACCCGGAGTCGATGATGTCTTCCACCAAGAGGACGTGGCGGTCGGTGATCTCGTAGTCGAGGTCTTTGAGGATGCGAACCACACCAGAAGACTTGGTAGCCGACCCATATGAGGACACGGCCATGAAGTCGAATTCGATAGGCAACTGGATCTCACGGGCAAGATCGGACATGAACACGAACGCACCCTTTAGCACGCCCACGAGAAGCAGATCTCGCCCGCGATAGTCCTCCGTGATCTGTTTCGCAAGCGATGCAATCTTGTCCTGGATCTCCTCGGAAGTGACGAGGATCCTCTCGACGTCCTGATGGACTTCGGTCATGGCGGCATCCTACTCACCAGCACCCGCCCGCCCTCGATGGCGATCTCTATCCCCGACGCCACTGCGAACCGTTTGTCGGCAGGAGCAGAGCCGTACCGACCTTCGAGCTCGTCAAGGGCGGCTTCGATGCCACCGGCTCGGTCACGAACGTGGCCCACAGCTTGTTCGAGCATCCGTCGTCTGAGCGCTCGCGGCATGGCCAGCATCGCGTCGCGATCCAATGCTGTGCCGCCGTCGCTGGTTTCGGCCATCTCTGCGAATAACCGTTCGGCCAGGCCACCGAGGGCCGAGGCATCTTCGTGAAGCCGGCCCGCTGATTCCGCCATCGCCCGGATCGCTCCGTCGCCGAAGCGGCTCTCGATCACCGGAATGAGCTTGTGGCGGACGAAGGAACGCTCGAACCGTTCGTCTTCGTTCGCGGGATCGTCGTTGAAGGTGAGATTTGCAGCCTCGCAGTAAGAGCGCGTCTCGTGTCGGCGGATCGCCACCAGCGGTCTGATCCGGTCGCCCTCTACGGGGCGGATCCCCGCCAGGACCTCGGTGCCGCCCCCGTGGATCAGACGGGCCAGGGTCGTTTCGACGACGTCGTCGAGCGTGTGCCCTGTCGCAATCTTGCTCGCACCGACCTGTGCCGCCACGATGCTGAAGAACTCGTAGCGAAAGTCCCGTGCGCGCGCCTGCAGGTTCGGGCCCTCGAGATTGGAAGCCCGCGCCAGGTGAACGTCGAGGCCGGCCGTGGATGCTTCTGCGGCAACTCGGGCCGCGATCCTCTCGGATGCATCGGACAGACCATGATCGACGTGCGCTACAACCACCTTCAGCCCCAGAGGGACCCGTCTCAAGACGTCCAGCAAGCAGGTCGAGTCGGGCCCCCCCGAGACGCCGACGACCACGGTGTCTTCGGAGTCCACCATCCGATACCGCAGCAGGGTGTCTCGCGCTCGCCCGACAAGGGCGAACGCTGCCGGGTCTAGCCGATCCGCGTTAACCACGATTCGGGAGCGCGCAGCTCGTCGAGGGTGGGAAGGTTCTCCGGCCCCTCCCACAGATGGGCCAGGGCGTCGAGCCCCGCACGCGCCACAACCTCGTTGCAGAACTTCTGCCCCAACTCGTATTGACGCAGCTTCATCTCCAAGCCGATGACATGGTTGATCGCCCTTTGGATCGCGGTCGTCTGGGACCGGCGCCCTTCGAACAACTCACGCATGCGCTCGAAGGATGGGATGACCTTGGCTCCCACAGAGTCCATGACGAAGTTTCCGTGACCCTCAACGACTGCCATTAGGGCCTGCATCTGATTGAGGATCGTTCGTTGGTCCTCGTTCGCAAGCAGATACATCGGGTTGCGTTCCTCGGGAGCTAGCGACCGAGATATCAAGCGCGTCCCCGCGGTTGCGAGCCGTTCTGCCAATCCCTTTGCATTCATCTCAATGGAGCCCAGGTACGTATGGACGAGATCTAAGAAGCGCGCTCTGAGCCACGGCACGCCGGCGAACTGGAACCGGTGCGTCACCTCGTGCAAGGCCACCCAGAGGGCGAACTCGTCGGGAACGAAACCGAACTTGCGCTCCATCTCAACCATGTTGGGCCCCACGAAATAAAGGGCACCGTCGCCCGGGTCCGCAGTTGAGACCGCGCCGGACCGGCGGGAGAAAGCTCTTGCCTTCACACTGTCGGCGCCCGGAACGAGGAGGTCGTATTGGCCGAGCACCCGGCGCGAGATGTAGCCCAGCAGGACGCCAACCTCTACCGAAACGATGCCCCGCTGGGCGGTCCGAACCGGAAGCGACGACTGATCCAGCCGTTCTCCGATCTTGTCGGCCAGAGGGCCCATCAACGCGATCATCCCGGTGATGTTGGCGTCTGCCCACTCGCCGCGTGAGATGACCCCCCAGCGCACGGGTGACGGCGGCGGGATACCGCTGGCGTCCGCGACCAGACTCTCTGATCGAGGAACCGCCGCATCGAGGTCGCGCTGGAGGCGGTCGAGCTCCTCTGTCCCCTTCAGCGGGTTCTCCCCCGCCACACGCCGAGCCACCGAGCGCGCTATCCATGGCTCAATGAGACGTGACATCGGAGCGGCGCCGGGTTGCGGCGGCGGCTAAACCTCGCCTCGCTGACGCGCGATGACGAGCCTGTAATAGAGGAGCCCTACGGCGGCGATTATCAACACCAATAGAACGATGCTTATGCGCGCCATCTGATAGGTCCACGGGGGTCCCGGAGTGGGGGTCGCTGCAGGCTTGGCCTTTCCGCCCCCCGCACCTTGAGCGAGCACGAGCGCGGGGCTCGCGTTAGCGGCACCGGCGATCACCGGGAGAAGAAGGATGGAAGCAAGGAGAATGACGAGCCGTGAGCGCAATCGGACCCCTAAGTCACGCCGTGGTTCCAGGAACGGACGCCAGGATATATGGAGAGGCGATTCCGGCTAGCCGCTGCCGGGTGCGGGTTTGCGTCCGCGCAACCTCGGCACCTTCATCTCGGCATGCAACCAGCAGCGATCCCGGCGGTTGTAGGTCGACAGCTTGGTCTCACAGCCGGGCATGCTGCATGTGCGATCTTCGGGAAACGTGGCCGAAGGTCGGGGAAGGCCCTGGGGCTTCGAGCCTCGGATGTTCTCACCCATCGCGTGCGGTCTCCTTCCGCAGAGAATCCCCCGTTATGTATTCGTTCCGAGGGCCAGCCGCGGTTTGGACTTCAAACCTGGGAATCACATGAGTCCCCGCCCGCGACGCAGTCAGCTGACTCTGCCTTTGCGGTGGACGGGGTTGTTCATCCGGGCTCTCGTGGGCACGCCCCGCCGGGCTCTGCGCGGCACGGCCCGGCTCGTGGGCGACCCGGCCCGGCAGGTGGTCGACTACTGGGGATCCGAGCGAGCCACGGTCCGCCAGGGATTCGTCGCGAACTTCATATCGGCATTGACCTCGTTGGTCTCGGGCCTGGTGCTTGCCGGCATGACCCACCGGCTCCTTCTTATCCCCGGCCTCTTCGTCCTCATCCCGGTGTCCGTGGGGATGCGGGGGAACATATTCGGGGCCCTGTCGGCGCGCCTCGGGACATCGATCCATACCGGACTGTTCGAGATCTCGGGGCGACGGGAAGGCGTGCTTTATCAGAACGTGTACGCGACCACCCTGCTTACGCTCGGAACATCGGTTGCGATGGGCTTGCTCGCATGGTCGATCGCGAGCCTGCTTGGCCAGCACACGGTGTCGGTGTGGGACCTGACACTGGTCGCGCTGGTCGGAGGCATCCTGTCCTCGGTCTTGGTGCTCGCGTTCACCATCGTCCTATCGGTCGCCTCCTTCCGGCGAGGATGGGACCTCGATTCCGTGGGCGCGGTCCTGATCACCGTGATCGGAGACCTCGTCACCCTTCCCTGTCTGCTGCTCGCCTCGTATCTGGTCGGTATACGGATCGCCTCGGTGGCGGCAGGCGCCGTGGCCGTCGTTGTGGGGGTCGCCGCGATGGTGCGGGGATGGTCGACGCTCCAGACGGTTGCCCGCAGGATCATCAGGGAAAGCTTTCCGGTGCTGTGCCTCGCCGCGGTCCTCGACATCCTGGCGGGGACGGTCGTGCAGCCGAGGCTCGGGGCGGTGTTCACCCCGTACCCCGCCTTCCTCATCTTTCTGCCGGGCTTCCTCGAGAACACTGGGGCGCTCGGCTCGATCCTTGCGGCGCGTCTGGGCACCAAGCTGCATCTAGGCGCCGCGTCGCCCACTGCACGGCCCGGCGCGGCCGCGTTGCTGGACGGAACGATCGTGGTGGTCCTTGGCTTGTTCATCTATTCGTTGACCGCGGTGTCCAGCCTGTGGGTGGCGCAGATCTTCCATAAGGCCTATCCGGGGGCCTGGAGGTTCCTTGGTGTTGCGATGTTCGGCGGGATCCTTGCGATGTTGATCGCAGCGGTGATCGGCTACTACGCGGCCATCGTCACCTACCGGTTCGGCTTCGATCCCGACAACCACACGATCCCGCTGGTCACCAGCGGGATGGACCTACTCGGTGTCATCTGTCTCGTGATCGCGCTCGTCGTGTTCGCAGTAGCCTGAAAGGCAGGAGGGAGCAACGGTGGATCCTGAAAGTCCGAACACGGTCAAGGAGTTCCTGGCCGAGATCAAAGACTCCTCTGAGCTCATGGTCGATCTCGCCTATGCAGCCGTGTTCTTTTCCGATATGGACCTTGCCAAAGAGGTCGGAAGGCTCGAAGAGAGGATGTTCGGGCACCTGCATCAACTCCGGAAGCGCGCGATCCTCGGAGCCCGCAGTCCGGAGGACGCCGAACACATGGCGGGAGTGCTCGAGATCGCATCTGCCGTCGAGAAGATAGGAGATGCCGCCGAAGACATCGCGCGTGTCGTGTCCTCCGGCCTGGGCATCGTCGACGACCTCAAGAAGGATCTCCGCCATGCCGACGAGATCGTTTCTCGCATCAAGGTGCGCGACGGATCGTCGGCGGCCGGTCAGAGTCTGCGCGATCTCAACCTGCCGGTTGAAGCCGGGATGTGGATCATCGCCGCCCGGCGTGGTGGCGAGTGGAACTTCTCGCCCGGGCCGGACTTCGTGGTCGCCGCCAACGACTCTCTTGTGGTCAAGGGACCCGAGGACGGAGTGGCTTTGATGCGAACCATCATGGGCGCGCCAGCCCTGCCCGAGCTCCCGGACCTCCCCGAGATCGTCCTTTCGGATCTCGACCGGGCGGTTGACATCCTGATCGAGATGAAGAACTCGGCGGAAGTTGCCGTAGGGCTCGCTTACTCCGCGCTGCTCTTCAACGATCAGGCACTGGCTGCGGAGGTTTCGAACCTCGAGGGCCGTTCGGACGTGTTGCACGACGAGCTCGAGTCGTGGGTGCTGCGAAGCGCACAGGAAGCCCGCGACCCCGATCAGCTCCGCGGGCTGATCAGGCTCGCTCATGCCACCGAGATGATCTTTGATTCGGCCCGCGAGATGACTCGTCTCGTCGAGCAAGGCGAGGAGCTCCACCCTGTGGTTGCCGCGGCACTGGTCGAATCCGACGAGGTCGGCCACGAGACCGTGGTGTCCGCCGGGTCCCCCGCCGACGGCAAGTCGATCAAGGAGCTCTCGATCGAAACCGAGACCGGCATGTTCGTGCTTGCGGTCGAACGAGGACGGCGCTGGAGTTATCGCCCCAAGCCGGGGTTCGTCTTCGCGCCGGGCGACAGGATCATCGCCATCGGACCTCCCGAGGGCGGCGAGGAGCTGGACGAGCTGGCAGGAATGCAACGGGAGCTGGCGGAGGCTTAGGAAGCACTCCCCTGGGAATAAGCCCACTGAAAGGAGGATCGATGGCGAAAGCTCGGAAAGTGAAACCAGACGGCTCGGAAGCTCAGAAGCCGAGCATGTTTCAGACCGTTGGCGCGATGGTCGCGGGCATCGTGGCGGTCAAGCTCTCCACTTATGTGGTCGTGACCCTGTGGCGGCTCGTCACCCGTGAAGATCCTCCCGAGGTCGACGAAGCCGTGCACTGGGGCAAGAAGGCGGCGTGGCTGGCGGTCATCGGAGCCGCGACAGGAGCCTCGCGCCAGGCCGCAAGAGAGCTGATCAAGCCCCCCACCTCCGGAGCTGCTTGACGCACCGGCTCGGCTCCCAATCAGCGCCGTCGCGCGGGGCCGATGCGGAAACAGCGTATGTAGATAAGAGCCTCCTGCCCTCAAGCTGAGTCTGGGCCAGGTCGATGGGTCCTTAACGGATCGATCCGACCCAGGAGGTCAATGAGGTAGTGGACGTTGCGACGCGGGCCAGCGGCTTCCGGAGGACCCGTCTGCCCTTATGCGTGGCAACCGCCATGGCCATCGCCCTCTCTCTGTCCGGTCTGGCCCTCGCTAACGAGCGCCGCCCCTCCGCAGCAAGCTCGGACCCCGTCACCGTCACCAAGCCCATCAGGGTTCCGCTCGTCGTGGAAGAAAGCGTTGCCCCCCACGTCCCCATCCGGCTGCAAGCCCACCACTCCAGATCCGGCCACTCTCCCCGTGCGCACGTCCTTCCGGTGGCTCGGCGTCTCATCAGCCGGTCGCAGCTCGATCGGCCGCACCACGACTACCCGGCGTGGGATCTAGGCGTCCCGATAGGCACCAGGGTCGTGGCAGCGCGCGAAGGTCTGATCGAAGAAGTCACGCACTCGGGAAACTGTGGCAACGGAGTGATCGTTATCGGTACCGACGGCTACACCTACACGTACTGTCACGGCTCCGCCGTCAGCGCTCATCCGGGGGACGAAGTGCGAACCGGGCAAAAACTGATGCTTAGCGGCGAGAGTGGACACGCCACCGGCCCCCACCTCCACTTCCAGATCGAAAGCCCCTCCGGTCTCTTGCTGTGCCCCCAATCCCTCGTCACCTCATGGTTCAACGGAGGTGACGCGAGCCCCGCGACCGCCACTTCAACCGGATGCTTCTACGCCACCCAAAACCCCGAAAAGCCGTATCGGCCCCGGCGGGAGCGCCATCACAGTCACCCAGCTGGCGGGGGCGACACTTCGAAACCCCGGACTCCGAAACCCACGCCGAGCCCGAGCCCTTCGCCGTCACCAACCCTGCAGCCGTCGCCGACCCCATCACCGACGCCCTCGCCGTCGCCGACACCTACCCCATTGCCGTCACTGACCTAGCAGCCCGAAGGGCCCGGTCGTGCCATGGTTTTCGGTTGCTTCACAGGGGGTAGCCTCACGCCCATGCCAGATGACGAACCGACTCCACGGGCGGAGACTCCGCCCGGCCCCCAGCCGGAGCAGGACCCGACCCCAGCGGACGAAGAACCCGGCAGCGAGCAGGACTCCAGCGACGGCCCCGACGTGAACGAGAAGTCGGCAGACTCGTTCCCTGCGAGCGACCCGCCTTCCTGGTAGGACGCGATGGGCATCTACGAATGGACCGAGCGTCTCGAGGGCCTGGAAGGCCTCGACGGGGTAGCGGAGACGCTAGCCGACGCAGTCGGCAAACTCGTTCCGACCGGTCCGATCAAGGATGCGTTGAGCGGAACGCGGCTGGGGCACTCGCTTCATCCCGTGTTGACCGACCTCCCCATCGGAACCTGGACCAGCGCGGCGCTACTCGACCTGCTCGGGGGCGAGGAAGCCGCCAAGGCGGCCGAGCTCCTCGTCGGCTTGGGGATCCTTTCGTCCCTCCCTACCGCGGCATCGGGGCTCTCTGACTGGGCCGATACGCAAGAAGGCGAGCGTCGGGTGGGCTTGCTGCACGCGATCACCAACACCGCGGCGCTTGGTCTTCTGGGAGGCTCCTACGCCGCGCGCCGACGTGGCAACCACCGCGCCGGCGTGCTCTTGGGCCTTGCGGGGACAGGCGTGGCCAGCTTCGGGGCCTATCTCGGAGGTCACCTTACGATGGGGCTGGGCGTGGGCACGAACCAGAGCGCGTTCGAGGCGGGCCCGACCGAGTGGACGGCGGTCGCCGGCGCCGGCGAGCTCGCCGGGGGCCGGCCCAAGAAGGTGATCCACGAGGCCACCCAGCTGGTGTTGGTGAAGAAAGGTTCCCGCGTCTACGGATTGTCGAGCCGGTGCAGCCACCTCGGCGGGCCCTTGGAGGCAGGCGACGTTGACGGCCAGGCGATCATCTGCCCGTGGCATGCCAGCACTTTCGATCTGGAGACCGGTGAGGTGGTTTCGGGTCCTGCGCGCTGTCCTCAGCCGGCATACGAAGTCCGGGAACGCGATGGCCAGATCGAAGTCAGGTTGCGAGAGACCGTCCGAGCCTAGAAGAACGGCCTCAGGGTTCGAGCCCATCCCAATCTTCAGCGGTCACTGCGAACATCTCGTGGTCCTCCCACACGCCGTTTATCTGGAGGTACTTGGTGGACCTTCCCTCCCGCGTGAAGCCCGCCTTCTCCAGGACGCGCCGAGATGCAACATTGCGGCTGAGCACCGCTGCCTGAACCCGGTGAAGCCCTGCCGACGAGAAAGCGAATCGCAGCGCGAGCTTTACCGCGTCGGTCGCGTAACCGCGATGGTTATGTGCTTCATCGATGTAATAACCGAGCGTCGCGTTCTGCCATGCCCCCCGCGACACATTGGACAGCGCCACCCTGCCGACGAGCTCGTCGTTTGCTGTCAGAAAAACCCCAAATGCATAGCGCACATCCCGCTTCGCATCACTGAGAGACCGGTCGATCTCGTCGCGCTGACCGGTGAGAGTGAAATGGCGGGCCGATTGGGTGGGCTCCCATGGTTCGAAGAAGTCCCTGTTGCGCGTCCTCAAGCTGAGCAGGGCGGGCGCGTCCTGAAGGGCGAGAGGACGCAGGTAGATATCTATGTGTACCTACTTATGTAGCCACGCCTTCTGAACACCTTCATCATCCGGGCGAGGAAGACGATCGCCAGCAATCCGAATCCCATCGTGCTGAGGGTTGCGATGGCCAGTTGATCCCATTGCAGGCCGCGGCCATCAACGAGAGCTCGACCCGCATCGAACGCGTGCGTAGTTGGAAGGAGCTGCGCCAGGGGCCGCACCACGCCCGGCAGCGCGCTGATCGGATAGAACACTCCCGACAGGGGCATCACTGCGAAGAGGACGCCCCAGGCGAGCGCTTCAGCTCCGCTGCCGAACCGGAACATGCAAGCGATCACGAATAGAGAGATCACCCAGCCTGTTACGAGCAGGATCGCGACGATCGGGACCAGCCCCCAGCCCAGAGTCGTGACGTTGAAGGCGAACGCGACCGCGGCTACGAGGGCCACTAACCCGACGCCGAGCGCAAGCTTTACCAATCCGAACAGCGCCACCCCTGACGCATATTCGAGCTCGGTCATCGGCGTCACCATCAAGCTCAAGATGTGCCGCGACCACGTTTCCTCGAGCACTCCGGTGGAGAGCGCTATCTGCGACTGATAGACGACGTGCCACAGGACGATACCGGTAAGGAGGTAGCCGTAAGCGGTCCGGCCCGTGCCGGGCTGGGTGGAGACAAAGGTGCCGATCGAGCCGAACAAGAGAACATCGACCACCGGCCACACAGTGACGTCGAAGAGCCGGTGGGGGCCGCGCCGCAGCACGTAAGCATGCCGTCTTGCCACCGACTTGATCCGCAGCCAGCTCAGGGCTCGACGATTCATGATGCGGGACGATCGGTCTCTTGAGCCCCCGGAACGAACAGGTTGTCGGCGGCGAGCTGCAGGAAGACTCCTTCCAGATCCCCACGTCCGAATTGCTCGGCCACAGCGGCGGGCGCGTCATTCGCGACGATGCGGCCGGCAGAAAGAAAGATGACGCGATCGCACAGCGACTCGATCTCCCGCATGTTGTGACTCGTGATGAGGAGCGCCATGGATCCCTGGTCGCAGAGCTCCTGCAATCCGCGACGCACCTGCAGCGCCACATCGGGATCTAGGGATGCGGTCGGTTCGTCCAACACCAAGACCTTCGGCCGATGCAGGGTTGCCTTGACGATGCCCACAAGGGTTCGCTGCCCCGACGACAGCTCGTTGCCCATCGCCCGAGCGAGATGCCCGATACGGAACCGTTCCAGACCTGCCTCGATGCGGGGGCCGGGGTCGGCCAGACCGTAGAGCTCTCCGTACATCCGGAGAAGCTCCGAGACGCGCAAGCGGTCCGGCAGCGGCATGTAGCCCGCGGAGAATCCGATATTCATCATCGCCTCACTGCGGCCCTTGGGCATCCGGTGTCCCGCGACCTCGACCCACCCCGCATCCGGCTCGATGATCCCCAGGAGCATGAAGAGGGTCGTGGTCTTGCCGGCGCCGTTGGGCCCGAGGAGGCCTAATCGTTCGCCCTCGTGCAGCGCAAAGTCAACGCCATCCACGGCCCGAGCGCCGCGAAAGTCCTTCACCAGCTCGTGGGCGCGAAGCAACTCTTGCATCCCCCAACTATCGCAGCCGCGTAGTCGATCGATCTCGGACCTGCTGCCCAAGACTGACAGAATCACGCCGGGATGAGATCGCTTACCTGGGAGCAGGTTCTCGCATGGAGGGTTGCGCGCAGCCACCTCGATGACCGACTCTCGAGGGACGCCCTGTCAGCCGTCGCCCGAGACACTTGCGGCATCCAAGCCCAGGTTCTGCCGGCTGCCGAGCTCTGCCTGGGCATCCGAAGCGAGGCGACGCAACAAGATGTTCGAGAGCAGCTATGGGAAGACCGCAGCCTCGTGAAGACCTACGGCCTCCGGAGCACATTGCATCTGTTTGCCGCCGACGAGGTGGCTCTGTGGATGGCCGCGATGCGTATCCCCCGCCTAACGCCGAGCCCCTGGTACGAGGCGCACGGTTTGGATGCCAGCCAAACAACGGCATTGGTGGATGCCGTCCGAGACGCTCTCGATGGAAAGCGATTGACCCGCGTTGAGCTGGGCGACGCGGTAGCGGCGCGCATGGGACGGTGGGCGGGTGACAGGTTGGCCGCACCGTGGGCAGATCTTCTCGACGTCGCTTCGCATTCGGGTGTGCTTTGTTACGGGCCGAGCCGCGGCGCCAAGGCAACGTTCGTACGGGTGGATCAATGGACGGGGCGAAGCGACGAGATAGCACCTGAGGATGCGATGCCCGAAGTAGTCAAGCGCTATCTCTCGACCTACGGCCCCGCGCATCACGCGGATTTCGCGCAATGGTTCCAGATGAGGCCAAGCATCGCCAAAAAGTGGTTCCAGTCGGTAGCGAACGAGCTGGAAGAGGTCGATGTCGAAGGAACACGTCTGTGGATGGCGTCAGGCGTTTCCGGGGCAGAACTCGCCAGCGCAAAGGACTCCGTCAGGCTGCTGCCCCAGTACGACTGCTACGTGATCGGGTCCAGGCAAAGATCGCGCTTCGTCCCCGAACCGGCACGCAAGCGAATCTCGGCGTACGGACGGGGGCGCTTCGAGGGCCCCGTCGCGGTCCCGCTTCTGGTGATCAACGGAGTAGTCGCAGGCATGTGGAAACGCGCCACACGCGCAGGGGGCCAACTCGTTACCGTCGAACCTTTCACCAGACTCACGAAAGACCATCGCAGGCGGCTTGAAGCCGAAGCCGCTCGGCTCGGACGCTTCTACGGCACGGATGCCACCCTTTCGATCGCCTCCCTGCAGGGCGATCACAACCGCTTTTCGAGGAGCAGCTCGTCCCGTAAGGGGATGCCGTGATCGCCCACCTGTGGGATCGCGGGTTTCAGATCTTTCCGCGCGCTCTCCACGGCCCCCGGATAGACCGCCGCGAGGTGAAACCCACGCCGTTGATAGAAACGCAGCGCGTCGACGTTGTCGTTGGTTGTGATCAGCCATACTCGCTCGCCACCCTTTGCAGTCAGTGCGCCCTCGAGCGCTGCCAGCAGAGCGCTTCCCACGCCCCTCCACGACTCCGCAGCATGCAACGTGAGAACTTCGCAGCTCGGGCCCGAGATCACATAGGTGAGCACTCCGACCACCCGGCTGGCGTCCTGCGCCACGAAGGCTGGGTACTGCGTCGCATCCACCAACTCCCCTTGCCGGGCGACAACCGCGCTGTTGTGAACCTGCAAGAATTCCGCGCTGGTTCCTGTCTGGGGACCATCGATGTGGTGAACGTCCATGCTCGGGTGAACTCCCGTCGTCCTTTTGGGCTGGTTTGGGGCCTAATACCCCACTGTCGCAGAACCAACTTCGCTGTCACAGTAGGAGCAGGTCAACAGGGGCAAGCCCCACCAGGAGGAGGCATGGGCAAGATCACGAAGACGGCGGGATACCGCGTCCCTTGCGACGAGATGTGGCGACGGATCGGCGACTTCCGGCGGATGGACTGGCACCCGGCAGTCAGGCGCGTCGAAACGTCCGACGACGGCATCACGAGAAAGCTCACCACCTCTGACGGAACCGTACTGGCTGAATCGCTCATCGACAGCGGTTCACGCCATTACACCTACCGCTTCGAAGGGGGGCGTCTCCCGGTTGCGGATGCGGTCTCGACGCTAAGGGTTCGAGCGCAGAATCGTGGCGCCTGCGTGGTCGAGTGGGAGGCGCAGTTCACGGCGACCGGAGTTGCCGATGACGAAGCACACTCGTTCATCTCTCGCATCTTCCAGACCGGCCTGAACGCACTGTAGGCCGGGAGCTGTCAGCTTCCAACGCCTCCATCCTTCCAGAGGGCTTTTTCTCTCGGGCTCCGCAGCTGAGTGACCTCGACGAGGTCCACGCGGTCGTGGCCGCAGCCGAGATGGCCGACCTCGGTGAGACATTCATCACGAGAAGGACATCGCAGCGGAGTGGGCCCAGCCCCACTTCGATCTGACCCGGGATGCGGTGGTGATCGAGGAAGGGGGGCGCATCGTTGCGCATGGTGAGACCTTCCGGACCCGAGGCGACGCCACGATCCATCCCTCGCTTCGGGGACTCGGTCTCGGAACCTGGCTGCTGGGCTGGATCGAAGATCGAGGCCGGGCCAAGGGAGAGACGCAGGCGCGTCAGACGATATTGGACCGGGCTCGGCCCGCAGCAACGTTGCTCCATAACAATGGTTATAGCGTCGACCACGTCGGTTGGATCCTCGAGATGGCATTGGCGGAACGGCCCGCCGCGCCCGTTCCTCCACCCCGCATCCACTTGCGCAGCTTTGTTCCGGGAAAAGATGACCGGGACGTGCATCGAGTGATCGAAGACGCCTTCAACGAGTGGGCAAATCAGCGAGAGGCCACGCCTTTCGAGGATTGGGCCGCATCGGTGATCCTCAGATCAGACTTCGATCCCCTGCTGCTCGATGTTGCCGAGGACGACGGGACGATCGTGGGCGCTTGCGTCGGCCTGGATGAGGGTGGCGAAGAGGGTTGGATCCACCAATTGGCCGTCAGCTCTTCCCACCGCCGCCGCGGCATCGCCCGCGCCCTCCTTCAGAGATCGTTCCACACGTGGTGGGAGCGCGGGAAGCGCAGCTGCGCCCTATCTACGGATTCCCGCACCAGTGCGCTCAGTTTTTACGAGCGCATAGGCATGACCCTGAAGACCACCTCGACCACTTACACCAAGCAGCTCTAAGTCGTTGTTCACCTTGTGCACGCGCTTGCTCTGCTTCGGCTATCGTGGGTGGGTTCCTCACCAAGCGTCGACGGACGCCTGCTGCCACCTTCGCGGGACGCCGCGAGAGGAGAGCCGCGCGTGGATGGAGACAAGCGGAACGCTGACTGGGACCAACCTCGCATCGCAGCAGACGGCTACGTGATCGGAAGCCGGCTCCCCCGGAGCCCCGCGGTGGCTGCGGCGATCGACAAGCAGCTGGCAGAAGGCTTCCGCCGGCACGCCCTCAAACAAGCCTTCAAAGATTCCTCCGACGAGGAACTGATCGAAGAGATGCGCCGGCGCGGTTACACCCTCCGCAAGATTCGCTAACCAGAGTCCCTACGCTCGGCCGAGAAGCTCGGCCCCTTAAACGCTGACCTGAGACTGGCGGGTGAGCTCGTGCCACAACAACTGACCAGGTCGGCCCGCGTCCACAAGAGGCCGGTCGTCTTGATAGCCATCAAACACAGCAGTAGGAGCAAAGGGGGATGCAGTGACCACCCCTGCCCACGTCGTCGGCGTCCACGCCGTCATCACGTGCGTCTCCTCCACGACTTCCCCCGCGCGTCCGCCCGAAAGGATCTCGATCCTCGAGCGCTGGCGCACATGTTGCGTGGCTGGATCGACGGGTTCCGTCCGCCAGCTGACCCGCAGGGCCATATCGCCGCGCGTCATCTCCCAGCGCTCCGGAGGAACCTCTGCCGCGTCAGCTTCGGAGTCGTAAAGGTCGAGTTGGACGAGGTAGCGGGCACCCACCTTCAGGTGCTGAGCCATCACATCGAGGTGACGGGAAAGTTCCTCCGGCGATAGGTGAGTGAGCGTGTTGATGGGACACACTGCTCCATCGAACAGCCGGTTCAGCTGAAACCGGGTGATATCGGCAAGGACTGCCGTAGCCTCGACACTCGTGTCCCGGAAGCGGCGATGGGCGATCTCGATCATCGGCTGCGAGCGATCGAGACCGACGGCCTCCAGACCGCGCTGGGCGATCGCGGCGAGGATCCGTCCGGAGCCACAACCTGGCTCGAGGACGCTGTGACAGCCTGGACCCAGTCGCGCGAGCAGCCAGTCGACCTCTTCGCTTACGTCCCAGTCGAACGCAGCGTCGTACAGGTCGGCGTAGTCTTCGTAGAGCTTGGTCATAGAACCTGCCGCATGAGTCGAGGCTAATCGAAGCCTCCCACCGCCACCATGGCGCACCTCTTGGATGGCGTACGAGAGGCGAAAACCCGACACAGCTTCCTTTGGAAGTAGTAGATGAGGCGCTGCGTCGGAATGGAGGACCGAGATCTTCACAACACAGGATCGTGAAAGCGTTTACCACCGGCTGATCGAGCTCCTCCGGCGCGATTCCAGGCTGACGGGGGTCGCCGGCATCGGATCGACATCCCAGGGATGGAGCGATCACTGGTCCGACATCGACGTGGGGGTCGGCGTGGCCGGCGGGGTCGACATCGACGAGGTCATCGCGGACTGGACCCAACTCCTCGACCGCGAATTCGGCATCCTCCATCGGTGGGACCTGCGTGCCGGGGCGACGCTCTATCGAGTGTTTCTGCTGCCGACTGGGCTCGAGATCGATCTTTCGTTCAGTCCCGAAGACCATTTCGCTGCTCGCGGTCCCGCCTTCGTGCTGCTGTTCGGAAGGGCGGCTGAGGCTTTTGAAGCTTCGCCTCCAGACGTGGACGAGCTCCTAGGCCTCGGATGGCTCTTTCTGTGGCACGCGCTCGCCGCACTGGAGCGTCAGAAGTACTGGAGCGCGGAATACTTCATCAGCGCGACCCGCGACCAGGTTTTGACGCTGGCCTGCCTTCGCGTGGGAGAAGAGACTGCATACGCACGCGGATTCGACCGGCTCCCGAAAGAGGTCACCGCTCCCATGCAAGGCGCGCTCGTAGCTACGCTCGACCCGACCGAGCTACACCGCGCTATGTCCATCGCGGCAGAGGGACTGATCCAGGAGATCTCTTTCGTCAACCCCCAGCTATCCAGAGCCATTCGCGGGTTGGTGGACCCAATGCTGCATGGATAACCGCCGTCGATCCGCCAGAAGCAGAGCCGGGGAGGAGAATCGAACTCCTGACCTGCTCATTACGAGTGAGCCGCTCTGCCGACTGAGCTACCCCGGCCACGACACCGCAGGCAATCTCCGGCGAGTGTCGGGGGTCATCCTTGCAGACGCTGCCTTCCGTCCGATCACCTCCGGCCCCTCGAACCGAATGGCGCCCACAAAAGGTAGAAAGCCGCCCGGCGTCGCACCGGTCCGACGACCGGTGGGTGGGACTCGGTAAAGCCCTTGGATTGGTTCGGCTAATCTCCATCCCTGGTGAGGGCTTGAACTCCGAGGGCAGCTTGCGGCACGACCCCCCACGGGGACACATCCTGCTGATCGACGACGAGCAGAGGATCCTGAGCTTCGTGGGCCGGGGTTTGCGCGCCGAAGGCTACGCAGTCGACACCGCTTCCGACGGGATGGAGGGCCTGCGAGCCGCCCACGAGAACCACTACGACCTGGTGATATTGGATCTCCTGATGCCCGATCTTCACGGTCGTGCGGTGCTCCAGAGACTTCTTCAGGAGAAGCCCTCGCAGTCGGTACTCGTGCTATCCGCAGTAAGTGGGACCAACACAAAGGTAGAGTGTCTCGATCTGGGAGCGCAGGACTATCTCGGCAAGCCATTCTCATTCGAAGAGCTGCTTGCTCGCGTAAAGGTTCGTCTGAGAGCGCCCGCCCATACCAGGTCGATAAAGGCAGGGCGCATCTCCCTGGATGTCGAAACCCGGGCGATCGACACAGGGTCCGGCCCCGTCGTTCTCGCAGAGCGAGAGTTCTTGCTGCTGCTGGAGCTGATGCGGGGAGCCGGGAAAACGATATCGAAGGAACGGCTCCTATCGACGGTGTGGGGTTATTGGTTCGATCCGCGCTCGAACGTCGTGGACGTATGCGTCCGAAGGATCAGAGTGAAATTGGGAGACGACATCATCACAACTGTGCGCGGGGAAGGCTACCGGATCAATGCTGCTTGACCGCTTCGAGTGGCCCTCTCGATGGTCTCGTTGGGACATAGCGTGGGTGGCCTTCGCCCTCGCAAACCTGGTGGCAATGAGTCTTTGGCCCAGCTGGGAGACCGTTCCGTTTCATTTCATCTGGGTAAGCATGACGATCGTCTACGGGTTTCGCGTCTGGGGACACAAGCAAACCCTGTGGACACTTGCGCTGGTCGCCTTAGGCACCGGGCTGGTGATATGGCTCGACGTACGGCGCCATGATCAGCCGCTGGATGAGATCACCGAGGTGCCGCTGATGTCAGCCATGTTCCTGGCGATGGTGTGGCACGCGCGTCGGCGCCGGAATGCGCTCCAGGAGACCGAGCGAGTATCGAAAAGCAACCTTCGGCTCCTGGAACGGGAACGGCGCTTCGTCCAAGACGCGTCGCACGAGCTCCGGACCCCAATCACCGTGGCGCTCGGA
Source organism: Actinomycetota bacterium (assembly GCA_036265345.1). GTDB lineage: Bacteria > Actinomycetota > CADDZG01 > CADDZG01 > WHSQ01 > DATAPE01. Next base: position 20,992 of record DATAPE010000033.1, read on the forward strand.
CATGCCGAGCTGATCCGTCGCAATGCCCTGGATCCGACCGTACTTACAGACTCGGAGGTGGTAGTGGAGGAGTTGCAGCGGCTCCGAAGACTCTCCGAGCGACTGCTCACGCTCGCCGCGTCCGAGGATCCGAACTTCCTGAACAAGGCCCCCGCGGATCTCGAAGAGCTTGTGGTAAGTGCGCTAAGACGCTGGAGTCACGTCCCTCGCAGATGGGTTCTGGGCAGACTCGATGACGCAAGGATCCGTTGTGACGCCGAGCGCGTTGCGCTGGCGCTCGACGCACTCATCGAAAACGCGGTCCAGCACACGGTTCCCGGAGACACGATCACGCTAAGCGTCAGAAGAAGCTCGAGCTCGGTGACGGTCGGAGTGGACGACTCTGGAGAGGGGATCGAGCCGTCTCACCTCACCGAGATCTTCGATCGCTTCGCTCGGGTAGATGCCGGACGGAGCCGCGCGCACGGTGGGATGGGCCTGGGCCTGGCCATCGTGGCGGCCGTAGCAAAGGCGCATGGCGGATCCGTCTCAGTGCGCTCCACGCCCCGGAAGGGAACGGCGTTCGAGCTGCAGCTCAGTGTGGAACCGAGCGAGGCGGTCGGCGACCCGACAGCTCTATCAGCGCCCACCGTCAGCATCTAACTCACGAGAAGGTGGCGGCTAGCGGCTATCGCACCATCACGAGAACGGTCATCACGATGACGGCTGCGATCACCGAAAGGAAGACGAACCCGTGGTACTGAGAGGGACTTGGCGCCGGTAGGTCCGCCGGATTGCAGCGCCGACATACCGACCGTCCCCACGGCACCGTAGTCCCGCACCGCACACAACGGTCGTAGATCCGTCTCATGAGCGCCTCCATTCTGCCTTTTCTCGCCCGTTGATGGCCCAGGCGCCTTCACTCGTCACCGGATCAGCACCCGATCGAAAACCGCGGCAGCGAACAAACCCGCCAGGTAGATCAGCGAGTAGCCGAAGAGTGCCCGAGCCGCCGGCCTCCCCGGCTCCCTTCGGAACCGCGCGGTCAGGCGCAGCAGGTTCGCAGATAGGAGCACTGTCGCAACCAGGTAAACGAGACCGAAAGCACCCCAGAGAACGGGGAGCACGCTGACCGCCGAGGTGGCCACCGCATACGCAAACATCGAACGCGCGGTGGCTTCGGGAGACGCAACGACAGGCAGCATCGGCACATCGGCTCGCTCGTAATCGTCACGCAACAGCGTGGCCAGGGCCCAGAAGTGCGGGGGCGTCCACAGGAAGATGACGCCGGCCAGAACCAACGCTGTTCTATCGATCCCCCCTGTAGCGGCTGCCCAGCCCACCAACGGCGGAAAGGATCCCGCCAAACCGCCTATCACTATGTTCTGCGGCGACCTCCGTTTCAGCCATAACGTATAGACGAGCACATACCAGAGAGTGCCGCTGACCGCGAGTGCAGCCGCAAGCCCGTTGGCAGCGACCGTCAACCACGCAGCTGCGACAAGGTTGAGGCAGACACCCAGGCAGATCGCTGCAAGCTTTGAGATTCGCCCGGCAGCAACAGGGCGGTCGCGGGTGCGCTCCATGAGCCGGTCCAGATCGCCCTCCAACGCGCAATTGGTCGCGTTGGCACCGGCCGCGCACAGTGCACCTCCACCGATCACCGCGACGAAGGCCCCCGGATCGGGATGACCGCGGGACGCAGCCAGGATCCCGCAGGCGCCGGTGAAGGCCAGCAGTCCGATGATGCGCGGTTTGGTCAGCGCCACGTAATCGAGCAGCGATGCGCGAACTGGAGCGAGCGCGATCGTGGGACTGCTCACGAGCCGGCCTTTCCGTTCAGAGCCGAGACTCCGAGGTCTGTGGTGATGCCTCGGGCCCTGCGGGCATCCTCTCGTGCCGTCTCTTTCTCGTCGTGATTCATCCAGTCGATAAGCACTGCGCCCAGCGCCGGCACGATCAGGAACATGCCCGCTTCCCACATCAACGCTCCGGCCAGATTCTGGTCGGACAGAGCCGATCGATAACCATCCGAGAGCGCGGCGTAATGCGGGTACCACACCTGCGTGGCGTTGTAGATGGCGAGGCCGGTGAACGTCATGACCGGCATGATCAGGAACAGATACAGCACGCGGGCAGGATGGGCGAGACGCCTGGGAAGGGGATCCAGTGACACGACCGGCCACCAGAAGAGGGTCGCAGCGACCACCAATACCAGGTGTTCGAACGCATGCCACGCGTCGTTCCTCAGGGTGAGTTCATAGAAGGCGGGGATGTGACTCAGCGGAAGCACCAAGGCAAAGAGTCCCCAGGACACGATCGGGTGAGCCAAGACCCGGACCGGGCGACTGTGCAACACCGGCAACAAGACATCTCGCCTCACCCTGGGGATCGCCACCTGGAGTGCGAGGGTGATGGGTGCCCCCAGGACGAATAGCGGCGCCACGATCAGAGTAAGCACGAGGTGCTGGATCATGTGCACCGAGAAGTACCGATCCGCGTAGAAGCCGACGGGTGATTCCAGCGCCACGAACGCGAATATCAGGCTGGCGGCGAGAAACACGATCCGACGGGTCGCGACGTATCCCGGATGAGACCCCCCTCTGATCTGGACGACGGCCCACCGAAGACCAACGGCCATGATGGCGAGAGGGGTCACGACGAGCGGCTCCCACGTCCAATGGGTCAGGACTTCGAGGTTCACCTCAATGCTCGTGCCGGCTCTGGCCCCGGATATCGAGGAACCAACCGACGGCCGCGGCGATGAACACGACACCGCCGACCGGCAGCAACCAGCGGGTCAATGCGATCCCGAAGCCCAGGATGATGGCCGCGATCGAAAAGACAAACGGCCAGATGGTGGGGCCGACGTGAGCCATCTCGACCGCGGCGTCTTCAGCGTTGCCCCGCTCTTCTGGCGCCAGCTTGTCGACGCCTTTGACTGCCGTCCTGATCACGAATGCCAGATAACCGAAGCTGATCGCACAAACGGCTAGGAGGACACCGCCTACTTCCTCGTGGGCTGTGATGCCGTAAACGATCGCAGCAGCCAGCAGATACAAACCGATCCGCAGCATGATCTTGTAAGCGGAGCTCACGCAGGACTCCGTCGAACGAAGGAACACCTCTGAGGATTCAATGCAGGGTCGCCAGATAGAAGACGGAAAACAATCCGATCCAAACAATATCAACGAAGTGCCAGTAGATCGCTGCCGACTCGATCGGCTCATGACGCTCCATGGACAGTTGTCCCGACCTTGTTTGAACGTAGACCATGCCTAGCAGAACGACGCCGCCGATCACGTGTGCCATGTGTAGCCCGGTCATCACGTAGAAGAGCGACGGGAACACTCCCCCGCGGATGCCGAAATTCAACTGCGAGTAGTCGTACGCCTGAAGGGCGAGGAACGCGATCCCCAGGATCAACGTCAGCTCGAGCCACCTCTTCAGCCGATCCAACCGGCCTCTGCGAACGGCGGCCACACCTGCCTGCAAGGTGAAGCTGCTCGATACCAGGATGGCCGTAAGGACTGCGGGAACCCCGATGTTGGTCTCGATGCCCGCCGGCGGCCACTTGTTGGCCCCTGCGTAGATCGTGAAGTAGGCGCCGAATAGGGCGGCGAAGAACATCGCTTCGGAGGCCACGAAGAGGACCATGCCCAGGACCGGGCTGCTCGTGCCTCGTACCGCTCGCTGATCGCCGATCGTCTCCGCAAGGCTCATGCCTGACCTCCCGGATCCAATGCCGCCTTCCGAGCGTCGTAGACGGGCCGGTTGGAAAGGATCTCCGGGAGCGCGTCGAAGTTATGCGGTGGAGGTGGCGACGTCGTGAACCATTCGAGTGTGTTGCCGTCCCAGGGGTCGTCCACAGCGTCGCGCGGCTGTCGCATGGTCACGATCACGTTGGCCAGGAAGATCAACATGGAAACACCGATCAGGAAAGCTCCAAGGGTGGCTAGCTGATTGAGGAACGTCCACCCTCGGTCGGGCGCGTAGTCCGCGATCCGCCGGGGCATCCCTCTGAGCCCCAGGATGTGCATCGGAAAGAATGTCAGATTGAAACCGATGAGCTGAACCCAGAAGTGCCAGTGTCCGAGCTTGGCCGAGAGCATCCGGCCCGTTATCTTCGGGAACCAGTAGTACATCCCGGCCATGATCCCGAAAACGGTTCCACCGAAGAGCACGTAATGGATGTGCGCCACCACCCAATAGGTATCGGTGATGGCGAAATCCATCGCCGGTGATGCCGCCCACACACCATCGATCCCACCGATCAGGAACATCGCGATAAAACCAAGGGCGAACAACATCGGCGGTTCCAACCGGATTCGGCCCTTGTGGAGGGTTGCCAGCCAATTGAAGAACAAGACGCCGGTGGGTATAGAGATGAGCTCGGTCGTGATGCTGAAGAAGGGAAGCTCGACTGCGCCGGTGGCGAACATGTGGTGCGCCCACACCGTGAACGACAGAGCGGTGATCATGAGGAACGAGAGGATCACTCCGCGGTATCCGAAGAGGGGCTTGCCGGAGAACACCGGCAGTATCTCGCTCACGATCCCCCATGCGCCAAGGATCAGCATGTACACCTCAGGGTGACCGAAGAACCAGAAGAGGTGCTGCCACAGCAGAACGCTGCCACCGCGTGTGGGATCGAAGAAGGCAGTCCCGAGATGACGGTCGGCAAACTGCAGGATCAGAGCGGTCGACAGCGCGGGGATGGCGAGGATGGCGAGGAGAGAGGTGGCCAGTACGCTCCAGACGAAGATAGGGAGGCGCATCATGCCCATCCCCGGGGCGCGCAACCGGAGGATGGTGACTACGAAGTTGATGGCTCCCAACAAGGACGACACGCCGAGGATCAAGAGCCCGATGATCCACAGGTCCTGTCCTGTACCGCCCTGGAGCGAGACCGGAACGTAGCTCGTCCATCCCGCCGCAGCGGCCCCTCCCTTGGTCAGG
>DATAPE010000034.1:0-1706 GCA_036265345.1 Actinomycetota bacterium
GTGCCTGGCACCACGCTGGCGCTCGACACCGACGCCAGGGGAATTCTGGCAGCCGCGTACCAGACCCTGGCCGCCTCATCGATCCGCCCCCGCGTCTGCCAACCTGAATTCCACGCTCTTCCCTCGCCTCCCCGGTCAAGATCGATCGCCAAATCAACCCGTTCTCCCGTCGGCGCAATCTCGTACTCGCGATAGTGCCGGATGTCCGTCCAGTCGTCGCCCAGAAAGATCTCGACAACGTCGCGGTCCCAGAGTTTGTCTCGATCGCGACCGTTCGGGCCTGGCGCGAAGCGATTCAGTGAACGGTACGGACACGCGAACAGCAGGTAGAGGGACCGATCCGTCCAGAACCCTCGAACTTCGGTGTCGAGGTCCGGGTAGTCCACGGTTCGGGTACAGTCGTTGACAATTCTCGCCTTGCCGGCACTCTTCCATGGCACCGCCGTGGGATCGATGCCGAGTGCCGGTTCTCCAGGCACGTAGGGAATGGAGAGGCTTGCCGTGGGGAAGGTGACGTGACACGGCGCCTGGGAGAAGAGCGCCTCCGACAACGCGCCGCACGCAAGAATCGTGAAGATCAGGACGCGGATTCGACTCGCCGCTGTGCGCATGAAAGGACCTCAAGCCTGCCGCGCGCTCGGATAAGATGGCGCAGCCACTGCTGTGGCCACGCGCGAGGTGACGCCATGAATCGTCGAACCTGGCTGAAGTGGGCGGCGGCCGCTCCAGTGTACGGCGTAATTGCCGCACGAGCGGCCACGCAATCACTTGCCGCTGCAACAGGATCGACCGCCACGGGCGAGGTCTACCGCCGCCTCGGCGTGCGCCCCTTCATCAACGCCCGCGGTACGTGGACCTATTTGAGCGGTTCCCTCGAGCTGCCCGAGGTCCGCCGTGCCATGGATGATGCGGCCCGGCACTTCGTCGACATCTTCGAGCTGCAGCAGGCCGTCGGAAGAAAGCTGGCCGAGTTGTCGGGCGCTGAATCCGGCATGGTCACGTCCGGAGCCGCCGGGGCGATGGCCGCAGCGACGGCGGGCTGCATGGCCGGCACCGAGCCGGACAAGGTGTGGCGATTACCCGACACTTCCGGAATGAAGAACGAAGTGGTCATGCTTGGCGGACGAAGCGCCTTCGACAGTGCAATCCGGTTGACGGGCGCCCGGCTGGTCCTCGTCGGGAGTATCGACGATCTGCCGAACGCACTGAACGATCGCACCGCGATGGTGTACACGACGTGGCTCGGCGAACCGCTGACAGCGGCCCTGGCTGTAACGAAGAAGACCGGCGTTCCGCTGCTGCTCGACGATGCCGCGGGCATCCCGCCAATCGAGAACCTTACCACTTACGCCGGGATGGGCATCGACCTGTTCTGCTTTTCCGGCGGCAAGGGGCTTTGCGGACCGCAGTGTTCCGGAATCCTGCTCGGCCGCAAGGATCTGATCGATGCAGCGCTGGCACAGTGCAGCCCTTGGGAGGGCGCCGTCTGCCGCGCGATGAAGGTCGGCAAGGAAGAGATCGTCGGCGTGCTCGCGGCCGTGGAGGCGTGGACGAGACGCGACCTCGCTGCGCTCAACAAGCAATGGTCGCGGCGCGTCGAGCGCATCGCCAGGCTCGTGGAGACCGTGCCAGGCGTCACCACGAGCATCGCCATCCCCGAAGGTGGCAACAGCTACCCGACGCTCACCGTGTCGTGGGACCAGGAA
>DATAPE010000035.1:0-1963 GCA_036265345.1 Actinomycetota bacterium
ATCACATCTCCCGTATTTACGGCAAGACCGGTGTGGAAAAGCGCGCCGCCGCCACCGCCTACGCGATCCGGCACAACCTCACCTGAATAGGGGAAATCCCCTATCTCTTCGTGTGGTCGAACGGAAAACGCTGCCGACAAAATCGAGGGATTGTCCCGACGCCAGACACCATCACCGCGCTCTAACCTCGAAGCAGGTCTACAGGGAGTCACGTCGAACCCGATGGAGTGGTTCCTCCCCACAGACCGGACGAGGAGCAACCTGATGCGCGGTTCAAAACTGGATATCCCGGTGTCGTTTGCCAGTGATGGTGTGGAGCTCCGTGAGGCCGAGTGGGGCGACATGAACATCTCCCTCGAGTCATTTCCGCCGGGAATGAACACCGCCCCCCTCTTCAAGGGTTTGCCCGACGATCGGTGCCAGTGCTCGCATTGGGGCCACATCGTCCGTGGTCGCATGCGAGTGCAATACGCCGACCGGGAAGAGATCCTCGAGACCGGCGACGTCTACTACCTGTCACCTGGACACACCACCAGCACCGACGAACCGACAGAAGTGATCGAGTTCAGTCCGCGCGGTGAATACCAGAAGACGATCGAGGTCGTGGCCCGAAATCTGGCTGCAATGCAGGGTCAGTAACGAGATGTCGTCGCTGCACCGACTTCGAGAGGACCCCGACATGTTCGCACCAGAAGCCGAACCCTTGCACCTGCATGGAGTGGTGCTTCCAGACGACAACGAACGCGATCTCTACGTCGTCGATGGACGGATCACTTCAGGACCGGTTGATGGCGCCACGACGATTCTCGAGCGCGGCTTCATCACTTCCGGCTTGGTCGATGTACACGCACACCTGACGATCGCTAGCCCCGCGGGTGATGCGGCGGACCCGCGAGAACGGGCTATGGCGAGCGCCCGTCTCCATCTGGATGCTGGCGTGCTTGCCATCCGCGAGCCCGGGAGCCCAGATGAGGCGAGCCGGCAATTTGGGCCGGACGAAGGGTTGCCACGAGTCATCACGGCCGGTCACCTGCTGACGCCTCCAGACACGTACTTCCCCGGCATCGGTCGCATGGTTCCCGAAGCGGAACTTCCGGCCGTCGCTGAGGCGGAAGCGCTGGCCAGCGTCGGCTGGGCCAAGGTGATCGGCGACTGGCCAGGCGCAGACGGGTTGATGCATCTGAACTATCGGACCGCAACCCTGATCGAGACAGCACGCCGAGTTCACGCCGCCGGTGGACGTATCGCCATCCACGCCACCAGTCCTTCTGCGGTCGAAGCAGCAATCGAGGCGAGCTTCGACTCCATCGAGCATGGCTGGGGCATACGCCCGGAACATTTTCCCGCCATGGTTCGGCAGCGCACCGCCCTCGTGCCGACGCTGACGATGACGATGCGTCTCCTACCGGAGGTGGAGGGCTTCCTGGCAAGCATCGGGCTCGGGCCCGCCGGGATTGCCGAGTCAGCGGCCGACGGTCGACGGCATTTGGAGATGACGGGGCTTGCTCACGCAGCAGGCATCGCCGTGCTGGCAGGCACAGACGCCGGAATGATCCCACACGGCCTGATTCGAGAAGAGATCGGCTGGCTTCGCCAAGCTGGCCTGCCAAATGAAACGGCGCTCGCCGCCGCATCCTGGTCTGCCAGGCAGTTCCTCGGCCTGCCCGTGCTCGCGGAAGGAGCAGCGGCCGATATCGTTGTCTACGCCAACGATCCCCGTCACAACCTACAAGCGCTGGACCGGCCGCTACTGATGCTGCTCGCGGGCCGTGTCCTCGACCCCGTCGTCGCCTGAACTGAAGCGCAAAGGAGCTTTCGATGCGTCATTTGATCAGCATTCCCTCAGTCCTGACCCTTTCGGCCACGTTGCTTGCCGCAACCAGCGTCGTCGCCCAGGAGAGACCGCCCGCCGCTTCTGCCGCTGCCCTGCCAGAACCGCTCGTTGCCTGGGCAGCCGCCTGGG
>DATAPE010000036.1:0-12788 GCA_036265345.1 Actinomycetota bacterium
AGAGCCCGCTCGATGTTCCTCTGTTCGACCCGTTGGCAGTGTCGAAGTGGACGATCCCGAACCAGAACCTGCACTCGAATCCCACCTCAACCAAACAATCCGTGGGCGCCGACGGCTCCGTGGTCGTCGAGTCTTCACAGGGAAAGATCAACCAGTACTGGCGGAACGAGTTCTCGGCTCTCTAACGCGACGCTTAGCTCTTTGAAGTCAAGGCCGCTGCGGAAGGATGAATCTGGGACGCCGCCTCGAAAAGTCGAAATCCTTGATGAGGTTCCCGAGCTGAGGAGCGTCCTCACGCACATCGGGGCGAGAGTCCGGACGGCCGTCGGTCCGTGGATCGATCCGAGCGCCGCCCAAGAAGTCATCCTCGATGAACTTTAGATAGGCGTCGAAGCTGAGCACTTGATGATCGATGTAGTGCCGTTTGGCGTAGGGGCTGATGATGAAGGACGGCACGCGGATCCCGTAACCGCCGAGGTCGATGCGCGGGGGTACCGCGTGATCGTAGAAGCCGCCCCAGTCGTCCCACGAGACGAAGATCGCGGAGCTCTTCCAATCGGGACTGCGCATGACCGCGTTGACGACATGGGTTACCCACGCCTGGCCATCCGCGACCGAGGCGGGGGGATGCTCGCTGTTCTTCTTGTTGGGAATCACCCAGGAGACCGCCGGCAGCGTTCCATCCCGTGCCGCTGAGAAGAAGTCGTTGTGGTGCTTGATGTTGCCCAGCTGCTGGTCCTGGATCACGGTGGTGAACTCTGGAAGTGGGTTCCATAGGCCGGGAGTGCCCGGCTCGAACGAGGGGCGTTCACACATGGGAAGGTGCTCGTCGCAGTCGGGCAAGCTGTGCGGGGCGACGTAGTACGCCCAACCGACGTGGTTCTCATGCAACAGATAGGTGACATCGGTCCATGAGTATTGGAAATCCACTCCCGGTATGTCGGGGTGGAGAGCACTGGCGAGGTCGGTGTTCGTGTAGCAGGTCATCGGGTCGGTTATGTCGATACAACGGGCGGCCCAGCCGGACACCAGATAGAGGTGAGAGGGCAAACTGGGTCCCAGAGTGGGGCTGAACATGTGATCCTGCAGCGCAAAACGGCGCGCATAGGCCCAATAGTTCGGGAGCTCCCGAGCGTCGTGATACCCCATAGGGTCGGGGCGCGCGGGGATCTGATTGCACGCGGGAAAGGGTTCGTGATTGAGCACGAGGCATCCCGCTTTGCCCTCGAGCGCCCGCCTCGCGAATCCGTCCATGCGACCCCCGTTGATGTCGTCGATAGCATCGGACGTCGCATGAGGTCCCCCCGCATCCTTGAGATTGGAATCGTGGAACGGCGAGAGACAGCGCGCGGCGTCCGGAGTGGGCAGGCAGGGGGAGGGCTTCCCATCGTGCATCGGGATGCCATCGGCCCCCGGGAAAGTACCGAAATACGAATCGAATGAACGATTCTCTTGCATTAAGAAAATCATGTGTTTGATCTTGTGGATGCCTCGCAAGCTGGGGCTAGGTGGTGTAGTGCGAGGAAGAGGTGAGAAGGCGATGACGGGAACATTTCTTGGAGGCTGAAGCGACGTCGACGTACAGCCGATCCCGCAGACGGCGAGGACCATCGCGAGCGTGCCGGTGAGGAGGGCGGATGCTCGTCGAGACAACACAAGCCCCTCCTCGGTCGGTGTGCGGCCCCCGCCTCGGGGTGGCCAGAGTCGTTTCAGATGACGAAACAGCATCGCACAGCCCGGATGGTGATCGTTGCTGCCGGTGTGATCGCGGCCCTCACGCCTTTGGTGATCGCGACCCAAGCGACAGCCGCATCGTGCTCCAGCACGGTTATCTTCACGACTCCAGGAGTGACTTGGGCCGACGTCGCGCGCGTCAAGCCCCCCACGCTTATCTCGCTGTCGCAACGCGGCGCGATCGGTTCAATGTCCGTGCATACGGACTTGTCGCGGCCCGCGTATCCGTCTGCCTTCACGACGATGGGGGCCGGCGCCCGCGTGCCTGGGTTCGAAGTAGGCCCCGTAGATAATCCTGTTACCTCTGCGGCCCACCTGGCGCGCGACGTTACCGTTGCCAACGGCAAGCAACTCCACGCCCTCTCCGTGCGCAGTGGTTATGACGCTCGTCCCGGAGCACTAGCGGGCGCGCTGAGCACTCCCGTTGTAGCGATCGGGGATGCTGCGATATCGCCGACACAAGGTTTTGCCGAGTGGCCGCTGCTTGCTGCGATGGAACCGTCCGGCACCGTGGGATATGCAGCCACCGGCACCACGCCCATCGGGGGGGCGTCGGGCCACCTGCAAGCTGACCCGGTTGACATCGTGAAAGCGGCCGGCAAGGCCCTGGCGCTTGGCTGTGCCACCGTCGTGATCGACCCAGGGGATCTCGAGCGCGCGCAGACGAGCCCCGATCCGTCTCGAGCGATGTCGCGAGCCCTCATGTCTTCCGATCGCTTGCTGGCTGCACTCACGAATCTCCTCGACCTTCAGCGGGACCTGCTCCTGGTGATCACGCCGACCTCGCCACCGGCGGTCACCCACCTCGGGGTGGCGGTCGCAGTTGGTTCAGGCTTCAGCCCGGGATCGACGCTCGAGTCGGCGTCCACCCGGCGTCCCGGGATCGTGACCCTTCCGGATGTGGCCCCTACCGTGCTCGCGCATCTCGGCGTCTCCCAACCGGCGGCCATGACTGGACAGCCTTTCTTCAGCGTGATGGGCGCACGGGACCGTATCGCGGCCGCCGTCAACCTCGATCGTGACGCCGTGTTCATCGACGCATCGAAACCGGCGATGTCGTGGGTCTTCTTGGCCGCCGAGCTGGTCTTCTTCGTCGCAGCGCTTCTTGTGCTGCGGCGACGCTCGACCCGGCCCGATGCTGCACCGCCGGGTGTGAGCGAGCTGGTAACGCCTGCTGCGTTGGCCGTGGCGAGCTTGCCGGTCGCCACCTATGCGGTCGATCTCGTCGCGGCCCCCGGACTTGGCCGGATCGGTTTCATCGCGCTGTGCTTGGTCGTGGACGGTGGCATCGTTGGTCTCATCTGTCTGCTGAGGCTCTCCGCTCTCGACCGGCTGGGTGTCGTAGCTCTGGTGAGCCTGATAGTGATCGTGGGTGACCTGATCACCGGCGGGCACCTGCAGCTGAACTCGATCCTGGGGGACTCTCCACTGATAGCGGGGCGTTTTGCTGGAGCAGGCAACAATGCCTTCGCCATCTTGGGTTCGACCGCGGTGGTGGTCGCCACCCTCATCGTGTGGCGTCGTGGTAACTCCCGCGGGGTGATGGTGGGCATCGCCCTGCTGTTCATCGTCGTAGTGCTGGTCGACGGCGCTCCGCAGTTCGGCAGCGATGTTGGCGGCGTGCTCGCGCTCGTTCCCGGCTTCGCCGCCACGTGGATCCTTCTCGCCAGAAGGCGCATCTCCATGAGGCTTGTGGCGGTGGGTCTCATCGCCGCCGTCGCGGCGGCCGGACTGTTCATCGCTATCGATGTGTCGAGGCCCCCCGAGCAGCGCACGCACCTGGGCAGGTTCTTCGAAGACGTTCGCTCCCGGGGACCATCGGCCTTCTTCGAAACCGTTCGGAGAAAGGCAGCGTCGAACCTGAGACAGGTGCGGTCCCTTCAGAACCTCGACCGATTCTTGCCGGCAGCGCTGGTGACTGCGCTCTTTATGTTGTGGCCGCTTCGCTGGTGGAAATGGTTCGGTTCCGAACAGCCGCTGCTCCGCGCAGGCGTCCTCGGTGGGCTCGTGGTCGCGGTGCTTGGTTCCGCACTCAACGATTCCGGAATCACGATCTTCACGACCATGCTCTTGTTCTTCGCGCCGCTGGTGATCCTCGCGCGGTTGCGATTCCCGGCGCCGGCGGACATCGTCCCTTCATGAGGGTCGGTTGACCAACCAAAGCCGGGTTGAATAGCAAAGAGATAAGACGGCGGCGGGGTGACTCTGTTGCTGTTAGCGGAACAACGAAAGCCGCTCCCGGGCAGCGAGCCGGCTCAAGGCCAGAGAGGTTCCCGCCGCCGCCCCCTACAGCGCTCCATCATGCTCCCTGGACCTGCGGGGGGCAATAGGAGCAGGTTGTCGGTAAAACGCCCCCTGGTCTTGCGGCAGTTGCCCGACCGAGGCGTCGCTCGTCACTGAGACCGGCTGCGAGTTCTGTTTGAACTGCTACGCGTAGGGAACATCCACGTCGTGCGTGTAGTCGTTGTGGGAGCCACCGGGAACGTGGGTACCAGTCTGCTTGGCGCTCTCGAGACCGATCCCACCGTCGCATCGATCTTGGGCCTGGCCCGCAGAGTGCCCACATCGCACTGGCCCAAGACCAGTTGGATCAGGGCCGACGTAACGGAGTCAGACCTCGTACCTCACTTCAAGGGAGCGGATGTCGTCGTTCACCTGGCGTGGGCGATCCAGCCCTCTCGGTCCTTGGGGACCCTCTACAACATCAACGTCGCCGGAAGCAAACGCGTCTTCGACGCGGTGGCCGAGGCGGGCGTTCCGGCCCTCGTCTATGCGTCTTCGGTCGGCGCCTACTCGCCGGGTCCGAAGATGCGACCGGTAGACGAATCATGGCCCACCCAAGGAGTGGCGACGTCTTTCTACTCGCGCCACAAGGCCGAGGTCGAAGGCATGCTTGACACGTTCGAAGGGGAGTATCCCGGCGTGCGGGTGGCGCGGCTGCGACCCGGATTGGTGTTCAAGCGCGAAGCGGGGGCCGAGGTCAGGCGTCTGTTCGCGGGCCCCTTCCTCCCTAGCCCACTGCTTCGCCGGTCTCTGATCACGATCGTTCCCGATATCGATCGTCTGCGTTTCCAATGTGTGCACTCTGCGGATGCCGCGGAGGCTTATCACCTTGCCGTTACGAAGGATGTTCGCGGCGCCTTCAACATCGCAACCGATCCCGTATTGGATCCCAAGGGGCTGGCGGCCATCATGGATGCGCGTACGGTCAAGGTCTCGCCCCGGGTGGCTCGAAGTTTTACTTCTCTAACCTGGCGGACAGGCCTTCAGCCGACCCCGCCGGGCTGGTTCGATCTCGCGATGCAGAGCCCTTTGATGGACACCACCAGAGCTCGCAGCGAGTTGGGCTGGGTGCCCACCTACAGCTCCGAAGCAGCACTTCTGGACCTTCTATCGGGGATGCGCGAGGACGCGGGCGTTCCCACCCCTCCGCTGGAGGAGAAGGCAGGGGGCCGTTTCCGCCTGCGAGAGCTGGCCTCGGGAGTGGGGAAGAGGCCGTGGTGAAGGCGGGCACCTCGATGCAGGTGGTGACGCATCGACATGTCTAGCGCTCCCTTCGTCGGTAAACGCATCCGGCAAGAGACGACGCATGCGTGAAGTCGTCGTTGTTACCGGTGCGAGCGCAGGCGTCGGCCGAGCGACAGCTCGTGCATTCGCGGCGCGCGGCGCCCGCGTCGGATTGGTGGCGCGAGGAGAGGACGGGCTCCAAGCCGCCCGCCGCGAAGCCGAAGACATGGGCACCGAGGCGGTTGTCGTTCCCACAGATGTGGCAGACCCCGATGCGGTGGAGCGTGCCGCTGCAACCATCGAGGAACGACTGGGGCCGATAGACGTCTGGGTTAACAACGCGATGGTTTCGGTGTTCTCGCCGTTCAAGGAGATGGAGGCAGAGGAATTCAAGCGGGTCACCGAGGTCACCTATCTCGGTGTCGTGTACGGCACGATGACGGCGCTGCGCCGCATGCTCCCGCGCGACCGCGGACGGATCGTTCAGGTTGGCTCGGCGCTGGCGTATCGAGGCATTCCCCTACAGAGCGCTTACTGCGGTGCGAAACACGCGATCCAGGGCTTTACCGAGTCGGTGCGATGCGAGCTTCTGCACGATAAGAGCCAAGTGACCATCGCGATGGTGCAGATGCCGGCGCTCAACACCCCGCAGTTTGGATGGGTCAAGACCCGTCTTCCCCGTCACCCACAACCGGTCCCCCCGATCTTTCAACCCGAGGTCGCAGCAGAAGCCATCGTGTGGGCGTCGGCGAAGCACCACCGCAGGGAGCTCTACGTCGGAGCGCCGACCACCGCGACGATCCTCGGCGACAAGCTGGCGTCGGACACACTCGATCACTACCTGGGCCGAACGGGCGTTAAGTCCCAGCAGACCGACGAGGCGGTGGACCCTGAGCGACCTAACAATCTGTGGGACCCGGTGCCTGGAGATGCTGGCGCCCATGGGAGTTTCGACGCCCGGGCCCGCGCCCGCAGCTTCCAGTTGGAAGCGACCACCCACCGGGGGCTGATGGGCTGGGCCGCGGTGGCGACCGCCCTTGTGTTCGGCATCCGGAGATCGGTGAGCCGGTCCCGGTAGGAGTGCACCGCCGATCTCTAGGGCTCGCCGGGGCCTTGCGTCACACCGTCCGAAGGCGGCTTGTTGTCCCCCCGGATGCGGCTCACTCCAGCCGCTGAGAGATTGTGCGCGCTGTTGGCAAGAGCGACGTGAGAGAAGGCTTGCGGGAAATTACCGACCAATCGGTGGTGCTCGACGTCATACTCCTCCGACAGCAGGCCCACATCGTTACGGATGCCCAGCAGCCGGTCGAACAACGTTCGGGCGTCCTTCTCGCGGCCGATCAACCCCAGGCAATCGACGAGCCAGAAGCTGCACGCGAGGAACGCTCCCTCGCCTTTGGGCAGGCCATCTATGTCTTCGCGATCTTCCGAGTAACGCATCACGAAACCGTCGACCGATAGCTCTTCTTCTATCGCGGTGATGGTGCCCTTTATGCGCTCGTCGGTGGGGGGAAGGAAACCCACGAGGGGAGCCAGTAACAGACTGGCGTCGAGCTGTTTGGCGCCGTAGTACTGGGTGAAGGCATTGCGATCGGCATCGAAGCCTTCGCGGCACACCTCACGATGGATCTCGTCGCGGACCGACCTCCACTTGTCCACATCGCCGTCGAGAGGAAACTCTTCGACCGCCTTGACCGCGCGATCGAACGCTACCCACGCCATGATCATCGAATGGGTGACGTGGCGGCGGTCGCCCCGGATCTCCCAGAGGCCCTCATCTGGTTCCTCCCAGTGAGACTCCAGGAAGTCCAGTATCTGGTGCTGCAGTTGCCAGTCGTTGGACTCTTCCTTCAGCCCTTGACGCCTGGCCTCGTGCAAGGAGTCCAGCACTTCCCCATAGACGTCGAGCTGGAATTGGTCGACCGCCGCATTGCCCACGCGCACCGGCGCGGAATCCTCGTAACCGGGCAGCCAACCGATCTCCACCTCGTTCAGCCACCGTTCTCCCGCCGCGCCGTACATGATCTGAAGCTTCGATGCCTCACCCGCGACCGCTCGAAGCAACCATTCCCTCCACGATTTAGCTTCGTCCTTGTAGCCGGCGACGAGCAGCGAATACAAGGTGAAGGTGGCGTCGCGCAGCCAGCAGTAGCGATAGTCCCAATTGCGCACACCACCCAGCTGCTCGGGCAACGATGTAGTGGGGGCCGCCACGATCCCCCCGGTCGGCTGATAAGTGAGCGCCTTGAGCGTGACGAGCGATCGGATGGTGGCATCGCGCCATTCCGTGGTCGGTTTCAACCGCGCGGACCAATCTGTCCAGGTCTCTTCCGTTTGGGACAGGGCTTCGAAAGCATCCCGGGGGGCCGGCGGCGCTTCGTGGGACGGATACCAGCTGAGTACGAAGGGAACCCGGTCGCCTTGCGCAACCTCGAACTCCGCCACCGTGGTCAAGCCCTCACCCCGGAGGTGAACCGGGGTATCGAGCACGAGCCCGTTCGGACCTGCGATCGCCCAGAAGCGCTGGTCGAATTCACGGACCCAGGGGATTGTCATCCCATAGTCGAACCGGATGATGAGTTGTAACCGCATCGGCACGCGGCCCTCTACCCCCTCGACGATCCGGAGGAGATCGGGCCGATGCTCGCGGTGCGGCATGCAATCGAGGATCCTCACCACTCCGCCTTCGGTGTGGAACTCGGTTTCGAGAACGAGCGTGTCGCCCCGATAACGCCGCCTCACCTCCTTGACGCCACCAGCGGGGGTCAACAACCAGCGTCCGTGAGACTCATCACCCAACAACGCGGCGAAGCACGCGCCGGAGTCAAAGCGCGGCAGGCATAGCCAATCGATAGAGCCGGTCTTCGACACCAACGCGGCGGTGTGGGTATCGCCTATGAGCGCGTAGTCCTCGAGAGGCGTCGACACCGGTCAGTGGTTGGTGTTCGGGTCGCCGTCCTCGGCACTCGTTTGCGATCGCGGTTGCTTGTCGTCAGCGGTGGTTTGCGAGTGGGGATCGAATCTCTCAGCCTCTACGGCCTTCTCTTTGGCGTTGTCTATCTCGTCGTCGACGTTCTCGATCCCTTTCTCCATCTTGGCGACGGTTTCCTCGGCCTCGGAGGCTGACGTCGAGCCCTCCTCCGGGGGGTCGTGGGACCCTTCAGACGCTGACTCTTCGGGGGATGGTTCCCGGGTGTGGTTGTCGGTCATGCGGTGGAGCCTACGGGGTGCCCGACCCGGTCTCGGATCGGCTATATCCCCGGACGCACGCGCCCACGATCGCCCCGAAGGCGACGTGGTCGGCGATCTGCGGCCCCAGAGGCAGAGCCCGGATCCGAGGGAAGGGCCGGGCCAGGGGGCCGAGATCGAGAGCCGCGATGGCAAGACCCGCGGCGGCTCCCCACAACAGCGTGCGGCGCGCCGGGAGCAGTGCGGTCAGGACCACGGCCCACCCCAGCGAGATCGCGGCGTGCACCGGGATCGCGGCAGCGACCAGCACACCCTGTCGCTGCTCGTGGGGAAGAAGCATGGCCCCCGCGGCCGCGGTCGCTTCCAGAGGGTCACGTCCGAGCACCATGCAAACGACGGTCGAAGGAATGCCGCTGAGGAGCCCGGCGGTGACCCCCGCCCGTGCTGCGGTCCGCAGGAAGCCGGGTCTCATACCTCGTGCCCCGGGTCGATGTCCCGGGCGCGCTGAAAGGTGAGCAGAGCTACGCGCTCGCGTTTCGGGCTGCAGGGTCGGCCACTATCTCCTCGAACAAGTGACTCCCTTCGGCGCTCGCTGGCGATGCCAGGATACGAGTCGCCCCTCGCGGAGTGGACTAGTTTCGTGTAGTCGGCTGGATCTGAGCGTCTATAGGGGGCTGCCATCGACAGGTTTCGCGACCGTCGACACGCCGGACAAGTGCTGGGGGAGAAACTTCAGGAATACGCGGGGCGATCCGATGTGATCGTCCTGGGACTTCCCCGCGGGGGAGTGCCGGTTGCCAAGGAGGTTGCTATCGCTCTCGACGCTCCTCTGGATGTCTTCGTTGTGCGCAAGCTCGGAGTGCCGCGACGTGAGGAGCTTGCCATGGGGGCAATCGCGTCCGGGGGGGTCCGCGTGCTCAACGAAGATGTCGTCGGCTCTCTCCGGATCGAGCCCGGCGTCATCGAGTCGGTTGCGGCCGCCGAGGGGCGCGAACTGGCGCGCCGTGAGGATCTCTACAGAGGCAACCGGCCCCCGCTCGACCTGGGCGGCAAGGTCGTGATCTTGGTCGACGATGGGCTGGCCACCGGATCCACGATGCGCGCCGCAATCGAGGCAGCTCGTCGTCATGATCCCGCAGAGGTAGTTGCTGCAGTGCCCGTTGCGGCTCCCTCGACCTGCGAGTCTCTCCGTTCCGTCGCCGACAAAGTGGTCTGTGCAGTCACCCCGAAGAATCTCTATGCAGTGGGGCAGTGGTACACGGACTTCGAGCAAACGAGCGACGGTGACATCACCGACCTGTTAGGCATTGAGCATGCCTAGAGCAGTGGTGACGGGAGGATCAGGTTTTCTCGGCTCCCATCTGTGCGAGCGATTGCTGGCTGAAGGATGGGAGGTGGTGTGCCTGGACTCGATGCTGACCGGGAGCCCGGACAACGTCTCGGGCATCATCGACCACCCGAAGTTCCGGCTGGAGCGGCGCGACGTCACCAAGCACATAGACGTAGACGGCGACATCGACTGGGTCCTTCACCTGGCGTCCCCGGCATCCCCCGTGCATTACCTCAAGCACCCGATCCACACGCTGAAGGTCGGCGCACTGGGGACGATGAACGGGCTCGGACTGGCGAAGGCCAAGGGGGCCGGGTTCTTCCTGGCTTCCACCTCCGAGACCTACGGCGACCCCCAAGTCCACCCGCAGCCCGAAAGCTACTGGGGTCACGTCAATCCGGTGGGCCCCCGCGGCGTGTACGACGAGGCCAAGCGCTTCGCGGAGGCGATGACGATGGCCTATCACCGCGCCCACGGGGTAGACGTGAGGATCCCTCGCATCTTCAACACTCAGGGCCCTCGGATGGCGCGCGAGGACGGCCGGGCGGTGCCCAATTTCATCAGGCAGTCCCTTCGCGGCGAGCCGCTGACCGTTCACGGCGACGGCTCTCAGACGCGTTCGCTGTGCTACGTCGACGATCTGATAGAGGGTTTCTGGCGCCTTTTGAACTCGGATCACGTCGGGCCGATGAACCTCGGTAACCCCCGCGAGGTGACTATCGCCGAGCTCGCCCGCCTGATCGCCCGGATCGCCGGCAGTGACTCCGAAGTCACCTTCGAGGATCGCCCCGAGGACGACCCCGAAGTGAGGTGTCCCGATATCTCGCTGGCGCGAGCGAAGTTGGGATGGGAGCCGAAGGTGACGCTGGAGCAGGGTCTGGAGCGGACGATCGATTGGGCCCGGGGGGCGTGGCTCTGAGCGCGCGCTGAGTTCCTTTGCGCTGGCTCTCTGGTCGAGAAGTGACACAGATGTGACGGAGCTCGCAACCAAATGGGGGCTGCCATTCTGGGGTCGAAGACTGACCTAGAGGGAACGGAGCTCGCAAAGGAAACGGGTGCGCGCGGGTAGGCTCGGGCCGTGAGCAAGCAGCCAGCGCCCAAGAAGCCGCGGTCGTGGGATCCGCGCAACGCGGTGCCTCCCAAGAAGAAGACCACCAGCGGATCGTCGGCTCCGGACCAGCAGCGGTGGGTGACGGCTGCGTGGGTGGTCGGCGCCCTGATCCTCATCCTGGTGTTCCAGAGCACGCTTCTCGGTGGCGGCGTGCAGGCACTGCCGTTCTCCAGCAAGGCCGCTTCTCCACCGGGCTTCCTGCAGCTTGTCGACAAGGGGGCCGTGACGGATGCGAACGTTTCGCAAACCGCCGTCACGGGGACCTACACGTCCGGCTCGGACACGCACAAGTTCTCCACCACGTTGCCCCCGAACTTCCAGACCAACAGCCTGGTGCGGACGCTCAAGGCCAACGGCGTCGAGGTGTCCGCGTCGCAACCCAGCGTGTGGAGCGGCTTCCTGTTCGGATGGGTGCTGCCGATCCTGTTCTTTGGCGCCATCTATTACTTCTTCATCCTGCGGCGGATGCGCAACCAGATGGGGGCCGGGGCGCTGTCGTTCGGCAAGAACAAGGCGAAGCTTTACGACCGCACCGACATGAAAACGACGTTCAAGGATGTCGCCGGCGTTGACGAGGTCGAAGCCGAGCTGGTCGAGCTGGTCGATTACCTGAAGACCCCCAAGAAGTTCGAGCGTCTGGGGGCCCGCATCCCCAAGGGCGTCCTGCTCGTGGGTCCTCCGGGAACGGGAAAGACGCTTCTCGCGCGAGCGGTCGCGGGAGAGGCAAGCGTTCCGTTCTTCTACATCTCCGCGTCCGAGTTCGTGGAGCTCTTCGTCGGCCTCGGCGCGGCGCGCGTACGCGATCTCTTCCAGCAAGCGCGCGAGCGCGCGCCGGCGATCGTGTTCATCGACGAGATCGACTCCATCGGGCAGGCGCGCTCGGGTGCCGCCGGTAACCAGCTCGGTGCCCACCAGGAGCAAGAGCAGACGTTGCAGCAATTGCTGACCGAGATGGACGGCTTCCAGCCCAACAGCGGCGTGATCATCGTGGCTGCCTCGAACCGTCCGGAGGTGCTGGATGCGGCTCTGCTCCGGCCGGGCCGCTTCGATCGTCAGATCCAGGTGAACTTGCCGGACATCAAGGGCCGTGAAGCCATCCTGCAGATCCATGCACGCGACGTGAAGATGCGGGGCGACGTCGACCTGAGGGTCCTCGCTCGCCGCACACCCGGATTCTCTGGAGCCCAGCTCGCCAACGTGATCAACGAAGGAGCGTTGCTTGCGGCGCGGCGGGGCAAGGACGAGGTCGACATGATGGATCTGGAAGAAGCCATCGACCGCGTCTACGCCGGTCTCGAACGTCGCTCCACCGTCCTGTCGGACAAGGAGCGGACCTTGGTCGCGTATCACGAGCTTGGGCACGCGATCGTGGCGCGCTTCGTCGAGCATGCCGATCCCGTTCACCGCGTCTCGATCATCCCGAGGGGCATCGGCGCGCTGGGCTACACCCAACAGCTGGCGGAAGAGGAACGCTTCCTGATGGCCGAGCCGGAGCTCAAGGACATGATCGCGATCCTTCTCGGGGGCCGGGCCGCCGAAGAGCTCATCTTTGGCTTCGCAACCACAGGGGCTCAAGACGACCTCAAGCGCGCCACCGAGACCGCACGCCGCATGGTGATGGAATTCGGGATGTCCGAGAAGGTGGGCCCGATCAACATCGCGGAGCAGGGCCCGAGGTACCTATCGGCAGTCTTCCGCCGCGGTGAGGAGATGTCGGAAGAGGCGCAGGTGGTCATCGATCGTGAGGTGCGAGCCATCCTGGTGGAGGCTCTCGACAAGGCGTCGGCGATCCTCACTACCCGCAAGCAGGACATGGATGAGCTAGCGGTGATCCTGCTGGACAAGGAAACACTCGACGCCAACGATCTCGATGCACACTTCGGCAAGAAGCAGACGCCGGCCCCGCAACTCGGCCCC
>DATAPE010000037.1:0-4168 GCA_036265345.1 Actinomycetota bacterium
CATCCTTCCCTCCAGTGGCATCCCATCGGACGAGACCGTCTTACAGGCGGTCTTCGCAGGGCGGTTCATACTGCCCTGGTTCGTCTTAGCCTTGACCACCGCGGCGTTCTATTCGCGGATGGTCCGAGGCAATCTGATGGAGAGCATGACCGAGGACTACATCCGCACAGCCCGAGCGAAGGGGATGTCCGAGCGGAAGGTCATCTTCAAGCACGGTCTGCGGAGCGCGCTGACGCCCGTGGTGACGATGTTCGGCATGGACGTGGCCTTCCTGCTGGGCGGTGCGGTGGTGGTGGAGACGGTCTTCCAGCTGCCCGGCCTCGGGCTGTACGCCATCACGGCGCTGACCGTCAACGACTTCCCGCCCGTCATGGGGGTCACCGTCCTGGGGGCCGTGTTCATCGTCGTAGCCAACCTCATCGTGGACGTGATATACGCTTTCCTGGATCCACGGGTGAGATACACATGACGAGACTCGATCGACGCCGCGTCGCCAGCTTGCGACCGGCGTAGACCAGGAGAGATGGTGGCCGAGCCCCTGCTCGAGGTCAAGGACCTCAAAGTGCACTTCCCGACGGAAGACGGCCTGGTCAAAGCGGTTGACGGCATCTCATTCTCCGTGTCCTCGGGCGAGACGCTGGGTGTCGTGGGCGAGTCCGGATCGGGCAAGAGCGTCGGCTTCCTGACCGTGATGGGCCTGGTGACCTCGAAGCAGGCCATCATCGAGGGCCAGGTGATCTTCCAGGGGCAGGACCTCCTGACGCTCCCGCAGGACGAGATGCGCAACATCCGCGGGGCCAAAATGGGGATGGTCTTCCAGGACCCGATGAGCTCGCTGCATCCCTTCTACCGGGTCGGCGACCAGATCGGCGAGGCCGTCCGCACCCACCAGAAGGTCTCGAAGAAGGAAGCGGCCGAGATGGCCGTGGACATGTTGAAGCGCGTTGGCATCCCGCGCCCGGACGAGCGGGCCCGTCAGTACCCGCACGAATACTCGGGCGGCATGCGCCAGCGCGCCATGATCGCGATGTCGCTGGTGCTGAACCCGGACCTGCTGATCGCCGACGAGCCGACCACCGCGCTCGACGTGACGGTCCAGGCGCAGATCCTCGACCTCATCGACCGGCTGCGCGAGGAGTTCAACGCGGCGGTCGTCATCATCACGCACGACCTGGGGGTCGTCGCCGAGCACTGCGACGACATCCAGGTGATGTACGCGGGGCGCATCGTCGAGACGGGAGACGCGAAGGACATCTACTACGAGGCGCACCACCCGTACACGTGGGGACTGCTCCAGTCGATCGCGCGCATGGACGTCGCCACCGATCGCCTGCGGCCGATCAAGGGCCTGCCGCCGTCGCTGATCCAGGTGCCGCCGGGGTGCGCCTTCAACCCGCGCTGTCCGTACGTGATGGACATCTGCAAGAAGGAGCGGCCCGAGTTGATCCCGTCGAACGGCCATCACGCGTCCGCCTGCCACCTCTCGCTGGCCGAGAAGGAGCGCATCTTCCACGAGGACGTGGTGGCGACCTCATGAGTGTCGAGACGACCTCCCAGCCGGCACCGGCGCCGCAGGACGGCCAGAGCCCGCTGCTCCAGCTGGTCGGGATCAAGAAGTGGTTCCCCATCAAGCAGGGGATCATCTTCCAGAAGGCGGTCGGGAACGTCCACGCGGTGGACGGCGTCGACCTCGCGATCTACCCGGGCGAGACGGTCGGGCTGGTGGGCGAGACGGGGTGCGGCAAGTCGACCCTGGCGCGCGTGGTCATGCGTCTGTACGACGCCACCGAGGGTCAGGTCTTCTTTCAGGGCCAGGACATCACGGGCCTCTCGGGACGGAAGCTGCGCGACATCCGGCGCGAGATCCAGATGATCTTCCAGGACCCGTACGCCTCACTGAACGGACGCAAGACCGTCGGCTCGATCATCGCCGAGCCCTATCGCATCCACAAGACGGTCCCCACCGACAAGATCAAGAGCGAGGTCCAGCAGGTGATGGAGCTGGTGGGCCTGAACCCCGAGCACTACAACCGGTACCCGCACGAGTTCTCCGGCGGGCAACGTCAGCGCATCGGCGTCGCGCGCGCGCTCGCGCTCAAGCCGAAGCTGATCGTGTGCGACGAGCCGGTGTCGGCGCTCGACGTGTCGATCCAGGCGCAGATCCTGAACCTCCTGGAGGACCTCCAGGCCGAGTTCAACCTGACGTACCTGTTCATCGCGCACGACCTCTCGGTGGTCAAGCACGTCTCCGACCGCGTCGCCGTGATGTACCTGGGGAAGATCGTCGAGATGGCGACGGGGGACACGCTATACCAGAACCCGAAGCACCCGTACACGGGCGCGCTGCTGTCGGCGGTGCCGATCCCGGACCCCAATCTCGCCTCGCAGAAGCGCCGGATCATCCTGGAGGGCGACGTGCCGTCGCCGATCAATCCGCCGTCGGGATGCCGCTTCCACCCCCGGTGTCCCCGGGCCCAGCTGCCCCAGTGTTCGACGGAGGAGCCCGAGCTCACCCCGCACCATCCGGGCCAGGTGGCGGCCTGCTACTTCCCGCTCCAGGACCGCGCCATCATGGCGGCGGCCGCCACGCCCGCCGAGGGCGACACGGGGTCCGAGCCGGTACAATCCTGAGACCGTGCTGAACAATTTCGTCCTGGTCCTGCACATCCTGTCCTGCCTGCTGCTGATCCTGCTCGTCCTGCTCCACTCGGGGAAGGGCGGCGGCCTGTCCGACATGTTCGGAGGAGGCAACACGCTCTCCGGCGGGACCTCCATCGAGCGCCGGCTCGACCAGATCACGGTCGCCGTGGGGATCCTCTTCGGGTTCACCAGCTTCTGGCTCGCCTGGAAGTGGATCTAGTTCGAGCCGCGGCCCTCCCGGGCCTATAATCACCCTCGCGTCGGAGTGGCGGAACTTGGTAGACGCGCTAGGTTGAGGGCCTAGTGGGTGCATAACCCGTGGGGGTTCAAATCCCCCCTCCGACACTCGATGACCTGCGGCAATGTGACGCCCTTGGAGCTTTGCCCGTCGCCCCAAGGGCTTCTGTCTGCCCGTTGTCTGCCCACCCCCAAGAGATTCGGCGGGGGATGATCCTTCGGTGGCCGCCTGGGCACCATGGATCATCGCAGCAGTCGGGTGGGCATTGGCCGCCCTCGTGTGGCTCAAACCGAAGGCTCCCAAGCCGGTCCCACCCGACCCCCCGGAGCTGCTCGTCCAACCGGTTGGCCAACTCACTGCCGGACCAGGGTCGCCTGTTGAGCACGTAAGCGCAGCACTCGAGATCCTGAACCTTGGTGGTGGCACTGCTCGCAACTGGCAGGTTTCTGTCACGGCCGACCCCGCAGGCACAGCACCGAGGCTGGCCCGCTCGCCCCTTCGCGGACCGAACCAAGTCGCTCCGACCATCCGTTGGCATCAGAAAGACGCCGTAGGTGAGATTTCCCCTGGCCAGCGTCGCGAGCTGCCCGACCGGCTCTGGGTTGAGGGGGCTCCGACCAAAGGGGGGGCGCGACTCATCGTCACGGTCTAAGCCCAGGATGCCAGAACACGGAGAGGCAATCTCGTTGTGAAGCTTCCATCGGGGGGCGGACTTTCGGTGGACTTTGGCGATTGGGTGGCGCTATGAGGAAGATCGCACCGCCAATCTGTCGGGCTGCCTCGCTCTTTCGCTCGCTTCGACTGTGCTGATAAATGCCCTGCGTGATGGTGGGGGAGGAGTGCCCGAGCAACTCCGCGACCTAGAGCACGTCGCCGCCGGCCTCGAGGCCGAGGGTCGCGAATGTGTGCCGCAAACCGTTGAGCGTCAACCGGGGGAGGCCCGCTTCCTTGGCCAGTCGCCGGAACGCGGCCCAGATGCGATCGGGCCGGAGCCGGTCGCCGATCTCGTCCACGAAAACGAGCTCAGTCTCCCCGGTCGTAAGCCTCGCCCGCCCGCGTCGCTCGCGTGTCTGTAGCTTGCGAAAACGACGTAGCGCCGCCACCGCACGGGGGTCGAACGGGAGGTCTCGGCGGCTCGTCGCCGTTTTCGGCTCCTTGAACTCGCGGACGGCCGCCCCGTAGGAAACGAACGCTTGCCCGATGTGACGTTGTCCCGCGTCGAGGTCCACGTCTCGCCACCGCAGGCTGCCGGGGTTCAGGCGGCGCTTATCCTCCTCCGTCTCGCGCCGC
>DATAPE010000038.1:0-2959 GCA_036265345.1 Actinomycetota bacterium
GAGCTCTGGATAGGGGGGCCGGGCAATAAGCCCGTCACAGTCGACATAACGACGGCCATCGACCGCAAGATCGAGGCTTTGCGCTGCCACCAGAGCCAGGTCGGCACGAACTCCGACCAGATCGCCGAATTCGTTCGCAAGTACTCAGCCGAGGCGGGTCAGGCCGCCGGGTATGGGTTCGCCGAGACTTTCCAGGTGATCTCCCGGGGGCCGGGCTTCCACTCCGAAGAGGTAGAGGAGGCAGATGTCGATCTGGCGGTCCCCCCGGTCGACCCGCGATCGGCCCCCACCCGGTGACTTTCGCTCCTCAGAGGAGTCCGATAACCTCCCTAGCGAGACCTAGAATCAGGCCTCTGACCAGCGGAGATAAACCGCCGGGCTCTTGGGTTAGGGATACCTAACTGCTAGACTGAAACCTCGACAGATCCTCATCTAAGGAGCCTCATGGCCCTCGAAGCCGAAGAGATAAAGGCGCTCGAAGAGAACGAGCAAGTGCGCGCCCTCAAGGGCAGCTACAAGTACGGCTGGCACGACGCCACGAGTTACGACATAAAGCCGGAAAAGGGCGTCTCGCACGAAGTCATCGACATGATGAGCGACCGCAAGAACGAGCCGGACTGGATGCGCAAGTTCCGTCATAAGAGCCTCGACGTCTTCTATCGCAAGCCGATGCCGACATGGGGCGCCGACCTGTCGGGGATCAACTTCGACGACATCTACTACTACATCAAGCCAACCTCACAGGTGAAGTCGTGGGACGAGATGCCCGACGACATCAAAGCAACCTGGGACAAGCTCGGGATCCCCGAGGCCGAGAAGAACTACCTCGGCGGTGTCAGCGCGCAGTACGAGAGCGAGTCCGTTTATCACAAGACCAAGGAAGAGCTCGAACGGCGCGGGATCATCTTTATGGACATGGACTCCGCCATGCGCGAGCACCCGGACATCGTCAAGCAGTACTTCGGTACGATCATCCCGCCGGCGGACAACAAGTTCTCGGCTCTGAACTCCGCGGTGTGGTCGGGCGGCTCGTTCATCTACGTGCCACCCAACACCGAAGTCGAGATCCCACTGCAGGCGTACTTCCGGATCAACCAGGAGAACATGGGTCAGTTCGAGCGCACGATGATCATCGTCGACGAGGGCAGCTACGTGCACTATGTCGAAGGGTGCTCGGCCCCCGTTTACTCCAGCGACTCCCTGCACTCAGCGGTCGTCGAGATCATCGTCAAGCCTCACGGCCGGTGCCGCTACACGACGATCCAGAACTGGTCGAACAACGTCTACAACCTCGTTACGAAGCGCGCCGCTGCATATGAGGGCGCCATCATGGAATGGGTCGACGGCAACCTCGGCTCGAAGGTGACGATGAAGTACCCGTCGATCTACCTGCTCGGCGATCACGCTCGCGGCGAAGTCCTGTCGATCGCATATGCGGGCGAGGGCCAGCACCAGGATGCCGGCGGCAAGTGCATCCACGCCGCCCCGAACACGTCGTCCTCCATCACCTCCAAGTCCATCAGCAAGGACGGGGGCCGGGCGGGCTACCGGGGATTGATCCGGATCGAAGAGGGGGCCGAGCACGCCAAGTCCCACGTCATCTGCGACGCGTTGATCCTCGATGCGGATTCCCGCTCCGACACCTATCCCTACATGGAGATCGAGGAAGAGTCGGCGGCGGTCTCGCACGAGGCAACCGTGTCAAAGGTCTCTGACGAGCAGTTGTTCTATCTGATGTCCCGCGGCCTTACCGAGGGTGAAGCGATGCAGATGATCGTGCGCGGTTTCATCGAGCCCATCACCAAGGAGCTCCCGATGGAATACGCGGTCGAGCTGCAGCGCCTCGTCGAGCTTCAGATGGAAGGCAGCGTCGGCTAAGCCTGCTTCCTGATCTGGCACTGAGGGCTCTGCTCCGTTATGTTCCGGTGTGCTATATGAGGTCGCCCACCGGGAAGGAGGCTTGCCGTGTACGCGCGAGTCACCGTTGTGCAGGGATCGCCCGACAAGATCGATCAAGCGATCGAGTCATTCAGCAACGGAGTCATGCCCGCGGCTCAGAGTGTCGCCGGGTATAAGGCGGCGTTTCTTCTTGCCGATCGGCAGACTGGCAAGGGCATCGGGATCACCCTGTGGGACAGCGAAGATGCTCGTCGCCGGGGAGCCGAAGCCGTAGCCGAAGCGCGTGCGGCGGCCATCAAGGCATTGGGCGCTGGAAGCATTCCCGCGGTTGAGGAGTTTGAGGTTGTCGCGAGCGATCTGTAAATCGCCGCCACAGCACAGTCTGTGCCGGGGAGTCACCCGCCGCAGCAATACCTTCGCTCAGACCCCCGTAGCAAAAAAGGAACCGGTGTCGCAAAAAAGGAACAGTGGTCGCAAAAGAGAGATGCGGTCTCTAGCGACGACGTATGCGCACCGCCGAATCCCTGTTCCGGGCTCCCCATTGATCTCGCTCACGTAGCCCATTGATCGAACGCCTTGAGCAAAGGGGCGCCGCCTGTGCAAGGCGAAATGGTTGCGATTTGCTCATCGGCGTCGCCGTGGAGTTCTCGCACCCAAATGTGAGGTACGGGGGGAACATTCTCAGACCGGCCGGTTGCGCTCCACAGCCGCGAAGAGGTCGTCGAGCTGTTTCGTGAGGCGCTCCAGGTTGTCGGCCCCCAGCTCGGCGCCCAGCTGGTCGGCCCAGCCGCGTTGGGCGTCCTGGATCTTCGTCAACGTTCTCCGCCCTTTGGGAGTGAGCCGGACGAGCTTGGCGCGCCGGTGCCGCGGGTTCGCTTCGTAAAGGACCAGGCCCTCACTCTCGAGTATGTCGGCCACGCGCTGAACGCTTTGGCGCGCCAAGACGAGTAACTGCGCGATCTTAGCGACGCTACGCGGCTCATCTTCGACCGCCGCCATCACCTGCCAGCGCGCGCTGGTCTGTCCGGCGGGCTTCGCAAGGGCATCGCCCGCTGCCGTG
>DATAPE010000039.1:0-6525 GCA_036265345.1 Actinomycetota bacterium
GCTCTCTTGCAGCCATGTGGTTTCACGCCCAGGGTTCCCACGCCGATCTGCACATGACGTGGTTCAACGTTCCGGTGCAGTTCGTGCACATCGCGGCGGTCGGGATCTGGGTTGGTGGTCTCGTGTGGCTCTTCGTGGCGCTGCGCGGAGGTCCTGCCGCGGAGAGGAGATCCGACGTCAGGAGGTTCTCGTGGCTCGCGGGGATCGCCCTGGGAGTTGTCGCCCTGACGGGGATCCTGCGGGCGTTGGACGAGATCGGCGGGATCGGGAAATGGAGAGACGCTTTCTCGACTTCCTTCGGAGTCGCGTTGCTCATCAAGATCGGACTCTTCGTTGCTCTCGTAGCGCTGGGAGCACGAAACCGGTATGTGAACGTTCCAGCCTTTGGCAACGATCCGCCGCGTTCGCGACATCTCAGTAAGACCGTGGCCGCAGAGGTCCTGCTTGCGGCCTTGATCCTGGGAACGACCGCCCTGCTGAGCCAGCTGCCGCCACCGGTGGACATAGCCAACGCAGCCTCGGGGGCAGGCGGATCAACGAACGTGGTCGTGACGGGCCATGACTTTGCAACCTCCGTGCGTATCAAACTGACGGTCACTCCTGGAACCCCCGGACAGAACACGTTCGCGGCCCAGGTCGTGGATTTCGACACCGGACATCCGGTACCCGCCAAGAGCGTCACGTTGGGGTTCACTCTCCCCAACCGGCCCGACGTCGGCGGATCCTCCCTCAAGCTGATGCGGGAATCGCAGTCGATGTGGACGGGCACAGGAACGAATCTGTCGCTCGCGGGAAAGTGGGCGGTAACGGCTACGGTCCAGGAAGCAACGACCGCAGTGGAAGTTCCTCTTACCGTTCAGACCAGGACCCAACCCCAGACGATCACTACACAGCGCGTTCCGGGACAGCCGACCGTCTACACGATCTCTCTCTCCACTGGGGGTTACCTGCAGACGTACATCGACCCCGGGCACCCGGGGATCAACAACGTGCATTTCACCTTCTTCAAGGCCTCCGGCGAAGAGGAACCCATCACGCGCGCTCATGTCGTTGCAACTGATCCCGGGGGACACAACCGGCCGGAAAAGTTGATCCGTTTCGACAAAGGCCACTTCGCGTCAAACGCCCAGCTCTCCACCGGTAAATGGACTTTCGAGATCGATGCAATGACCAGGTCTGGGGCCACGGTAAGCGGCCACTTCAGCCAGAACATCACGTAAAGGGAGGCAGGATGAATCGTGGGAAAGTCTTGTTGGCCATCTCGATGGTGGGTTTGATGGTCGCCTGCGGAAGCCAAAGCCCCGGTCCAACAACGCAGCCGCAGAGCACTGTCGCTTCGCGGCCAAGCTCGCCGGCGAAGCTCAGCATCTTGTCACCAAAAAACGGTCAGGTGGTCCATGGGGACACTCTCCCAGTGCGCCTTGCCCTCAAGAAGGCTCGCATCGTGAGACCCACAACCAGCAAGATCGATCCGAGGAAGGGGCACATCCATGTGTTGCTGGATGGAAAACTCGTGTCGATGAACTACGGGCTGAAGGACACCATCTCTAAGCTAAATCCAGGGACGCACACACTGCGCGTCGAATTCGTGGCCTCCGATCATCTTCCCTTCGACCCGCGGGTATTCCAGGAGGTCGCTTTCGAGGTGAAGGCATGAACACGACCATCGAGTTGCAACATCGCAATGACAGCATGTTGCCGCTGGCAGCAGGCTTCTTGCTGCTGTTTAGCAGGCTGTTCCTGATCGGCAGAGGGACCTCGACCATCCCGATCTTGGCGCTCATCTATCTGTCGGTACTGGTGGTCTCACGGCCCGCCTGGAACGCGATACCGGCGAGCCGTGCCCTGTTTCCGCTACTTCTCGGATCGGGAGCGGTCGTGTGCGTGCGGTTGTTCCTGTCGGCCTCGTTTCCGATGCGTGCGACCTTTACTGGTGTCGCGCTGAGCGTGCTGGCTGCGGTCGCGGAAGAAGGTCTGTTCCGGGGAGCTTTGTTCGCTCGACTCCTTCCTCGGGGTAGAGCGGTCGCCATCGTTGCATCGGCTGTCGCCTTCGCCCTCCTCCACGTGCCCTTCTATGGCCTGAGCGCGCTGCCTGTCGACTTCGGAGCCGGACTGCTCTTCGCATGGCAACGGAGCGAGTCGGGCACCTGGGCCGTCCCCGCCGCGACGCACGCTCTCGCGAACATCGTGGCGGTGCTGCCATGAGGCGGATCCTCGCCACCGTCGCCGTCATCGCTCTGCTGTCGACCGCCTGTGACTCGACCTCCCGGCCCCCGCTGGTCATCGGCGCGATCTATCCGCTCAGCGGCACCCAGGGACCGGGGGGCCTCGATGAATACCGGGGGGTGAGGTTGGCGGTGGACATGGTCAACCGCTCCGGCGGAGTCTCCGGGCGAAGTGTGGAGCTCCACCCCCTCGATGTGGCCGATCAAGACGCGGTCCCCGGTGCAATGGATGCGCTCAGCAACGCCGGGACGAGACTCGTAGTTGGGAGCTACGGAAGCACGATATCGGCGCCGGCGGCGAAGCTCGCGATCCGGAAGGGGATGCTGTTCTGGGAGACGGGCGCGGTCGGCGACATGAACGACTCGGGCAAGTGGCTGGTGTCCCCTCCCGAGGTCACAGAACCGAACAACGGCGCATTCTTCCGGGTGGCGCCTACAGGGTCATCGTTGGGCAGTGCCGCGATCTCTTTCATGGACAAGAGGTACGCACCCGCGGTGCACAAAAAGGGCCAGACCCTGAGGTATGCGATCGCCAACGTCAACGACATCTACGGACGCAGCGTCGCCGACGGAGCCCGTCACGAGATAAGAAAACTGCATCTGCCGTTTGCCGGCCAGTTCGAATACAACCCCTCCCGTCCGCACTACTCGAGGCTTATCCGGGAGCTACGCAGGGCGAGACCCGACATCTTGTTCGTATCGGCATACATCACCGATGGCGTTGGATTGCGACGCGCCATCGTGCGCCACCACTTGCACTTGGTCGGGAACATCGGTTCCTCGTCGAGCTACTGCATGCCTGCTTTTGGAGCTCGGCTCGGCAAGAAGGCCGTCGGAGTCTTCGCGTCCGACAAGCCTGATGCCGAGTACATGGCCCCCAACGGGCTGCTTCCTGCCGCCCGCGAGCTTCTTGCCAAAGCCAACACTCAATACGAGACTCGGTATCACATAGAGATGTCGGCGGCCGCGCTGGCGGGGTTCTCGGGGGCATGGGCGCTGCTGCACTTCGTACTGCCTCGCGCACAATCCTGGAATCCCGCAGGGATAGCCAGCGCAGCAAGGTCACTCGATCTCCCTAAAGGGACGCTTCCCAACGGTAGCGGCATCAAGTTCGGCCACACGCCGCGCACCGCCAGCGAGAACATCCATGCCTCGAGCGTGATCTGGGAGTGGGTGGGCGTCGACAAGAGGGCGGTCGTGTGGCCGCACAGATTCGCCACCCAGAAGATGCAAGTGATGAGCCTCAATAGATGAAGCGCCGCGTTGGGGTGGGGATGGCGGTCGCGCTGTTCTACGTGGTCGGGGCGGCCATCACGTCGCATCTCACCCCGTTCGGATCACGCCCCGTGCTCGACGGGATCCGCCCACCTCCGGCCTACCGATGGGTAAAGCCTCCTGCGGACCTCGCGTCTACTAACGAGAAACCTTTCGGAGGAACGTTCTCGCTCAAGTTCACCGGAGCGCAATCCCAAGCCGGCGCCTTCACCACGAGGGACTCTCAGCTCTCTATGGTCCTGGACCCGGGAGCCCTGGCACCCGAAGGGAACCCCACCGGTGCTCGCATCTCCATCACCCCAATGGCACCGTCGTCTATCTCCCAGCCCAGTGGATACCACGTCGACGGAAACGTCTATCGGATCAGCATCAAGGAAGAGCCCTCAGGCAACGCGGTCACCCGGTTCGTCCATCCTCAGCGCATCCTCCTTGTCTATCCCGCCGACAAGAGCTTCATCAAGCCTCAACACTTACTGGCGACCTCGAGTGATGGCAAGAGTTGGACGAGGGTTAAGACACAGGACTCAACGATCCAGCAGCAGTCCTCCGGACTCATTCGATCCCCTGGATTGGTGGCAGTTATCTCTACGGTCAAGAGCAGGCCCTCGAGCAGGGCGGTTCTGGAATACGTCTTGCTGGGCGCGGCCATCGTCGCGATAGTGGCCTTCCTGATCTGGGGGATCTATGGAAGATCTCGGACTTCCCGCCCCGGTCGTAGGTAGATCTCGGGACAGTGGAATCGCTGGGCTGTCGATATTCCCCTCTGTGTTCGTCGTATGCGTGACGACGACAGAAAGGTGGAGGGATGCGGTACATGCTGATGATCTGCACCGACGAGACGGCGGAGCAAGCTCTGAGCTCCGCCGAAGACTCGGCGATGGTCGAGGACTACACGGGTTTCACTGGTGAGATGCGCCGGCGCGGCGTACTCGAGGCTGGAGAAAGACTGCGCCCGACGACGGATGCGACCACGGTCAGAGTCCAGAACGGCGACCTCCTTACGTTCGACGGCCCCTTCGCCGAGACCAAAGAGCAGATAGGCGGCTACTTCATCGTCGACTGCAAGGATCTCGACGAGGCGATCGAAGTCGCGGCGAAGATCCCCGCGGCGCGCCGAGGAGCGATCGAGGTAAGGCCCATCTGGGAGACCTAGAGGGCGCCACCCGCACACCGGCCAGGTCTTCGGCTCAGGGGCCAGTGCCATGCTGCAGGGGTCTGCCCTATGCTGGCAGGAGCACCCCGGATCGACCAAGGAGAAGAGATGCGCGAAGCGTTCATGCCCTGGCAGAAAGGAATCACTTTGTATCGAGAGGACATGACGCGCAATGCAGATATTGAACTTGGGGATCCTGGCTCACGTAGACGCAGGTAAGACAACCCTCACCGAGCGGCTGCTCTTTGCCGCCGGTGTCATCGATCAGATCGGCAGGGTCGATGACGGCAGCACCCAGACCGACTCCCTGGCGCTGGAACAGAAACACGGCATCACTATCAAGTCCGCCGTGGTTTCTTTCACGATCGGCGGCGTCACAGTCAACCTGATCGACACACCCGGTCACCCAGACTTCATCGCCGAGGTCGAACGCGTATTGAACGTGATGGACGGGGCGGTACTGGTCATCTCCGCGGTGGAGGGAGTACAGGCCCAGACGCGCATCCTGATGCGGACGCTCCAACGGCTGAACATCCCCACACTCATCTTTGTAAACAAGATCGACCGTGCTGGAGCCCAATACGACGACGTGCTGAAAGCGATCTCCGAGAAGCTAACGCCGCATATCATCCCGATGGGACGAACCAGCAACCTCGGCACGCGCGATGCTCGATTCGCGCCATACGGCACCACCGACCCGCCACTGAGGGCACGACTGGTCGACCTTCTCGCCGACCACGACGCCTCGCTTCTAAGCGCTTACGTTGATGACGAGGCAGCCGTGTCGCATACCCGGCTTCGCGGGGAGCTCGCAGCCCAGACCAAGCGCGCACAGGTGCATCCTGTGTTCTTCGGCTCGGCGGTCACCGGCGAGGGGGTCGACGGTCTGATGACAGGCATCGAAGAGCTCCTTCCTGCCGACGCGGGCGACCCGAACGGCCCCGTTTCCGGCACGGTCTTCAAGGTTGACCGCGGCCCCTCCGGGGAGAAGGTCGCCTACGTTCGCATGTTCTCGGGGATGGCGCGAACGCGTGACCGATTGCAACTGCGCACGGATGAGGAGCGGAAGGTCACTGCGATCAGTGTCTTCGACCAGGGCTCGGTCGTCCGCTGCGAGTCGGTAGCGGCAGGACAGATCGCAAAGCTCTCCGGCCTCGGAGACATCCAGATCGGTGACCCGATCGGTACTCCACGATCGACTCTGGAGGGTCACTTCTTTGCTCCTCCGACCCTCGAAACCGTGATCGTCCCCCGGGACCCAGGCGACAAAGGCCGCCTCCACGTGGCGTTAACCCAGCTCGAGGAGCAGGATCCGCTGATCAATCTGCGCCAGGACGATGCTCGGCAAGAGCTGTTTTTGTCCTTATACGGAGAGGTACAGAAAGAAGTCATCCAGGAAACTCTCGCCGCCGATTTCGATATCGATGTCGACTTCCGTGAGACCACGATGATCTGCATCGAAAGGCCGATCGGGGTGGGCACCGCGGTCGAGGTCATCGGCAAACCGCCCAACCCATTCGCCGCAACGGTTGGGCTCCGGATCGAGCCGGCCGCAATCGGCTCCGGGGTGGAATACCGGCTGGAGGTTGAGCTGGGCTCGCTGCCACTTGCATTCCACAAAGCGGTGGAAGAGACCGTCCACGAGACGTTGCGCCAGG
Source organism: Actinomycetota bacterium (assembly GCA_036265345.1). Classification (GTDB taxonomy): domain Bacteria; phylum Actinomycetota; class CADDZG01; order CADDZG01; family WHSQ01; genus DATAPE01. The sequence goes on from DATAPE010000039.1 coordinate 6,312, forward strand.
GCCTCTATGGCTGGCGGGTCACCGACTGCACAGTCACAATGACGGACTCGGGGTACTGGGCGCGACCCGGGAGCAGCGCGGGAGACTTCCGTTATTTGACTCCCCTCGTGCTCATGAGCGCGCTGGCCGAAAGCGGCACCAAGGTCTGTGAGCCGATCCATCACTTCCATATCGAGGCGCCGGCCGATGCGCTGGGCGGGATCCTGGGCCTCCT
>DATAPE010000040.1:0-16985 GCA_036265345.1 Actinomycetota bacterium
TGGGGTGACATGTTGTTCATCCGCTCCTACAACATGTCGTTCAACAACCTCGCCCCCACCTTCCCGCGCGATCTCGGCTTTGCCCTGCTGCCGGCGTTCCTGTTGTTGCTGATCCTCGGGTTCCGCAACCGGAGCCTGGCCGCGCTGACCGCGGCCGGAGTTGTTCTCGGCCTCATCGGGTTGTCTACCGGCGAGTCGATGTTCGCCGGCCTTGGAACCGTGGTGCTGATCGTGGCAGCGCCTCCTGTGGCACGAACAGGATCGAAGCCGCGAACCGGGCTCGACGGCGAACCACCCGATCCGGATCGAAGGGCTGGCCCCGGCCGGCTCCGCATCGCGGCCGCGTTGCTGCTCCCGAGTCTGGGGCTGTGGAGCTTGTGGATCGGTCCCCTTGCCTACAACTACTTCAAGTTCGGCGGCTTCACAGGGAGCGCCAACAGCCCCGTCGTACTGCCGGCGGGAGCTTTCCTGGGGGCCTGGGGCATCACCGCGATCTTCGCGGTGGTGGGCCTGATCGTGTGGCTGCCCGCCCTAAGACGCGACGCGGGCGCCCGGATCGTGCTGACGATGATGGTGGTGGTGGCCGGACTGCTCCTGCTCGCACACTTGTTCTCGAAGGGGTTCAGCACCCTCAGCCGCGAGCACAGGTATTGGCCGCTGATGTACCTGCCTCTGGCGCTTCTGGCTGCAGCGGGAGCCACCCGCATCCTCACAACGATCGGCGAACGGTCGCGCGCGGTAGCGATTGCCGTGGCCCTTGTGATCGCGCTGTTGTGCGTCCCCTCTCCCATCCTCGCCAGCGTGGCACTCCCGTCCGCCAAGCACGACCAGCCAGAGGTGGAGCGCGCGCTCACCGGCCACCGAGCCATGCTCAGCCTGGTGGCGCCCACCCCTGGGATGCGATGCGTCGCTGCAACCACGCCTGAATGGAGTCATGCGGTCTTTGCCTTCTCCGGATACCGCCTCGTCTTTTATCGATGGTCCCGGAGGATATGGGCGAACTCCGCGCACATCAGGTACGCCGGTATCTACGCTCACATCCCCACGACCAAAGAACGCGTCGCCGCCCTCGACGTTCTTCTGGCGCCGCACGGCAAACGCCAATGGCAAGCGGTAGCGCGCCGGTGGAACGTGAACGTGGTGACGATCCCGAAAGGCGTGGTGCCGGCGTGGATGGACCAGCGTTATCGCGTCGAACGGACGAGCTACAAGGCCAAGTCCGTGTCCGTGGTGTGGGTTAAACCCTGCTCCACCTAAGGCGCGGCCGCATCACGCTCGGCCCGCTTCTCTAGCGCCGGCAGGCCTCCGCCATCACAACGCCACCGACGACAGGATGTCATCGGAGATGTCGAAGTTCGCATAGACCTCCTGGACGTCGTCGAGCTCCTCAAGGGTGTCGACGAGGTCGAGGACCTGCTTTGCATCGGCCTCTTCGACCTCGACCGTCGACTTGGGCATCCTGGTGACGTCGTGCGATTCAGGAACGATCCCATTGTTCTTCAGCGCTTCGACAACAGCTCCCAGAGAACCCGGCGGCGTCGTGACCTCGATCGAGCCCTCGGAAGGATGAACGTCTTCTGCGCCGGCATCTGCAGCGACCAGAAACACGGTCTCCTCCGACGCGGCGGCTGCGTCGACGAGGATCACTCCCTTCTGATCGAACATCCATGCCACTGCTCCCGGTTCCGCCAGCTTGCCGCCCTTGCCCGAGAAGGTGCTGCGCACATCCTGGGCGGTCCGGTTCCGGTTGTTGGTCAAGCACTCGACGAGCACCGCTACGCCGCCGGGGGCATAACCTTCGTAGGTGACTTCCTCGTAAGCCTCACCGGCGAGGTCCCCCGTGCCTCGCTTGATGGCCCGCTGGATATTGTCGTTGGGGACGGAATTCGACTTGGCTTTCTCTACGGCCGCGGCCAGCGTGGGGTTCCCGTCCAGGTTGCCGCCCCCCTGTCGCGCCGCGACCTCGACGTAGCGCAGAAGCTTCGCCCACAGCTTTGAGCGCTGGGTGTCCTGCGCGCCTTTCTTGCGCTTGATCGTTGCCCACTTGGAGTGGCCCGACATCAGGCGCGCACCATGTCGAGGAACAACTGATGGATCCGGAGGTCTCCCGTCATCTCGGGATGGAAGCTGGAAGCTAGAAGCCCTCCCTGTTTCACGAGCACCGGATGCCCGTCGCACGCTGCCAGGACCGCCACGCCGGCACCGGTGCGTTCGATAACGGGTGCACGGATGAACACCGCCCGGAAAGGCGCATCGAAGCCCTCGATGTCCAGATCGGTTTCGAACGACTCGGTCTGACGCCCGTAAGCGTTCCGGCGCACGTCGACATCGAGCGCCCCGACGCGATGCGGAGCGTCCTCTTTACCGACAACCTCGGTGGCCATGAGGATCAAACCCGCGCAGGTCCCGTATACCGGCATCCCCTCGGCCACCCTTTGATTCAGCGGTCCGAGAAGCGCAAATCGGTCGAGAAGCTTTCCGATCGTCGTCGACTCCCCACCGGGGATGATCAGTCCATCAACCGAGGCGAGATCATCGGAATCTCGCACCGCTACGGGGGACGCGCCCACCCCGTCCAGGGCGCGCTCGTGCTCGCGCACATCTCCTTGCAGAGCCAGAACGCCGACCTTCACGCCGATAGCTCCGCGACGGTCACCAGCCGCGCGTTGCCAGACGTTGCTCGGCCGGGATGTCGGCGACGTTGATGCCCACCATCGCTTCCCCCAGACCGTGAGAGACCTTGGAGATGATGTCCGGGTCGTTGAAGTAAGTGGTCGCCTCGACGATCGCACGCGCTCGCTCCGCGGGGTCCCCCGACTTGAAGATGCCCGACCCCACGAAGACACCGTCGGCGCCGAGCTGCATCATCAACGCGGCGTCGGCCGGGGTCGCGATTCCTCCAGCGGTGAATAGGACCACGGGCAGCTTGCCGGTCTCCGCTACCTCCCTAACCAGCTCGTAGGGCGCGCTCAACTCCTTGGCGGCAGCCATCAGCTCTTCGGCCCCCATTCCGGCCAATCGGCGGATCGAGGAGGTGATCGAACGCATGTGACGGACGGCCTCCACGACGTTGCCGGTCCCCGCCTCTCCTTTCGAACGAACCATCGCGGCGCCCTCACCGATGCGGCGCAGCGCTTCGCCCAAGTTGGTCGCTCCGCATACGAAGGGCACGTTGAAGTCCCACTTGTTCACGTGGTTGGCCTCGTCCGCCGGGGTGAGAACCTCCGATTCGTCGATGTAGTCGACGCCCAGCACCTGAAGCACCTGCGCCTCGACGAAATGGCCGATGCGGCACTTCGCCATCACCGGGATCGATACGGTGTCGATGATCTCCGCGACCTTCTCGGGGTCGGCCATCCTCACGACGCCGCCCTCCGCCCTGATATCGGCGGGCACGCGCTCCAGCGCCATGACGGCCACGGCCCCCGCCTCTTCCGCGATCTGCGCCTGCTCGGCGGACGTGACATCCATGATCACGCCACCCTTGAGCATCTCGGCCAGGCCGCGCTTGACGCGCTGGCTACCGGTTTCGTGCAGCGGAGAGTCGGCCATACGATCACTCCTTAGTGGGGCAGGGGCTGACCCACTAAGTGTAATTGGGCCGTAGCGCGGCTCCGATGGCGCCCCGCCCCTAGAAGCTGACCGCCCCTTTGATCGGGCCTTTGTCCGAGGGGACGAGCTCGATCCAGATCGGCCCCGGCGCGAACATCAGCGGCTTGCCGCCTCTCGTCATGTAGATGAACCTGTGCTGGCGGCGCTTCCAGCGTCCCTTGATCACGCCCCGATGCCGAAACAGCAGCGCATTACCGTGCCCCGAGAACGTGATCCGGGGCGACGGATTGCCCGCAACGTCCACGAGCATCGTGGACAGCTTGACGTTCACTCTTTGGATCAACACGTTGGGGGCGGAGATCTGGTGCCCGTCGGCGGCCATGAACGGTTGGCCGCTTTCGTAGCGCTGCCACGACCCTTTATGCCACCGCCACTGGATCGGCTCGGCGACGCTGGAGTCCTCGAATTTCAGGTCGACCTTCTTCGCCCGCTTGATCGCTGTCGAAGGGCGCCCGAATTGGAAGAGGTTCTCGGCGGGAGCGTGGACATGCTTGGCCGCGGCCTGCTTCAGCAGCATGGTGACGTTCGCGAACAGCGAGTGCTCGCTCGTGTTGCCCGGAGGCACACGATAGAGAGCCTGCGAGTCGTTGAGATCGGTGAACAGCATCATGTGGTGTTTCGTCAGGGAACGAGTGACGATCGCGTTCGCTCCGGCGAAGGCCAGAGCCCGGGTCACCGGTCTGATGAAATCGGGATCGTCGAAGCGCGCGCTGCGAACCGGCCCGGCCTTCTTGACGCCGTCGCACTGGAAGATCGCGGCGAACCGGGTGATCCCGCCCTCGACCAGCTCCTCGAACACGACATCCGCATGATCCAGCCCGCTCTGGGGGCGAGCCTCCGTCGAATTCTCGATCTTCACGGCCACGGCGGGGCGCTGGACGTCGACACCCTTCCGCGGAGAGCGGCCCGTCAGCGGGCACTTCGCCGGTCCCGCATGAACGGGGGCCGGCGTACCCGCGGGTGAGGTGGCCACTGCCGGTGTGGTGTTGTCGCTGCACGAGGTCGCGAGCAAGGCCGCCGCGATGAAGGCAGGGACCCAGCGCCGGCTATTTCGCAAAGCTGAACGATCCTTTGACATCGCCCTTGCTGCCCGGAACGAGCTCGATCCAGACGGTTCCAGGCTTCAGTTGCATCTCCGCGCCACTCTTGGTCGCAAAATGCACCGGCTGGGACAGCGAGTCGCGATTCCACTCTCCTTTGATCGCCCGGCCGTCGCGGAACAGCACCGCGCGGCCCGAGCCGATGACATCGACGATCTTGGTGGACGGGTTACCCAGGACGTCGACGATCTTCTTCGAGTAGTTGACGCGGTGCTCTTCGATCAACACGTTGTCCACCGCGATCTGGTGCCCGGATGATGCCATCATCGGCGACCCTCCCTGCAACCGCTGCCAACGGCCCTTCGCCCACTTGTAGCCGGCGATGTTGCCCGAGCTGAAATTGATGGTTATCGATCGCGCCTTGACCGATGCGCTCTTCTGCAAGTCGCCGAACTTGAAGACGTTGTCGGGAGGAGGGTCATGGAAGTGCTTCCTGCCCAACTTGCGCAGTGCGACGGTATTCGCGTAAAGGGTGTGTTCCGAGCTGATCCCCGGCCGGGGGATCCGGCGCATCGCACTTCCCGCGTTTAGCTCGTCGATGACTGTGATGTGCGCCTTCGCAAGGATCTTGTCGACTATCGAGTTACTTCCTGCGTCGGCGAGGATCCGAGTGATCGGTTTCATGATGTTCGGGTCGACTTCCCGCGCGCTTCGCACAGGACCCACTTTGGTTGCATCCGAGCAGTCGTAGAACGCCATGAACCGCGACAGCCCGCCTTCGACCTCTTCTTCGAACACGAGGTCCGCCTTCTCCAGCCCAGAAAGGGGATACGCCAGCGGGTTGTTCTCTACCTTTACCGCAACCGCGGGCCGGGTGAGCAGATCGTGGTTCTTCGGCTCCCGTCCCGTCAGGGGGCACGTGGCAGGTTTACCGACCAGCTTTCCGATGCCCGGCAGGTGGCTGATGGCGGTGCGGCCACCCACCAGTATGAAGATCGCCACCGCGAACACGACGACCCCCGCGGAGATCGCTGCAACGACCTTGGCTCTCTGCGTCACTCGCGCGGCTCCCCTATTCGCATCGTCGATGGATGTTCGTCTACGCGCGCCGACCCGAGTAGCGCGCGGTTACCTCGTGACAAGGCGTGCCTGACGTTAGCAGAGGTGTCTGAGAGAAACGCGGAAATCCTTGGGCCCTATAGGTCGAGGAGCATCTCGGTTCGCGCTGACTCAGGATCGTGGAAAGCATCGTCTCCTACGAACCAGAAGGCTGAGAAACGATCTGAACGCGGCTGGGCCTTCGCGATCGCGCTGGCCATCGCAGGCGGGTATCGGGTAAGCGCGGCCGCGGCGGCATCATGAAGAAAGCCGACAGAAGGCACGATCTTGCCACCCAAGGGACCGAGGGCCACGGCTTCCGACAGCGCGCCGGCAGTGGGCAGCCGAACGAAGCAATGGGCCACGACGGCCTCGAGCTCGGTGCGCGTGTAGCCGTCGAGCAAGCTCCGGCTGATCGCCACCACAGGCCCTCGCAGGCGGCAGACGAGTGCGTTCGGTCCCCCGTCGGGGATGAGCCACAGCGACGGCATCGGGATCCCTGCCGTCAGTGCCAGGCCTTCGGCCAGGTTGAACAGCCTGGGTGCTTGCTGAGAGCCAACGCGGATCGCGCTCAGCGCGCGAAGGGCGAGTCTCCCTTGGATCGAGATCCACGCCCAGAGAACCACCGCGGCAACCACCGCAGCGAGCACGCCCCCCGCGAGTCCGGTCACGACCGCCACGATGGCGCCGGCGAGCACGGCGGGGATCAGCCACAGTGCCCTCCACGCCGGCGCCGGACGCACCCAGGCATGCGCGGGCAGCCACTCCGAGTTGCCGGCAACAGAGACACTGGGATGGTCCATCGCGGTCAGGATAGGCGCGGACTGTTAGGAGGATCCGAGGCAGCCTAGGGTGGTGGCTCCACCCAGAGCTGTGCTTTCTCAGCTATTCCTGTCCGAGAAACCAGTGGTCCACGTGGTCCTTGTGGTCCGCCGTTGTTTGTTGCCGGGGCGAACCCCAACCGATGGGTTCAAAAGGGTAAAAGGCGCCTCGTGCAAATTAGACATCGTGTGCTGGAAGGGCGCGGTGCCCGTGGTGCCCGTGGTGCTTTTCGCGAAAAGCACCTCAGTCACCTCAGTCACCACAGCATCCTGGCACCGACAACATGTCTTGCGTCCCCAGCCGCGACGGTCAGCCTCGTAGAGCGAACGTCAGCACCTGCGGCGAGGCGATGGGGAGCGAGAGGGCCCATGGTTCTTCAGGCCCGCCATCACGTTCTCGGCGTTTCTCTTCTCGCTCTTCGCCACGCGGCAACCCGCACGCGCTCCGCGTGAGCTTTCGAGCGACGAGTTGTGGTTGCACGCCGCGAGCGTCAGCACGCACAACAGGACGGCGGCCGTCTTGCTTCTCACCTCCTCAATGATGCCGAGACTTCACGCGTCCGTCATTTCCGGGCCCCGGCGCGGGCGTAGATCGCTTCCACGGAGGGCACGATCTGGCTCCAGTCGAACAGCGCCGCGCGTGTTGTGGCCTCCGCGCCCATCGCCCGCACCCGATCCGGATCGGTCAGGACGGAACGCAACGCGTCCGCTACGGCCGTGGGGTCCCCGGCACGCGCGAACACTGCTGCACCTCCTGCCACCGCGCGGAACTCGTCCAAGTCCGAGCACACCACTGGACATCCTGCCGCCATCGCCTCTATCAGCACGATCCCGAAGGACTCACCGCGCAGATTCGGCGCGCAGTAGACATCGCAGGACCGAAACAGTCGCGCTTTGTCCCCGTCAGAGATCGCGCCGTGAAACCTCACCTCGAGACCAAGTCGTTGGGCGGAGGTTTCCAACCGCGCCCGCAAGCGGCCGTCTCCCGCGATCTCCAGCGTCGCGCTGAGGTCCCTTAGATGGGCCATCGCCTCCATCAGCACCCCGGCTCCCTTACGCGGTTCCAACCTGCCCACAAACAGGACGTGAGGGCCGGGCCCCAGATCGATGGGCTCCGCGTCTGCAAAGGGTGCGACGTCGACGCCGTTGGGTGTCATCTGGATGTCCCCGGGAAAGTAGCGGGCGATCAGCCTTTCCGCCGCCGGCGATACCGCGGTCCTCGCGGCCAGTCGGCGCGCTGCGGGTGCGAGCAGCGGTCTCGATAGCCGGTAGAGCGAGCTTGACGGAGCGGCCGCGTGGAACGTCCCTACCGCGGGAGCCCTCCCGCCCAGAAGCGCCAGGAGGGACAGGCTGGGGATGAGCGGTTCGTGAAGATGCATGACGTCGGGATGGAAGCGAGCAAGCTCCCGGCGAAGCTCGAAGGCCGCCACCGGACCGAAGCAGATGGGCGCGATCGATCCGTTGGCTGGGATCCCCACCGCTCGGCCGACCAGCGTCACGCCGCCGCCATCCGGCCCGCCGGTCGCAGCGCGGGACCCACCGAAGGAGCGGGGGGCAAAGACCTGCACCTCGTGACCGCGTCGTCTCAGGGCCGGCGCCAGCGACCGGATGTGCGATTGGACTCCCCCCGGCCTATCCCACGCATAGGGGCAGACGAGCGCTACTTTCAGGATGCGGCCCGGTCCTCGAGCCAGAACGGCTGGAAGACATGCCATTCCTCGGGCCGTAGCGCTATGAAGTGTTGGAGCTGGACAGCGATCTGGGCCGTCAACGCCGGGATCGCGTCGGTCTTGTCGTCGGGCAGCTCGATGATCTCGCCGATATGTGCCTCCCATCCCCGCTTGCCGTCCGCCCTCTTAACGCCGTAGATACCGGCCACCATGAGAGGCACCCCCGCGCGCAGCGCGACGAACGCAGGCCCTGCGGGAAGGGTGGCGGGGGCCCCGAAGAGCTCCACCTGCGGTCCCCGGCCGGTCAGATCCCTGTCGCCCACGATGGCGACGATCTCCCCTGCCTCCACCGCCTCGATCAGCTTTCTCGTTACCCCCGCCTCGGCAGGCCAGATGGTCATCCCCAGCTTGGCGCGGTGGGCCGCGAAGAAGTCGAACATGCGTTGTGGCCGCAGCACCTCGGCGACCGTGACGAGACTTCTGCCGCTGGCGCCGACCCACGCGCCTCCCGCGTCCCAGTTGCCGAGATGACTGACCACGACCACGGCCCCCTTTCCGCGAGCCAGCACCTCATCGAGCCTCTCTTCGTTGAACACCTGGAACCTCTCCAGGAAGAACGTTCGCGTTTCTCTCACCAGCCGAAAGGTCTCGAGCCAATAACGCGCATAGCTTCGATATGCCTCGATCACCAATCGATCCAGACTCTCGGAGCCGGGGGCAAGACCCGTTACGCGCGACAGATTCCGTTCGACCGCGTGCCTTCTGTCCGTTCGTCGCCGGCCCAACATCCCGCCCACGACATGCGCGAGCCCGTAAGCGATCCGTTCCGGGATCGCGCGGGCCACAAGTGAGCCCACGACGTATCCGTAATAGACGAGTTGCAAAAGCCTGCCCTCGTCGCGAGGGCCGGCCTCCTTAGACACCGATCGTCTGTTTGTGGACGTGCAACAGACGTTGGACCGCGGTGACGATCGAAACCGCAGCGAGGATCGCGGTCACAAGGGGAAGGATGTCGAAGAACAACCCGAGCACCATCAGGATCCATCGCTCCAGTCGCTCGGCGATCCCGACGTTGCAGTCGAAACCGAGAGCTTCGGCGCGAGCCTTTACATAGGACACCAGGAATGCAGCCACGAGAGCGACCAGCGCGAGCGCGGCGACCCAGTGTTGCTCTCGCCCCGGCTTATCGGGGGTAACCGCATACAGCCACGCGATCGGGATGAAGAAGAGCGCATCCGAGAGCCGGTCGGTGGTGGAGTCCAGTAGCGCTCCGAAACGACTCGTGACCCCTCGTGCCTTGGCGACGGCCCCGTCGAGGATGTCGGCGATCCCCGCGAAGAAGGTGGCGATCGACGCAATCATCAGGTGGCCCCGCAAGATCTCCAGCGATCCGTAAGCCTGGATAAGCACTCCCAGCACGGTGATGACGTTGGGATCGATATGGCTGCGTGCTACCACGCGGCCGACGGGCCGCATGAGTTGGTCCCACAGCCCCCTGATCTTTTGATTGATCACTGAAGCGAAGCCTATAGAGCGGACGCAGGGGACGGCGGGGGCCACTACCATTGCCGCTCACCCAGTCCCACCTCAAAGGAGCGATGGCGTGAAGAGCTACCCCACCGAGAACATCCGGAACATCGTCCTGGTCGGCCACGGTGGCTCCGGAAAGACGTCGTTGGCGGAGGCTCTGCTCTTCCGCTCGGGGGCGACCACTCGGATGGGGAAGATCCAGGACGGCAACACCGTGTGCGACTTCGATGAGGAGGAGATCCGGAAGGGGATATCCATCTCGACGGCTCTCGCCCCCATCGAATGGGACGATCACAAGATCAATGTCCTGGATACCCCCGGATACGCCGACTTCGTGGGCGAGATGCGCGCCGCCATGCGGGTCGCCGATCTGGCCGTTTTCGTCGTATCGGCGGTGGAGGGGGTCGAGGTGCAGACGCAGGTCGCGTGGCGCTACGCCGACGAGCTGGATCTGCCCCGGATCATCTTCATCAACAAGCTCGACCGTGAGAACGCCTCTTTCCGGCGGACCCTGGACCAGCTGCGGGACCTGTTCGGCATGGGCATCGCCCCGCTCTCCCTGCCACTAGGCCGGGAACACGACTTCAAGGGCCTCATCTCGGTCATCGACGTGGGCGCGGTCTCGTACGACGCGGCAGGAAAAACCACCGAGGAGCCCATCCCACCCGAGCGCCAGGCACGCGTCGACGAGGTGAGAACCTCGCTCCTCGATTCGGTTGCCGAGACGAACGACGAGTTGCTGGAGCGCTACCTGGAATCGGGAGAGATCGAGCGCGCTGAGGTCATCCACGCCCTCCACGACGGACTCGCACAGGCGAGTGTGTTCCCGGTGCTGGTCGGGGCCGCCACCAAGCTCATCGGCATCGACAGGCTGGCCGACGCGATCGTTGCCGCCGGACCTTCACCGCTGGACCGGCCACCGGTGGAGAGCGCCGACGGAGAGGCTCGGGAGTCGAAGCCGGACGCGCCGATGTCCGCTCTCATCTTCAAGACCATGACCGACCCCTACGTGGGACGCGTCAGCTTCTTTCGCGTCTACTCGGGGGTTCTTAAAGGCGAGACCTCGCTCCACAACGCCGGCAGGAACGCCGACGAGCGAGTGGGCCACGTCTTCACCATGCGAGGTAAGGCTCAGGAGAACCTGTCCGAGATCGTCGCCGGAGACATCGGGGCCGTGGCCAAGCTCAACCACTCGGTCACGGGCGACACGCTCGCGGACAAGGCCGCACCCATCGTGCTTCCCGGCATCGAGCCGCCCGAGCCTCTTCTTCCGAAGGCCATCGAACCCAAGACGAAGGGCGATGAGGACAAACTGATGATCGGGCTGCAGAAGATCATCGAGGAAGATCCCTCGCTCCGCCTGGCCCGGAGCGACGAGACCCACCAGACGATCCTGTGGGGCATGGGCGACGCCCACCTGGACGCGGCGCTCGAGCGCCTCAAGCGCAAGTCCGGCGTCGAGGTCGAGGAGGTCGGGTTCAAGGTCCCCTACCGATCCACGTTCCGGGCCAAAGCCGAGGCGCTGGGACGCCACGTGAAGCAATCGGGAGGGCACGGCCAGTACGGGGTGTGCAACGTCCGCGTCGAGCCCCTTCCCCGAGGCGAGGGTTTCGTCTTCTCCAACAAGATCTTCGGGGGCTCGATCCCGGGTCAGTTCGTGGGATCGGTCGAAAAGGGCGTCCGGGCAGCGATGCAGAACGGAGCAGGCACCGGCTTCCCGATGATCGACGTGAAGGTGGAGCTCTACGACGGCAAGTTCCACACCGTCGATTCATCCGACATGGCGTTCCAACTGGCGGGGGCCCAGGCGATGAAGGACGCGGTCGACAAGGCGGGGCTGACGCTGCTGGAGCCCGTGTGGACGCTCGAAGTGATGGTCCCCGAGGAGTTCACCGGCGACATCATGGGAGACCTGCAGAAGCGGCGCGGCATCCCGGAGGGCATCGAGACGCTGGGTGGGAACCGCCAGATCGTGAAGGCCAAGGTTCCGTTCGCCGAGGTCACCCACTACGCCACCGACCTGAGGTCGGTCACCGGTGGGAAGGGCACGTTCTCGTGGGAGTTCTCCCATTACCAGGAGGTGCCCCACGATGTCGCCCAGAAGGTCATCGACGCCGCCAAGACGCCGGTGACTGCCTAGCTCCCGGCCTCAGGATCCGGGGGGAGGGGGCCGGCTCCCTCCACAGGCTTTCCGTAGCGCAGTGCGAGGGCCTGGTAGCCGCGGCGCTCGTAGAAGGCCCGGCCCTCGTCGTTCTCGACCACCACCTCCACGCGCATCCCGAGGGCGCCGCGCCGCATGGCTGCGTCCTCACCGGCGGCCATGAGCTCGCTTCCGACGCCGCGGCCGCGCCAGGAGGGCGTCACGACCAGCGTCTCTATCTGGCAGGCAAGCCCCCACGGTTTGTCCTCGTAGCGCAGCACCGCGCAACCAACCAAACCATCCTCCGTTTCTGCCACCAGCACTTCATCGCCGGGATCCTCCAGGGCGGCGCGAGCGATCTCGGCCCAGCGTTCGCTGTGCACCCGATAGCGGGGGTTATGCGGTTGGAGACGGAAGTGATGCGCTTGGAGCTCGAGGTAGAGATCGCTGACCGCAGGGCTATCGGCCGGCACCCCCGTGCGTATCCTCACGGGCCTTCCGCTGTAGGCCATCGATGCCTCCTCCTGCCCCACCTCTGTGGCGGACTCTGGCCCCCGTCTGAGGGGCAATCCTGGCGGCCTCCGAGATCCGAGGATCAGCCCGGAAAGGACCGTATCGCCAGGGCCGAGACGCCCAGATATCGGGTTCAAGACGGCTGGATGAGCGGCCGATGGTCTAGGTATGAAACCCAGCCACGGCTGCGTTGCCCGGCCGGCGTCCAGGGCTACCACGGTCCTTGGGCTTGTTGTCGCGCTCTCGATCGTGCTCCTTGCAGCTTGCGCACCATCCCAACATCCCTCCCCGTCGGGAGCATCACTGATCCAGGTGACCGAGCGCGATTTCCACATCTCGGCGCCTGCAGAGGTGTCCACCGGTAATCTCTCGCTGCACGTCAAGAACCAAGGCCCCGATTCGCACGAGTTCATCATCGTTCGGGTCAACGGCAAGCTCCCCCTCCGCGCAGACGGCCTAACGGTCAACGAGGAAGCGCTGCAATCGGACAACGTCGGCACTCTCGAACCCGGAGAGCCGGGCACCGTGCGCGACCTGCGGCTGCACCTGACGCCGGGTACGTACCAGTTCTTCTGCAATATGGCCGGCCACTACATGGCCGGTATGCACGGCAGCTTGGTGGTGCAGTAAGCGATGTCCAAGCGACAGACATTCAGCCCATTCGAGGCGCGCGGCCGTTGGATGATCGTCGCGATCTTCATCACCATCTCCCTGTTCTCGGCGGTAAGCCTCACGATCTTCATTGGCGTTACCGCCAGGTCGAAGAACCAGGCGGCGATCATCGAAGTATCAGCCCGGCAGCGGACTCTGGCCGAACGTTACGTAAAGGAAGTGTTGCTGGTGCGCGCCGGGGAGCCGGCAGATCCGGCCAGGACGGCCTCCGTTCTGGCGCGCAGCGCTCGTGCTCTCCTCAACGGCGGGGTCGCCCCTCCCATGTGGGGGGATGACGACGCCACCGAGCTGAAGCCGGCCACCGGCTCCGAGCTGCGGGCTCAGTTCGCGCAGGAAGGGCGTCTGGTCACGGATCTGACGGCCACCGGAGCCGGCGTTGTGTCCGGATTCACATCCAACACGCTGGCCAACTCCGCGCACGAGCACATCATCGGTGCCACTCCCCTCGATCAACTTCAGATCCTCGGGGCGCTTACTTCGAATGTCTCTCTGAACGCCACGCGCACCCTGGGCGCAGATTCGGATCGAAACATCTCGCACTTGGTCACCCTCCAGGTGGTGCTGGGGATCGTCGGCCTGCTGATCTCGCTGCTGCTGGCGGGTGCCCTGATCGCCATAACCCGCCGGCAAACGGCCCATTTCCGCAGCCTGGTTACCGCCTCCACAGATCTCGTTCTGGTGTTCGGCGCGGGCGAGTGTCGATACGTCAGCAAGTCGGTAGCGACGACGCTGGGGCGGCCCGCAGACGAGATGCTTGGTCAGGGTCTGATCCGCTTCGTTCATCCCGACGATCAGGCTCTGGTGGAAGCCGCGTGGCAACAGTCCGAATCAGCCGGAGAGATCGTGTTTCGCATGTCCACCAAGTTCAAGGAGTGGCGCCATCTCGAGGCCTGCGTGACAGACCTGCGCAAGGACCGCTACGTGCGCGGTGTGGTGCTGAACGCCCGAGACATCACCGAGCGAGTCCAGCTGGAAGAGGAACTTACCCACCAGGCGTTCCACGACAGTCTTACCGGTCTCGCCAATCGAGCGTTATTCCGTGACCGGCTCAACCAGTCCCTCGCGCGTTCGGCGCGATCCAGTGAACCTTTAAGCGTGCTCCTGTTTGATCTCGACGGATTCAAGCTGGTCAACGACACTTTCGGCCACGACGCGGGAGACGAAGTGCTCCGCCAGGTGGGGCAGCTCTTCGTCGAGGTGACCCGGCCCAGCGACACGCTTGCACGCCTTGGCGGGGATGAGTTCGCCATCCTTCTGGAAGGCGCCGACAGCACACAAGCCGTAGCCGTCGCAGACCGCTTGCTCGAGAAGCTCTCCGAGCCGGTGAAGATCCTGGACCGAAACTTCGCCCTCTCGACCAGCATCGGCCTCGTCATTCACCCAGGCGGACCCGGAGAAGGAGAGGTCATCATCCGTCACGCCGACGTCGCCTTGTATGCAGCCAAGGATGCGGGTCGCAACTGTCACAGGGTGTTCGAGGCCGACATGGCTCGGGAGCTGCGAGATGTGCTCGGGTTCGAGCAGGACCTGCGCTTGGGTCTGGGACGAGGAGAATTCAGCGTTCATTACCAGCCGGAGGTGGACCTCACTACGCACGCCACGGTTGGTGTCGAGGCGCTCCTTCGGTGGTACTCGCCCACCCGTGGTGAGGTTCCGCCCGCTCAGTTCATCCCCTTCGCCGAGGCGTCGTCGCTCATCCATCTGCTCGGAGAGTTCGTGTTGGGCGAAGCCTGCAGGCAGACCGCCGAGTGGCGCCGGCAGCGGATCTTGCCGGACCCCTTCGTGATGTGGGTCAACATATCGGGCAAGCAACTATCTGATGGTGGCGTAAGCAAGCTCGTTCAGAAGGCGCTCCTGGCAGCAGACCTTCCGCCGAGCTTTCTCGGCCTCGAGGTGACAGAGACCGCCATCGTGAATCAAGGAGTCGTCAGCGAGCGCGCCAGCGCCGAACTACAAGAGCTGCACGACCGCGGGGTGCGGATCGCCATCGACGACTTCGGCACAGGCTTCTCCTCTATCGGTCACCTGCGGCGCTTCCCCGTCGATCTGATAAAGGTCGATCGCTCGTTCGTTCAGGGCGTCGGGCACAACCCCAAGGACACTGCGATCACGACAAGCCTTACGAATCTTGCTCATGCGCTCGGATTGCGCGCGATCGCGGAGGGCATCGAATCCGCCGAACAGCTGGTGTCGGTGCAGGAGCTGGGCTGCGACCTCGCTCAGGGCTACTTGTTCGCACGCCCCGTCTCGGCCGACGCGATGAGCAAGGTCCTGGCCGACGACAGTGCCCACGCCGAACCAGCGGCGGTCCCCGCCTGATCCAGTTTTCTGCGAGCTCCGTTACCCATGCGGTCACTTCTCGACCACGCCATCTCGAAACGGTTACGACGGAGTCGCAAAGCGCGGTCGCAGCTTGGCGTCGGTGTCGGCAATCATCTCCGGAAGCACCTTCGTCTCGCTCACCACAGCCATGAAGTTTGTGTCTCCGCCCCACCGCGGCACGACGTGGATATGAAGGTGACCCGGCACCCCGGCCCCCGCTACCGCGCCGAGGTTCATCCCCACGTTGAAACCCTCCGGTGTCATCGCCTCCTTAACGATGTCAACCGACATGGACGTCAGCTCCATCAGGCACGCGAGCTCGGTGGAGTCCAAATCGTGAAGCTCGGCTACGTGACGAAGCGGCGCCACCATCAGATGCCCAGTGTTGTATGGAAAAGCATTGAGCATGACGAACGCTTTTCCGCCTCGATACAGGATGTGCGCGGCGTGATCGTCCCCTGCGGCCAGCTGATCGCAGAAGATGCAGCCCTCGCTATCGCCCGCCGCGCTCACGTACTCCATGCGCCACGGGCTCCAGAGTCGCTCCATCCCACTAAAGGGTGAGGTCCAGGCTCCGGCTTTCGATCTCCGCCATCAGCTTCCCCACGAGGTCCTCCAGGTGCACACCGCGGCTCTCTTCCCCCGTGCGCCGGCGAACCGAAACCGCGCCCGCAGACACTTCGTTATCCCCCACCACCAGCATGTAGGGAACTTTCTGCAACTGCTGGTGCCTGATCTTGGCTCCCATAGTGTCGGACGAGTCGTCGACCTCGACGCGGATCCCCGCCGGCCGCAGACGTTCGGCCACTTGGTGCGCGTAATCCATGTGGCGGTCGGCGATCGGGATGATGGCCACCTGCACCGGCGCGAGCCAAGTCGGGAAGGCGCCGGCGAAGTGCTCGACCAACACGCCGAAGAAGCGCTCGACCGATCCGAACAAGGCGCGATGAACCATCACCGGGCGCTGCCGCTCGCCGTGCTCGTCTATGTATTCCAGGCCGAAGCGTTCGGGCTCCTGAAAGTCCACCTGGATCGTGCAGACCTGCCAGTAACGGCCGATCGCGTCGCGCACGTCGACATCGATCTTGGGTCCGTAGAACGCGCCCTCGCCTTCCGACACTGTGTAATCGAGCCCCGTTTCGTCCAGACCTGCTCGGATCGAGTCCTCGGCGAGCTCCCACAGCTCGGGAGCCCCCACCGCCTTGTCGGGTTTCGTCGAGAAGCGGACTGCGTCGGGAGACAACCCCACAGTGCCGTACAGGTCGCGCAGGAACTCCACCACCGCAACCAGCTCTGCCACCACTTGGTCGGGGCGGCAAAAGATGTGTGCATCATCCGTCGTCATCCCTCGTGCCCGCAGGATCCCGTGGATCGTTCCCGATCGTTCGTAGCGATACACGGTTCCAAGCTCGCTCAAGCGAACGGGAAGCTCGCGGTACGAACGCGTCCTGGACTGATAGATGAGGATATGGAACGGGCAGTTCATCGGCTTGGCGTAGTAGTCGCTCTCGTCTGCCTCCATGGGCGGAAACATGTTTTCTCGGAAGAATCCAAGGTGTCCGCTGGT
>DATAPE010000041.1:0-1758 GCA_036265345.1 Actinomycetota bacterium
GTCGTACTCGGGCGCATGGAAGGCGAAGGCACCGATGAACCCGGTGTGCCCGATGAGCTCTACTCCCTCCACGACGACACGTCCGGTCCCCAACCCGTAGTCGTCGTAGCGAAGCGCGTATCCAGATGGGAAAGATGTGCCCGCCGTCCAGCTCGTCAGCTCGTTGAGTCCGTCGGAGTCGAGGATCTGTCCAGACCACAATCCACGGACAAAACTCGTCAAGTCGGGCCCGGTCGCAACGAGGCCGCCTCCGGCCCAATCGATCGTCGGCGAAAGCTCCGTCATGTCCACCTCGCCGTCGTAGTGGTGGGCAATTTCGAGCTGCCGCGATGGTTCGTGCCCCTCGAGCCACGTCCCCTCCATTCCGAGCGGGTCGAAGGCGACTTCTCGATAGATCGAGTGAAGCGGCTGTCCGGTGATCTGCTCGAGCAAAATTCCGACGACGGTGTAGCCGGTGTCGGAGTAACTGAAGCCCTCGCCGGGGCGAAAGTCCGGCTTGGAGCGCTCGGCCACGTGATCGACGAATTCGGCCGGGTCCCAGGCGCGGTCCGGGTCCCGCCGTACGCGCGCGATGAATGCCTCGTCCCCAAAATAATTTGGGAGGCCCGAAGTGTGCTCGAGTAGCTGGCGGGGCGTCGTTCGCGGCAAGTCCTCGAAGGAGCGCCAGCGATCGAGCAACTCCGAGTCCAACTGGCCATCGAGGGGGTCATCCAGAACCAGCCTGCCATCGTGAGCGAGCCGCACTGCGACGGCGGCGGTCACGTTCTTCGTGACGCTCGCGATCCGGAAGGCGTCGTCGGGCCGCAGGCTCCGGGATTCCTCATGGGCAAGGCGGCCTGCCGAGCCCCTCCAGACGAGGCCCGCGCCAGGCGCCTCGATACTTGCGATCGCCCCAGGTGCGCCGGCGGAGATCTGGTTTTCGAGTGCGGCCTGAAGACGCTCGGATGCCGCCACAACCGGCAGCCTAGGTGCGCACCGCAACGTCTCGCTCGGGCGACTCGCCAGTCATTCGCTCACCTCGAAGCTGAACATCATCCCGCTCTCGTGGTGCTCGGCGATGTGGCAATGAGCCATCCACAGGCCGGGATTTGTGACGTCCAGAAGGACGTCGACCGTCTCCCCGGTCCGGACCAAGATCGTGTCCTTCCAAACCAGGTTCGGCTCAGGCACGCCGTCGCGGGCCAGGATCAATAGCCGCCCGGCACCATGAACGTGGAAGGGGTGGTGCATCGGGTGATCGCCGGCCATCTCATTGAGAAGGCGGATCTTCACCTGGTCCCCGACGCGAAAACGCCAATCGATTGCCGCGTTCTCGTTGCCGGTAGCTCGATCGATCAGCTTCCAGCGCATGTTGGCGGGGGTCGTCATTCGGTTGACCTCGACCATGTCGTCTTCCCACTCGATTCCGCCAGCGGCCTCGTGGTCATAACCGCCGTGGCCCTCGCCGTGCGCGTGGCCCTCGTCATGGTCGTGATGCTCGTGGCCGGCGCCGGCCTGCTTGACCAGCTGCGCCGGGAGGAGCTTCATCCCACACTCCGGGCAATGCCCCGGCTCGCGACTGAGGACCTCGGGGTGCATCGGGCAGGTGTAAGTCGCCTCAGTCGCGAGCAGCTTCATCCCGCACTGCGGACACTTACCCGGCTCCTGCTCGATCACCTCCGGGTCCATCGGGCAGGCGTAGACAACCGGCCCCTCGCCTTCAGGAGCACCCATATCCATCTCGGCGATGAACGCGAGTCGCTTGTCCGGCTCGGCCTC
>DATAPE010000042.1:0-4845 GCA_036265345.1 Actinomycetota bacterium
AAAGGGCTGCGATACCGCAAGGTGGAGCGAATCCCAAAAAAGCGCGGCCGGTTCGGATTGAGGTCTGCAACTCGACCTCATGAAGTCGGAGTCGCTAGTAATCGCAGATCAGCAACGCTGCGGTGAATACGTTCCCGGGCCGTGTACACACCGCCCGTCACACCACGAAAGTGGGCAACACCCGAAGCCGGTGGCCCAACCCTTTTGGGAGGGAGCCGTCGAAGGTGGGGTTCGCGATTGGGGTGAAGTCGTAAGTCACGTTGCGACCTCTTGCTGGTAACAGCAAGCGACACAAACTTGGCTATTTGCTGGAAACCCCGTTGAATCCGGCAGTACTGCTTTATGTCCTACCTGGCATTTGGAGACATGAGCAGTGACAATCTGTCCGGTGCGGACAATCAGCAGGGAAGTCGGAGACATCTTCGGATGTGCTCTTGACCCCTCAGAGACTACACGCCGAGCTCCTGGGAGCTGGAAACCAGGATGAAGATATAGTCCACGCCCCATGGCGACATGGGGAACCACGTGAACAAGGTAGCCGTACCGGAAGGTGCGGCTGGATCACCTCCTTTCTAAGGAGCCAATGAAGAGAAACGCCAACTCGGTTCACGCTGAGTGTGCGATGTCTCGACTCCTAGTTGAAGACACTGATCTCCATGGCAGGCACACTGTCCAGTTCTCAAGGGCAATCTCTTTTCGAGCTCAGCCACGCTATGCGTGGCTCCTCGACCATAGAAGATCGATCCCTGAGACACCCGGCCCCGTCCGCGAGCCGTTACCGTTGTCGGCCCGTGAGTCGACGACCGAGATACGAGCCCGTCCACCTCTCCGACGACATCGTTCGAGAGCTCCACTCCACGGTGCGGCCTGGGAAAGGTGACATCCTCGTTAAGACGTTTGCGGAGGCGGCCTCCGCGTTTGCGGCTGAGGACTACGACGAGGCGATCCGGCTCGGCGAGCAGTCCAAGCACATGGCTCTGCGTGCGATCGCACCTCGCGAGCTGCTCGGGCTCGCTTTCTACCGGGCCGGCAAGTGGCAAGACGCAGTACGGGAGCTCTCCACCTATCGACGGCTGTCGGGCCTGGCCGACCAGAACCCCGTGCTTGCCGATTGCTACCGTGCGTTGCGCAAACCGCAGAAGGCCCTCGAGCTGTGTGACGAGATCCGTCCGGAGCGGGTCCCGGCCCCCATCGCGTACGAGGGGGAGATCGTGGCCGCCGGCGCGTTAGCGGACATGGGGCATGTCGGGGAAGCCATCGAACGCCTGGAACGTCTCGATCTGAACCCGAAGTCCCCCGAGGAGCACCATCTGCGGGCGTGGTACGTGTTGGGCGATCTTCTCGAGCGCAGAGGCCGCTTTACCCAGGCTCGCACCTGGTTCGAGGCGGTTGCGGCGGCCGACCCCGAGCTCACCGACGCACAGGCAAGGGCAGATCGCCTGAAGAGCAGGCCCCAGAAAGCCGGCAGACCCGCATCTCCCGGGCCCCGCGACTAGCCGACCTATAGCCCAGCCTTGTCCATGTACCGCATATAGCCCCAGGTGTTCATCCAGTACGACGTGGTCCGCTCCATCCGTTCGATCTGTCGCGCGGTGAGCTCTCGATCCATGTCGCGTTCGGCCTCGGCCCGCACGATCGCAGCGGCCTCGTCGAGATCTCGTGTCTGGCCGCGCGCGAGCGAGACCCATCCTGCCCATCTCGTGAGGGCATCTGCGGCCAAGTTGCAAGCCTCATCGATGGTGCATCCGCGAACTCCTTCTCCCTGGGAGCCGTAGTGCGTCAGCCACAGCTCGGCAGCTTCGGTGTCCCGGATCCTGGCTATGGAGGCGATCGCTTGTTGGAGATCGAACTCCGGAGGCGGCGTCGCGGGCCGGAACGAGCCGATGTCGGGAAGCCGGACGCCGAGTGCGTCGCCGGTGAAGGCGATTCCCGTGGCGTCATCGAGGAAGGCGTGGTGGTGGCGCGCGTGACCCGGCGTCTCGATCGCTCGCAAGCAGCGGCCCCCGAGATCGAGGCTCTCCCCGTCGCCTATGACCTGGATCCGCTCGGACGGCACGGGGTCGATCCCGCCCCACAGGATCTCCATCTCTGCGCCGTAGATCCGCGTGGCGCTCGCCCACAGTCTCGTGGGATCGATCAGATGCTCGGCCCCCGCGGGGTGCACCACCACGGAGGCGGTCGGGTAGAGGCGGGCGAGCGTTCCGGCAGCCCCCGCGTGGTCGAGGTGGATGTGGGTCACGACGATGTGATCCAGGGTCTCGACACCGGCGTGCTGCAAACCCGCCGTCACGTGGTCGATCGAGGATTTCGGTCCGGTCTCCACGAGCGCGGTTTTTTCGCCCCGCACCAGGAATGCAGCGGTCAGCCCCGGCTCGCCGTGCATCTTCGTATCGATGATCTGAGGTCGCGACATCTTGGCTACTCCACATCCCCTATAGCGTGGGCGGGATGATAGCTGCGAGGCGCCGACTGCCGGCCACGTTGATCGTCAACCCGAATGCAGGCCGCTTGTCGCCTCCACTGCACGAGGCGGTGATCGCAGCCCTGCGAGAGCGGTTCGACCTGGAGGCCTTCTCGACCACAGGTCGCGACACCGGGATCGGTCTGGCCGCGGACGCAGCGGAGCGGGGAGTGCCTCTGATCATCGCTTTCGGCGGCGACGGCCATGTGAATGAGGTGGCGAACGGGCTTGCCGGAACCGACTCGGCTTTGGGCCTGATTCCAGGCGGGACGATGAATGTGTTCGCACGCGCTCTCGACTTGCCGATGGATCCGATGCGCGCGGTCGACCGGTTAGAGCAAACGGCCCGGCAGAAGCCGAGGATGGTACCGCTGGGCCGGATGGACGACCGGCTGTTCACCTTTTCGGCCGGGTGCGGCTTCGATGCCGAAGCGGCCGAGCGGGTGGAGCGGTATGTCCCGGTGAAACGGCACATGGGCGAGCTGTTCTTTTACTGGAGTGCGTTCCGCGTGCTTGCGGGCAGCTACCGGCACCGCAACCCCGCGATGGTGCTGCGCGGCGATTTCGGCGAGATCCCGGTTGCGATGGCGATCGCCTGTAACGCAGGCCCGTACGCGTATCTGGTCGGCCGTCCGATCAACCTTGCCCCCAGCGTCCGCCTCGAGGGAGGCTTGGACGTCTTCGCTCTGCGCAAGATGAGGGTCGAGGCATTGCCCTTCTATTTCTGGGGTTCGCTGATCTCCGGCGGAGTGTCCCGGCACCCGGACGCCTTCTATGCGAACGACCTCGACGCGTTCGAGGTGGTTGCCGAAAGACCCTTTGCTCGTCACGTCGATGGCGAGCCGCTTCCAGCATCGCGATCGGCTCGGTTCACCCTTGTAAGGGATGCTCTCCGGGTTCACGCGTGAGCGTCCTGCTCTTGTCGCCGCCCCTGCAGGTGGGCACTGCGGCGATCGAACGCCTCATCGGGCAGGGTGATGAGGTAAGAGTGATCGAAGCCGACCGAGACCTGGCGGCGCGCTGGAAATCTCTCGGTGCCTACGTCGCTCTAGGCGCCTCGGACGACCCCGACTTGATCGAGCGAGCCGCGCGCAGCTGCCGGACAATGGTCCTCTTCGGCCTCGACGACGCCGGCCTGCCCAGACTCGAGACCGCCCTCGAGGCCGTCGCGCCGACC
This sequence comes from Actinomycetota bacterium, assembly GCA_036265345.1. Lineage (GTDB taxonomy): Bacteria > Actinomycetota > CADDZG01 > CADDZG01 > WHSQ01 > DATAPE01. The sequence goes on from DATAPE010000042.1 coordinate 3,639, forward strand.
ACCGTGGACCGCGTCGTCGCAGTGGCCACCGGCCGCGGAACCCGGTGCCTGGATCTGCTTCGCTCCCAAGCTACGGATTACGTGTTCCTGCGCGCGTCGCGCCCACGCACTTTTTGGAGCCGGTCCTCGACCACTCCCTTCGCGATCGCCGAAGCGATCGACGCCGCCGACGATCTTGCCGGGGCTCCCCGCTTGGAATTAGACCTGTCCGACCGGGGTGCGGCGGATGCGCTTGGTTTGCGTTCCGGCTAGAGCGTCTTCCAGCAACAGGAGCGCTCGCTTGCGTTCCAGACCGCCGGCGTAGCCGGTAAGCGATCCGTCTCCTCCGATCACCCGGTGACATGGGATGACTATCGCGATCGGATTTGCTCCGTTGGCTCGTCCAACGGCTCGCACGGCAGAGGGTTGACCAACCTGTCGCGCGAGCTCGCCGTAACTGATCGTGTGGCCGTACGGGATGTCACGCAGCGCATTCCATACGCGCGTCTGGAACGGAGTTCCCCGCAGAGAGATGGGGACGTCGAAGACCACTGGTTCTCCTGCCCAGTAGCTCTCGAGTTGGGTGGCAAGACTCCGAAACACGGCGTTGTCATCGTCACGCTCGATGTGTGTCCCGCTCGGGGCGGCGATGTCGTTAGTGCTGAGGCTGGTTAGCCGATCGTCCTCTGCGGTTGCTCGCAGTGGTCCGATCGGGCTCGGGAGCACAGTTTGGTAGATCATCGATCCTCCTTGGTCAGGCTGCGGTCCATAGGTAGTGAAGGGCATAGGAACGCCACGGCCGCCACCGAACGGCTACTCCCCTGGGATCGCTCGAGATCGCCAGATGTTGGAGCGCCCGGCGCGCGCCGAGGTCGGTGTCGAGGAAGACATCGGGGTCCCGCAGCGCCCGCATCCGGATGTAAGACGCGGTCCACGGCCCGATGCCCTTGATGTCCCGGAGCCGGCGCTCGGTTTCATCCCGGTCTGCGCCGGCGTCCAGGTTGATGTCTCCGGAGGCAACCGCTTCCGATAGCCGGAGCAGCGTCGCGGACCGGCTAGGAGAGATGCCGAGGCCCCCGAGGTCGGCATCGGCCAGCGTCGCTGCGTCCGGCCACACGCGCTCGAGCCCGGCAACTGGTTGCGACAACTTCGTGCCGAACTCCGCGGCCATCCGGGACGCCAGCGTTCGAGCGGCGCCGATCGAGACCTGTTGACCCAGGATCGTGCG
>DATAPE010000043.1:0-2083 GCA_036265345.1 Actinomycetota bacterium
GCGTGCATCGTGTGAAACCAGGTGCACCAGCAGCCGCCCCACACGCCGTTGTGCCGCTCGGCGAGGTCGGCGAAGGCGCCCCAGGTATCGGGGCCGAGCGCTTTGACCGTGAATGCGCCGTGTCCGCTCTGCTCCATTGATGCTCCATCCTGACCGAAACGCGCTGTCGTTGACCCCTCCTTACAGGTGCTTCTGTGCCTAGGTCGGTAGCGAATGACCCGCCGGTCGTTAGCGAACCAAGCTCCTACCCAAAGATGTGGCGTTAATCCACGACCCCTTGCTCGTCGAGGTGGGTTGGACAGGTCGTACACCCGCTCCGTGACCCGCAGGGCGGACACGTGGTGCGCCTCCTTCCGTAGGGGCTACCCGATCTACACGTTCAGCGCCCTCTAGGAATCCGGCGTGCAATGAAAACGGGCCGCCGACCCTGCACTCCTACGGCGAGGTGTGTCTGGCCGCGTCGCGGTGCGTCTGCTGCGGGTGGTCCTGATCGAGCTGCTCGCGAGCATCACCGATCTTCTCGACGATGAAGAAGCTCTCGTACTCCTCGACGACCCGCTCCACCACGGCTTGCTCGTGGCCAGGGACGACGATGAATCGGTAGCGGTTCGCGAGGATCTGCTCATAGCGCGAGGGCGATAGCTCGACCTTCTCCAAACAAGTTGCCTGTCCGCACTCGCAGTGGAGCGGCATCGCGGTGTCGACTCCGTGACGTTTGGCGCCTTCCTCGATCTGCTGGTTGACGTCACGCACGACTTCCTCGTTGCGAGCTGCTCGCTCGGCGAAGTTCATTTCCTGATTGTCACACGACACGCCAGGCCGAGACCGGCTCGCTCCAGATCACCACTGCGACTGACCGCGGGTCAGCGATTCGCGTTCGGTCTTGGAGGCCCTCAGGCAGGGCCTCCTCTCTCAGTTCGTCCTGGGGCGGTGCAAACATGGCGGGTGGGGGCGGTTCTCCCGCTGATCAACCCTCTCCGGTCGGCACGGTCTCTCGTGGCCCGCCCCCAATCTTTGGTGGCCGGCGAACGGCGCAGGGCCGTGCGTAGGCGGCGCGCAGTTTTCACGGAATCTTTACGGGACAGCCGCATGCCGGATCGCGACGCGGGTACCGAGTAGTAACGGGCGGGCCGGTTACGGACCCACGGCGGGAGAGGCAACGTGAACCCGGCCGGCCCGTCCGGGTTGAACTCATTCCCAGAACTTGACTGCCCTACTCCGGAGAACCGCCGCGGCTGATACGCCACGACCTTTCGTGCGGACGCGAACGTCTGCTCTCGACCGCAACCTCAGCCGCCTCTAAAGCGTTAAGGGAAAGAGGAACGTGGGGGTCTTTGCACACACTCGAGCGAAGCTGACCGTTGCCGCTGCGACGCTGTTCATGGTTGCGTCCTGCGCTGGCGCGGCCGGGGCCCGGCAGGAGTGCTCTTGGGGGGCGTCCTCGATTACTGCGTCCTACGAGAACGGCCGGATGATCGTTTCCAAGCCGCAGACTTCGGGCTGCACACGCTCCGTGCAGGTCGCTTCCTCGGCGGCATCAGTTCGGTAGCTCGACGCCGGCTTGCTTGAGCGCGACCATGATTGCTTCGCGCGCAGTGGGGCCGTCACCGCGGAACGTAGGCCCGACGCGGTTGACCATCAGCGCGCATGTCCACGCCTCTCGGTCGTGGCTTCGTTCGAGGCGGACATCCATGTCGCGCTCACGCGCGAAGGTCTCCAGAAGATCAAGCACGAGTATCCGCGGCCGCTCAACCATTGATCGCACCATTTAGTTCAACGTTCTAGCTCCTTCGGCAGTCACGTGGCAGCCGTATCCGCTGTGGTGGGCCAGCCGTTGTCATTCGTCATTCTCGTCGCTGGGTCTCACCCAGATCTGACCCAGCGATGCGAAAGGGCCTCTCTCGGAGGCCCGATTGTCGTCACAGACCGCTCGGTTGAGGGAAGCCCTCTGACGGACTCGAACCGTCGACCCCCTCCTTACCATTTAGGGAAAGTCGAGGCTGGTTCTCGGGTAACGCTCCTCGGCACCCCGAGAAAGTCGTGGAAAGGGCGCCTTTTACAGCTGGCTTGGAGCGTGGCTTCT
>DATAPE010000044.1:0-9844 GCA_036265345.1 Actinomycetota bacterium
GGCGCTTGGGCGAGCTCGATCAGACCGTCTCTACCAGCCGCACGACCGAGGACATGCTGAAGCAGACCCTGGTCAGCGCTCAGCAAGCCGCCGAAGAAGCCATCGCCAAGGCCAAGGCCAAGGCGGACAAGCTTCTCGTCGAAGCCGAGGAGCGCAGTCGTCAGGCCAACGAAGCCACCGCGATGAAGATCGCGGAAGCCGACGCCGACATCGCCCGCCGGATCGGCGAGGGGGATCGGCGGAACGAGCTGCGCCAGCGCGAGCTCGAGCAGAGCATCGAGCGCCTCAAGAGCTACGAGAGCGACCTCAAACAGCGTCTCGCAGGATTCCTCGAAGGCCAGCTGAAGTCACTCGAAACCCTGCAGACTCACCCTCGCCACCCGTCCGGCAACCACCAGCAGCCCCGCGAGGCCCCCTCACCGCCTCCGGGCCAGCGTCCCGCCAAGAAACCGGCCAACGCAGCTCCCTAACCCGCTTTTTTTGCGCGCCCAGCCGCGCGTAGCGTGGCCCACGACCGCGAACCAGGTTTCAGTTGCGAGCTCTCAGCTACCAGTGCGGTTACTTGTCGACCGCGAAAATCGCGGCTAGCGCTGGGGCTTGAGCCCCACCGTGATCGTGCCGCCGTCCACTTCGATCACGGTGGCGGTGGCGTCGCCGGGAGGATCGCCACGGTGCGTGCTCGTCGCCAGCGTCTCGCCGGCGATGAACGCTTCGTGATCGGCTAGCGCGGCTCCCAGCTCTCCGTCGGCCGCCAGCCACAGCTCGATACGGTCCTCGACCTCGAGCCCGCTCGCCTTGCGGAGTTCCTGGGTGGCCCGGACGACCTCCCGCGCGGCCCCCTCCGCCTTCAACTCGGGGGTGAGGTCGAGATCGAGGGCGACGCCGTAGGCGCCTTCCTGGACGAGCGAGAAACCCTCCCGGCCCTCGACCCGGACGTCGAGGTCGTCGGCTCCCAAGGTGACCGACTCGCCGCCAACGGTCAGCGTGATGCTCCCCGCCGACTCCAGCTCAGCCACAAGCGCATGGGCGTCGCTCCGAGCGAGCGCGGTCGCAACCTCTTTCACCCGGGACCCGAAGCGGGGGCCGAGCACGTTGAAGCGCGGCTTGACCGAATAAGAGACGAGCTCCTCCAAGCCGTGAGCGACTTCGACATCCTTGACGTTGAGCTCTTCGGATACGAGCCACGCGAGACCGCCGAGGTCTGCGCTGTGGTCGGACGGCAGCACCACGAGAGCGCGCGACAGCGGTTGACGCACGCGCACCTTCGCCTCGGTCCGTGCCGATCGACCGAGCGTGACGAGACGGCGCACCAGAGCCATCTGTTCCCGGAGAGCCTCGTTCGCGGCCCCCGGAAGAGGCGCCGGCCAATCGGTCAGATGCACGGAATCCGGCGCGTCGCCAACGGGACCTGTGAGGTTGGTGTAGATCTCGTCCGCCAGGAAAGGCATGTACGGCGCGCTCAACTGCGCCACCGCGACGAGGCATTCCCACAAGGTGAGGAACGCGGCGGTCGTGTCTGCGTCCTGGCCCGACTTCCAGAACCGTCTCCGTGACCGGCGCACGTACCAATTCGACAGGTCGTCGACGAACGCCTCCAGCCGCCGGCCCCCGGTGGTGGCGTCGAGCTCGTCCAAGGACTGCGTCACGACCTGAACGGTGTCGGCGAGCTCCGCCAGAACCCACCGGTCGAGCACCGGGCGGTCCTCCACGGGAACCGAGTGCGCACCGGGTTCGAAGCCCTCCAGCGACGCGTAGGTCACCCAGAAGGAGTAAGTGTTCCACAACGTCATGAGGTGCTTGCGCAAAACGTCTTCGACGATCTGGGATGACATCCGCCGCGATGCCCAAGGGCTGCCTGCGGTGAACAGGGTCCACCGCAGCGCGTCGGCCCCCTGCGCGTCGAGCACGGTCCAGGGGTCGATCACGTTTCCGACCGACTTGGACATCTTCTTGCCGAACGCATCCACGATGTGACCGAGCACGACCACGTTGCGGTAACTGTTCTGCCCCCGCACCAAGGTCGCGATCGCCAGCAAGGAATAGAACCAACCCCGTGTCTGGTCGATCGCCTCGGTGATGAAATCGGCAGGGAAGCGACGTTCGAAGAGGTCCTCGTTCTCGAATGGGTAGTGCCATTGAGCGAACGGCATCGAGCCGGAGTCGAACCATGCATCGATCACCGCAGGCACCCGGCGCGCCTCTTCTCCACACTGCGGGCAGGAGATGACGATGTCGTCCACATAGGGACGGTGGGGATCGAAGCCCGCAAGGTTCACGTGCGACATCTCCTCTAACTCCTGGAAGGAGCCCACACAGGTGTGGTGCGCTGCTGCGCACTTCCAGATCGGCAGCGGCGTGCCCCAGTAACGGTCGCGGGACAGCGCCCAATCGACGTTGTTCTCCAGCCAGTTGCCGAACCTGCCGTACTTGATGGTCGGCGGCTGCCAGCGAGTGTCCTCGTTGGACGCTTGCAACTCGCTCCGCATCTGAGACGTGCGGATGTACCAGTCGCGGTGCGGGTAATAGATCAACGGAGTGCCGCAGCGCCAGCAATGCGGGTAGGAGTGCTCGTGATCCTCTGCTTTGAACAGCAGGCCGCGCTGCTCGAGATCCGAGATGATCGGGCCGTTGGCCTCTCTCACCCGAAGGCCGGCGTACGGCCCCCCTTCTGCGATCACTCGTCCCGAGGGATCGATCATCTGCGCGATCGGAAGATCCTCGGCCTTCGCAACCTCCATGTCCTCCTCGCCGTAGGGAGCGAGGTGAACGATCCCCGAACCGTCGTCGGTGGTCACGTATGCCGCTCCGTAGGCGCGGTGTCCGTTGGCTCCGGGGTCCACGAAGCCGAACGGAGGCACGTAGCGCGTCCCGATCAGATCCGTGCCGGGGATCTCCTCTTCTATGCGCGCGTCCTCGCCGGCCAGCTCGGCTACACGCTCGCGGGCCACGATGACGAAGCTGCCTTTGATCCCGGGGTCCGCGACCTTGGCGTAGACGAGGTCTGGGTTCACCGCGACCGCCATGTTCGCCAGCAGCGTCCATGGGGTCGTGGTCCAGATCAGCAGAGCGGTTCCCGGCTCCTCCGCCAGTGGGAAACGAACGTAGACCGAGGGGTCGACGATGTCCTTGTAGGCGTCGGTTTGATGCTGCTCGTGGGACGACAGCGACGTCTCGCATCGGGGGCAGTAGGGGACCACCCGGAAGTCCTCCTCGAGGAGGCCCTTGTCCCAGATCTGCTTGAGCAGCCACCACACGGTTTCGATGTAGCTGGGATCGAGGGTCCAGTAAGCGTCGTCCATGTCGACCCAGAACCCGATCCGCTCGGTGAACCGAGTGTGATCGTCCACGTAACGCCGCACCGAAGCCCGGCACAGATCCACGAAGGCCTCGATGCCGACCTTTTCCTCTATCTCCTGCTTGAGCTTTATGCCCAACTCCTTCTCGACCTCTACTTCGACCGGGAGCCCGTGGCAGTCCCACCCCGCCTTGCGGAAGACATAGCGGCCCCGCATCGTCTGGAAGCGGCAGAAGATGTCCTTGAATGCCCTGGGCTCCACGTGGTGGATCCCGGGCTTGTTGTTGGCGGTGGGCGGTCCTTCGTAGAAGACCCATTCCGGCTGCCCGGCCCTCTGGTCGAGGGAACGGTGGAAGACGTCGGTATCGGCCCAGCGTTCGGCGACGCGGGCCTCCAGATCCGGGAACGAGACCCGCGCGTCCACCCGCCTGTAGAGATCGGTCCGCGCCATCCAGCAACGATAAAGGGGGCGGCGCGATCAACCGGGATCGGCACCCCCGTCTGATATCGTGCCCTGCCCATGAGCCCGGCCAAGAAGCCGTCTGGGACGCGATCCTCCGCCCAAAAGACGACACGCAAGAAGACCACGGCAAAGAAAACGGCGGCACGCAGGACCGCACCGAAGAAGGCTGCCGCCAAGGGCTCGGCCTCCTCCAAAACCACCCGCAGTGGGCGGTCGCCCAAGGCCACCAAGACCAGCGCCAGGAAGGCCACCACCAAGACCACCGCGCGGTCCAACGCACGAGGCTCGGGCAAGGTCCCGGCGAAAAGTGCGGGGGCCAGGAAGGCGGTGGGGGACAAAGCGAGCGACCGAAAGACCACCGCGTCGAAGCGCTCGAGCGGAGCGGCGGCGAAGACCGTTCGGGAAGAAACCCCGGTGCAGGCGGCGCCTCCCAAACGGCGCGGCAAACGTCCTGGCCTCCCACCGATCACGATGAAGAAGCTGGCTCCGAAGAAGGCGTCTCCCGCGCGTGCGGCGAAGTTCGACAAGGGCGAGATCGACGAGATCCGTAGGCGGCTGGAATCCGAGCGCGCCGAGCTCGAAGAGCGCATCGAGGAGATCGAGGCGAACGTTTTCGAGAAGACCCAGTCGGATCTGACCGGAGAGGCGGGCTTCGACGAGGATTTCGCGGACGCAGGAACCGCCACGTTCGACCGGGAGCGCGAGCTTTCGATCCAGAACAACGTTCGCGATCTGATCGGACAGATCGATCGGGCCATCTCTCGCATCGACGATGGGACTTATGGCACCTGTGAACGCTGCGGGCGGCCGATCGACGCACCGCGGCTCAAGGCGTTGCCACACGCACTGCTGTGTATGGATTGCAAGCGCCGTGAGGAACGCGCCCGCTGAGGCGCGAGCCCTTGACGACCCCTCTCAGATGACCCTGCCCGCCGACGCGCCGGCTCCCGACGATCCTCCCCAGCTAGCCGCGACCGCGGCCGGAGGACTGCGATCGCTCCGCGTCCTGCTTCCGGTCGCCGCCGCCGTCCTCGCACTCGATCAGATAACGAAGCAGCTGGCCGTGAACCACCTTCGAGATCACCCGATCGACATCATCAAGGGGGTCCTTACGCTCCGGCTCACGTTGAATTCGGGGGGAGCGTTCGGGATCCTTCAAGGGGTTCCAGGTCTCTTCATCGCCGCGACCGTGCTGGTGGTCGGGTTGCTGGTCGTGTGGGTCCGGCAGCTGGCAGACGCCCGGATGCTCGTACCTCTGGGGATGATGCTCGGGGGTGGTTTGGGCAACGCTTCGGACCGGATCTTCCGTGATCTCGGGGGTCGGGTGGTCGATTGGATCGACCTTCACGTGTGGCCGGTTTTCAATCTCGCCGACTCGGCGATCGTGATCGGGGTCATCCTGGTCATCCTCATGAGCAGCCGGAATCCCGCCCGCACCAAGTGATCCGCTTCACTCCGTCGGCTGCCGAAGTGGGGAGTCGGACGGATGCGGTACTGGCGCGCAGAGCGGGGATCGCCCGGCGAGCCGCCTCGGATGCAGTGGCGGCCGGTGACGTGCTGGTCGGGGGCCGGGCGGTGCGGCCGAGCCACCGCCTGGGGGCCGGAGAGCTGGTCGAGGGAAGGGTTGCGGCCGCGACGGCCGACGTTCCTCGCGGCGAGGACATCCCGCTCGAGGTGCGCTATTCGGATGATCGCGTGCTGGTCGTGTCCAAGCCGGCCGGGCTGGTCACGCATCCCGCGGGTGGGCATCCGGATGGGACCCTGGTCAATGCGCTCTTGGGGATGGGTCTGAGCTTGTCCGGCGAGGGATCGCCCCGGCCCGGCATCGTTCACCGTCTCGACAAGGGCACCTCGGGGCTGTTGCTTATCGCCAGGGACGATGACGCCCACGCCGCGCTGACCGCGGCCCTGCAGGAGCGCCGGGTGGAGCGGCGGTATCTGGCGCTCGTGCGCGGCTCGCCTCCGGCCGCGACCGGCACGATCGAGGCGCCCATCGCGCGCCACCCCAGGCGGCGGACGGTGATGGCGGTGGTTCCCGAGGGCCGGGCCGCCGTCACCCACTATCGATTGCTGGAGCGGGGGGCGGCACTGGCGCTGCTCGAGGTCAAGCTCGACACCGGCCGCACGCATCAGATCCGGGTTCACCTGGCCTATATCGAGCACCCGATCCTGGGTGATGGGGTCTATGGCGGGACCTCGGATCTGTCCCGCGGGCTCGGCCTGAGGCGGCCGTTCCTGCACGCGTGGCGCCTCTCATTTCCACATCCGGAGTCCGGCCGCACGGTCGAGGTGACCGACAGGCTCCCGCAGGACCTTCGAGCCGCCCTCGACGCCGCCGGACTGCGGGAGCCGGACCCCGCCGATCCGTAACGGTGGCCGGGGGCCGGATCTCACCCCGAGCCTGGATCCCGTGGGGTCGAGAAGTGACCGTATAGGTACCCAAGCTCGAAAAAAATCCACAGGTTCGGCTTCTTGTTATCCCCAGGCGTGGTGGCCGACACTGACTTCGGGCCCTCCCAAGCGGCATCTTCCCTGGTCACGGAGGCGTGCTTGAAGAGCGGGGGCGGGGGGTGTACTAAAGAACAGCAGTGTAATTTCCTTTGAGCGAGAGAGCCCGATGAGTTTCGTCCACCTTCACGCCCACACCGAATACTCGATGCTGGACGGCGCGAGCCGCATCGGGGAGATGTTCGAGGCCGCCGGCGCCGCCGGGATGCCGGCGTGCGCCATCACGGATCACGGCGTGATGTACGGGGTCCTGGAGTTCTACCGAACGGCCCGCGCCCAGGGCGTCAAACCCATCGTGGGTATGGAGGGTTACCTCTTCGCGGGCGACCGCCGCGAGAAGCCGCCGCAGCGGGAGAACGGGGACAGGACTTTCCACCTGACCCTGCTGGCCGCCGACGACGGCGGCTACAAGAACCTCGTCAAACTGTCCTCCAAGGCGTGGCTCGAGGGCCTCCACTACTACCCCCGCACCGACCATGCCCTCTTGGCGGAGCACGCCGCCGGGCTTATCTGTCTGTCCGGGTGCCTGTCGGCGGAGATTCCCAAACTGATCGTCGCGGGCGATCTTGCGGGGGCCCGGCGCAAGGTAGCTCAGTACCGCGAGATCTTCGGGGACCGCTTCTATCTCGAGCTGCAGGAGCACGGCCTGCCGGTCCAGGCACGGTTGAACGACGAGCTCGTGAAGATCGGCACCGAGATGGGGATCGGCTGGGTCGCCACGAACGACTCTCACTACACCCACAAGTCAGACGCCTCGGCGCACGAGGTGCTGTTGTGCATCAACACCGGCAGCGAGCTCTCCGATCCCACTCGGTTCAAGTTCGATTCCGAGGAGTTCTATCTGAAATCACCCGACGAGATGGCGGCCACTTTCGCGCGCTGGCCGGGCGCTTGCGAGACCACACTCGAGGTCGCAGATCGTTGCAACGTCACGATCGAGCTCGGGAACCTGCTGCTCCCGCGCTTCGATGTTCCCGAGGGCAAGACTCTCGACGGCTTCCTCACCGAGCTCGTGTGGACGGGCATTACGCGCCGCTTCGACGAGGTCACCCGCGAGCTTCGTGAACGCGCCGAGTACGAGCTGCGCGTTATCGGCGAGATGGGCTTCGCGGGCTACTTCCTCGTCGTCCAGGACTTCGTGAACTGGGCGAAGCAGCAAGGCATCCGGGTGGGGCCGGGGCGCGGCAGCGCGGCGGGCTCGGTGGTGTCGTACGCGCTTGGCATCACCGAGGTAGACCCCATGCGCTACGACTTGATGTTCGAGCGCTTCTTGAACCCGGCTCGCAAGCAGATGCCCGACATCGACATCGACTTCGACGACCGCTACCGGGGCGACGTGATCCGGTACGTGCAGGACAAGTACGGCAGCGACCACGTGGCCCAGATCGTCACTTACGGCACGATCAAGGGGAAGCAGGCGATCCGCGATTCCGCCCGCGTGCTGGGCTTTCCATTTGCAGAGGGCGATCGCCTAACCAAGATGTACCCGGCCTTGATCATGGGCCGCGACTCCGGTCTGGAGAAGGCGCTGGAGAGCTCCGCCGAGCTCAAAGAGGCGTACGCGGCCGGCGGCGCCGCCAAGGAGATCATCGACACCGCTTACAAGATCGAAAATCTGAAGCGATCGGCCGGGATCCATGCCGCCGGAGTCGTGATCGGCCGCGACCCGCTGGTCGAGCTCGTGCCTCTGAAGCGCGGCGATCACGGCGAGGTGGTCTCCCAGTTCGACATGAGCGGCGTCGAGGAGCTGGGCCTGCTGAAGATCGACTTCCTCGGCCTGCGCAACCTCACTGTCATCGAGCTGACCCGCGACTACATCAAGGCAAACCAGAGCACCGAGGTGGACGTGGATCACCTCCCCTTCGATGACCCCGCGGTGTACGACATGCTGAAACTGGGCGATACCGACGGCATCTTCCAACTCGAGGGTGAAGGTATGCGGCGCTACCTCGTGCAGCTGCAGCCGAACTCTTTCGAGCACATCATGGCGATGATCGCGTTGTACCGCCCCGGCCCGATGGAACAGATCCCCACCTACGTCGAGCGGATGCACGACGCCACCAAGGTCGAATACCTGCATCCCGCCTTGGAGGATGTGACCCGAGAGACCTACGGGGTGCTCGTCTTCCAGGAACAGATCGTGCAGACACTGCAGAAGATCGCCGGATACTCGCCTGGCGAGGCAGATCTGGTCCGCAAAGCCATCGGGAAGAAGAAGCGCGACATCATGGCCGCCGAACGCCCGCGTTTCATCGACGGGTGTGCCCAAGCGGGGGTTGGCGAGAAGCAGGCGATCAAGCTATGGGAGCTGATCGAGCGGTTCGCCGATTACTCGTTCAACCGCGCGCACGCCGCCGGTTACGCGCAGATCGCCTACCAGACCGCGTGGCTCAAGGCTCACTATCCCGTTGAATACATCGCCGCTTTGTTGACCTCCGTGAAGGACAACAAAGACGCCAAGCCTTACTACCTTCACGTCGCGCGCAAGATGCAGATCCCCGTTCTGATCCCCGATGTGAATTCCTCGGACCGCGACTTCACTCCGGTTGGAGACTCGGTTCGGTTCGGCCTCTCGGCGATCCGGCATGTGGGGGAAGGCGTCGTCGAGAAGATCGTCGAGGCCCGGGCGCAGAAGGGGGCATTCGAGTCTTTCCAGGACTTCTGCCGCAAGGTTGACTTCTCTTGTCTGAACAAGAAGACGATCGAGTCACTGATCAAGGCCGGGGCGTTCGAATCCGTCGGCCACACGCGTAAGGGCCTGCTTGAAAGCGCCGAGTCGATCGTCGGCGACGTGATCGGAAGCCGCCGGCAACTCGAGATCGGGCAGGATTCGCTGTTCGATGACGACGCCGACCACAGCCGCCCGATCGGCCTCGATGAATACCCGCGCGAGATCTTGATGACGATGGAGCGCGATGTGCTCGGCCTTTACGTCTCGGATCACCCGCTTCTTGGGGTCGAAGGATTGCTCGCCCGTATGACGGACTCGTCCATCGCGTCGCTGTCCGCCAAGCGGCCAGGGGAGAGCGTCACGATCGGGGGCCTGGTCGCGGAGGTGCGCAAGAAGGTGACGAGACGCGGCGAGGTGATGGTGCTACTCGATATCGAGGACATGTCAGGGGCGATCGTCGAAGCTCTGATCTTCCCCAAGACGTACGAGCTGAGCGCGCACTTGCTTCGTCCGGACGCGATCCTGCTTATCAAGGGACGCGTCGACCGCGATGCTCGCGACGACACGGTCAAAGTGGTGGCGCAGGAAGTGCTCGAACCGAACCTGGGCGACGAGCGCCCCCTGATCATCAACCTTCCCGCAGGCTCCTGCACGTCGAACACGATCCAGAGACTCAAGGACGTCTTGGTGAATCACCCCGGCTCGACGCAGGTCTTCCTTCATCTGGTGACTACGATCAAGACCACGGTCTTGCGACTCGGAAGCGAGTTCTACGTCGACACGCACAACGGACTTCACGCGGAGCTGAAAGCCCTCCTAGGACCGAACGCGATCATCAGCCTGTAGCGGCGCGGGCGTGCGTCAGATCAAGGCCCATGATGCGGTATTCGAGATTCTCCTGGGGGAA
>DATAPE010000045.1:0-5659 GCA_036265345.1 Actinomycetota bacterium
CCCGCCTCCTTCATGAGCCGCTTGGCCTTGGCCACGTCACCGGAGAAGTTGGTGCTGTGGAAGGGGTCGTATCGCGAGGTCGGCAAGTATCCCAACATGCCCGGCGGAAGGATGCTGCTGGCGATGTGGCCCACCAACGGACCTCCGGACACCCGCTCGAGGTTGTTCTTGTCGATGACGTAGTTGACGGCCTGGCGCACCTTGAGGTTGTTGAACGGCTTGATGCGTGTGTTGAGGAAAACGTACGAGGTGCAGGGCTGGGGACCGTTGAAGAAGCGCTTGTCCAGCGCCGAATCGGTAGTGATCCGCTGCAGCTGCGGCCCTGTCGGCAGACAGTCCTCGGCGGTGAGGTCGAAGTCCCCGCTCATGACCTTTGCTATGCAGACGCTGTTGTCGAAGCCTTCCTGCCAATCGAGCTCGTCGACGTAGGCCTTTCGGATCGTGTCCGTGCTCGGGTCCCAATCGGGGTTGCGTTTCATGATGATCTGTTCCCCTGGGGTGTATTGGGCCACGTAGTAGGGGCCCTCGGCGAGCACGTGCGAGTCGTAATTCGAGTCCTTGGTCTGATCCCACTTCTTCGCGTAGCGCTGCGGGACCGGGCTGGCCCCCGGCATGCTCAGCCGCAGGTCCCAGTCACCCGTTGGTCTCGTCAGATGGAACACGATGGTCCTGGCGTTGGGAGTCTCGATGCCCGAGATGTTGCAGCCGTAGGCCTTGCAGGACGAGGCCCCCTTGATGTTGTCGTAGTAAGCCGCGTAGCCCGAGCCCACCGAGGGGTTGAACATGCGTTCGATCCCATACTTGAGGTCGGCCGTCGTGATCGGCTGACCCGTCACTCCGGGAACGTTGACGCCTCCAAGTGCGGGCCCGTACTTGAGCCCGGACTTCAGGTGGTAGGTCCATACAGTGTTGTCGGCGTTGTGCTGGCCGAGCGAGGTGGCGAGGTCGGGCACCGGTTTGATCTGTTGCTTGAGGTCTGAGGTGTTCGGGTAGCTCACCAGCGTTCTGATCGTCCCGCGACCGACGGTGTTGAAATACTGAACCGAGTAGGCCTGCGCGGGATCCATGTAGTCCACGTCTCCGATCGAGTCCATCTTCATAACTCCACCGCGGGTGGCCCGGCCCCCAAATATCTTTCCAGAGACGTCGGGCTTGACTTTCTTTCCGCCGCCGGTACCGGCCCCGCCGCACGCAGCGGCCACCAGACCCACGGCGACAGCAGCAGCGAGCAGCTGACACAACTTTCGTTCGATCAACAAGACTTTCTCCTTCCATCAGGGTTGGTTCGGATCGCAGAAGTGACCGTCACGCGACCAGCACCGTGCGCAGACGCGTTGCATCGATCTGACGAACGAATGACGGAGTCACGCCAAACGACCGTCGGAACGATTCCGAGAAATGGCTATGGGTGCTGAACCCGACGCGCGCGCCAACATCTCTCACCTCGAGATGAGGATCGGTGAGCAGATCCAGGGCACGACGCAGCCGAAGCTGAGTGATATAGCCGTGGAGCGTGTAGCTGGTTTCGGCTTTGAACAACCGGGCCAGGTGGAACAGCGAGACGTATAGCTCTTTTGCGATCCGGTCCAGCGTCAACGGCTCCGCAAAGGACCGAAGGAGTAACGCCATCGCCTCGTCAACAACCGGGCGCCGCACTGAGGTGCTGGGGCACTCTTCCGCCGCATCGAGAACCCGGTCGAGGATGAAGCAACACGCTTCGTCGACCAACCCCGGGTCGGGATCCGGCTCGAGCGCGAGGTAGCGGATCAGCGCCCACCGCGCCAGGTGGGCACGGGGAGTCAAGGGGACCATCCGGCTCGCAAAGCGCAGGCTCCCGCCCTCGACGAACTTAGACAGTCCGGCATGTTCGAGAAGGCGTTCGGGTTTGACGATCATGAAGATCGACCAGTCGCCCACCACCGCGGCCGACTGCCTCTTGTACTGGTCGCCGGGGTTACACAGGACCACGTGGTTAGGCCCCGTCAGGAACGGGTCTTCGCTCATGACGCAGATGCCGACGCCCGTGGTCGGGAACACGATGTGATGCCCGTCTCCGAGCCAGCTCACCTGGGTCCAGAGGGAATCGCGGCGGGCTGAGCTGAAGGCGCCCAGGGCGAATCCATCCCCTCGATAGGTATAGCGAGCGCGAGCCGTGCCCCGATAGGGCGCACGCCCACGGTCGTCGAGCTCCGGCCATTCCCATCCCAGCGCCTGAACGGTGGAGGTCCCAGGCATGCGCCTTCCTTCCCACGGATCCAGCAGGCGTCCTACTACAGCAATAGTAATACTACAGCGGTAGTAGAGATGCAAGCCCTGCGGTGATGCCGGCGGTGGATCTAGAGGTCTAGAGCGGCGGTCGGTCTACGCGGGCAGTCCCCCGCCGGCGGCTCTGGCTACAGCTGCCAGGTGTCCGAACGGATGATCGGGATGGTTTCGCCTTGCGACGTCACCCCGTCGACGTCCACCTGGGCCCCCCCGATCATGAAGTCCGTGTGCACCTTGGAGTGGTTGAGGCCCATGGCGATCTGGTCCTCACCCGAAAGCTCCCCTGCCCCCTCGACCGCCTGGGCGATCCCGCCGCCATAGGCGATGTGACAGGTCGCGTTCTCGTCGAACAGCGTGTTCCCGAAGACCACACCTGTCTGGCCTACTTGAGAGCTCTTGTCGACCAGCGCAACCTCGCCCAGGAAGGGCGCTTGCTCGTCGGTTTGCAGCTGCGCCTTGACCACGTCCGCTCCCGAGCTTGCGTCAACCTCGACGATCTTGCCGGCCTCGAAGCGCACCTTCAGGTCCCGCACGATGACCCCCGTACCGACAAGGAAAAGAGGACGGGTAGAGGTGACGACGCCCTCCGTCCGGCGGAAGTCGGGAGCGTTGAAAACCTCCTCGGTGGGCAGGTTCGGAATGTGTTTTTGGCCCCACGAGGTTTCGAAACGTGCGCTCTGCCAGCTTGAGTTCGGCAGAAGGCCAACAGTGAGGTCGGTGCCGGGGCCGGTGAAATGGACGGCGTCGAGCTCGTGCTTGTTCAGAGAATCGGCTCGCGCTCCCAACTCCTCCATGCGGTCCCACCAGCTCTGGACGGGATCGTCGTCGTAGAGACGGGCAGCTCGGGCGACGGCATCCCAGAGACGATCGGTATCGGGCTCTCCCAGCGCGGCCTCGGCCCAGCCCTTGTTGGGGCAGGCGATGATCGTCCACGCCGTCAATCCCTGGTTGAGCTGCCTGAAGCTCTCTTCAGCCAGCTCGAGCATCCTCGACCCGCCCGTGCGCTTGGGATCGACGTCCGCGAACAGCTCGGGCTCGGGATCGCCCGAGATGGAGATGATGGCTCCCCGGTCGGCTGCCAGGTCCTGATACTGCTTGAGCAGATACGGAGGGGTCCATGTCAACATCTCATCGGCGGCATTCAGAAGCATCGCCCGCCGAACGTGCTGGTCGCCGTACAGAACCGATACGTAACGTGCGCCGGCTTCGTAGGCGATCCTGCCGACGGCCCGGACCACCGGCGCGTGCTCCACGAGGCCGGTGACAAGCACCGGCTGACCCGGTTGGAGATTGACGCCCACGTGGACGGCAAGTTGGGCGTATCTCTCGATGAGCTCTGAAGTGTCCATCGCCGGACGATACCGTGGCATCACTCACCCGGATGCATGCGATTAACCTCCGCATCTGAGCAGCGGCTTCGTATCGGCCGTGACTCGAAGGGAGGAGTCATCGCGACACACCGTCTCACGGTCGTATTCATGCCCGAGAGCGCCTACGGACCGACGAACAATTGCATCGGCATCGGAAAGGTCCTTCAGCAGCGCGGCCACCGAGTCGTGTTTGCGGCGGAGGCTTCCTGGAAGGGGCGGCTGAAGCCTCTCGGGTTCGAGGAGAACCTGGTCGATCTCGCTCCCCCTCCCGAGGGAGAGCAGGATGCAGGGCAGTTCTGGACGGATTTCATCATCGAGACGGCGCCCGAGTTTCGAAAGCCGACCATCGAACAGCTAGAAAGTTTCATCAAGCCGGTGTGGGAGTCGTTGTTCGAGGGCGCCAGGTACGCCCAGCCGCAGCTCGAGAAGATCCTGGCCGACACCGACCCCGACGTGATCGTCGAGGACAACATCAATTGCTTCCCCGCCCTGATGACCCATGGGGCTCCGTGGGTCCGGGTCGTGAGCTGCAACCCCCTCGAGATCAAGGACCCGGCCCTCCCACCTCCGTTCAGCGGCCTGCCGTTGGACGATCCCAGTGGATGGGACGCGTTCCGGGCGGAGTACGAGCGGACCCATCGGGAGCTATGGGAATCGACCAACGACTGGGTCATCGAGCAGGGCGCTCCCCCGCTGCCCCCACTCGAGTTCATCCACACGTCGGCGCATCTCAACTTGTACCTGTTCCCACAGGCCGCCGACTATCCCCGCTCGCAGCCGCTGGCTGAGACGTGGCACCGGCTGGAATCCTCGGTGCGCGATACCGAGGAGCCCTTCGAGGTTCCCGACGGGCTCAGGAACCAACCGGGCGCTCTCGTTTACCTGTCGCTCGGCTCGCTCGGCTCGGCTGATGTCGATCTCATGAAGCGGCTGATCGAGGTGCTGGCCGAGACCCCCTATCGGTACATCGTCTCGAAGGGCCCGCGCGCCGCCGAGTTCGAGCTGGCCGACAACATGTGGGGTGAGGCGCGCCTGCCGCAGACGAACATCATTCCCTTGACTGACTTGGTGATCACGCACGGAGGCAACAACACGACCACCGAGGCTCTCCACTTCGGCAAGCCGATGGTGGTCCTGCCACTGTTCTGGGATCAGTACGACAACGCGCAACGCGTGCAGGAGGTGGGCTGCGGAGTCCGACTCGATACCTACCGCTTCGCGGAGCGCGAGCTAACCGACGCGCTGGATCGTCTGCTCGCAGACACCGCGATGCGGCGCCGGATGGAGGACGGAGCAACAAGGATCCGCCAGCTGGATGGCAAGACTCGAGCCGCCGACCTGATCGAGCGGGTCGGGGAACAAGGGCGCGCCCCCCGCTGAAGTTGGTGGGGGCACTGATCCCCGTCGTTAAGTGGCTGGCTACGGCGATGTAGTCGTGTGGCACTCATGCGATCTTGTCGTATGGGCTGGAACAGCGCCTTGGGCGGTAGGCATGCCGGACCCCTGCGCGGAGCCCGAGCACGTGACCGATTCGGTCGTCCCACCTCTTCCGATCTGGAAGAGAAGTAATGCCGCCAGAAGCACTCCGGCCACACCGAGGCTCCCAAGCGCCACGCGTCGCCCTGGCCCCGTGGACCTCTCCTGTGTTCCGCCCGATTGATTCACACCCAAGAGTGAGAATCCTGCCGCTATCAGCAACGGGAGTCCGATGGAGAAGATGCCCAGGACGCCCAAGACAAGGAACACTGCTGCGGAGCTGCCGAGCAGCATCGAGGGGACGGCTCCCGGCGACAGGATCCAGCCCGTCACCGCGGCGAGAGCCCCCAGCGCGATAAGAGAGAAAACCACCGGCACGACCGCACTCGAGTCACCTTGGCGATGGATCACGACGAGGTACAGGACGCCATCCGCCAGCGCCATCGAGCCGGCGACAGCTCCAGCCCATGCTTTCGTTCGACTCATCTCGGGCCACCCAGCATCGAGTCGACGAGCGGCGCCAGCCCGGTGGCCATCTGGAAGAGAGG
>DATAPE010000046.1:0-4267 GCA_036265345.1 Actinomycetota bacterium
TGGAAAGCTCGCCGCGGCCACGGACCTGGAGGTGGTTATCGGGCTGCGCGACCCGGAGGATCGTGACGGCGATCTATTGGCCCTCGGCATCGTCTTCGATGAAGCCAACTGCACCGAGCTTCTGATGCTGATCGACAAGAACAACGATGACCTACGGATCACGCCCTGGCGACTACGGCTGGCTCGCGAAAATCCCCGCTACGAGGAGCTGCTTCTGTAAGGAGGGGGACGGGTCCAGCGACGCTTCCTGATGGAAGGACCAGGGAAACCCGGCCGGGTCAGGCCCGACTCGCTTCTTGTCTGCGCGTCGGAATCACAGCCCCCCGAAGCGACGCTCCCGGGAGGCATAGTCCTTTATCGCTCCGAATAAGCCCTCGCGTTTGAAGTCGGGCCATAGCGTGTCGGTGAAGTAGAGCTCGGCGTAAGCGCTTTGCCAGAGCAAGAAGTTGGATAGCCGTCGCTCCCCGGACGTCCTGATCAACAGGTCCACATCCGGCGCATCGGGCGCGTACAGATGATCGGCCAGGGAGCCGGCTGCGGCGGCGTCCTCCAGCTCGGCCCGGCCCCCATAGTTGAAGCAGACCAAGAGATCCAAACGAGAGTTTGCGCTGGTGGCCCGTTCCGCGGCGTCGAACTCCTCGAGTACATCGTCCGGCACGCCGTCGCGGCGACCGATGCGACGGATCCTTATCCCGCGGGTCTTCAAGTCATCGCGGCGCATGCGCAGCCGGGACCTGTCGAACGCAAGCAAGAACTCGACCTCATCGTCGGGCCGAGCCCAGTTCTCCGTCGAGAACGCGAAGATGGACAGGTATCGCACACCCACCTCGAGAGCGCCCTCGACCACGTCGAAGAGCGCTCGCTCCCCCGCCTCATGGCCCTTCGTTCGGGGCAGCCCGCGTTGTTCGGCCCAGCGGCCGTTGCCATCCATGATTATCGCCACGTGCGCGGGGACCCGTCCGGCAACGTCCATCAATTCAGGAAGCGATCAGAAGATGCAGACTTCGAAGCGGCCTTTCGATGTGATATTCCGCGTATCGCCTCAGCGTTTGAAGCGACTCGAACGTTCGCTCGCGGTCCGACTGCTGGCCGTATTCGCCGGCGAGCAAGCTCGCCAGGAACACGATGGTGTCGCCCGACACCTGAAACGAGTCCGGATCCTCTTGTCCGCAGAGCCGGCATACCGCTCCCCCCATCGCCGGGCTGAATCCGTCGAGGGCGCTCGTCGTTCCACACCCTGCGCACAGGGTCAACTGCGGGTGGTAGCCCGAGAGCGATAGGAGCTTGACGAGAAACGCAGGCACGACGCTGTCTCCCTTCCCATCCGCCAGCGCCTGGAGTCCTCCAAGCAGAAGTGCATACACCGAGAACGAACGCTCGCGGTCGGGAGTGATCTTCTCTACCGCTTCGACCACAGCAGCAGCCGACGCCAGCATCGAATAGTCGGTGCGCAGGTCGTCGAACGAGTTGATGATCTGGGCTGCCGTGATCGTGTCTAGATCGCGGCCCCTGTAGAGCATGAGGTCCACGCGCGTCAGCGGCTCCAGACGGCCCCCGAAACGGCTCTTCGTCTTGCGTATCCCCTTGGCGACGGCCCGGACCTTTCCGTGTTCCCGGGTAAGCAAAGTGACGATCCGATCGGCTTCGCCGAGCTTCATCGTCTTCAGAACGATGGCTTCATCTTTGTAGAGGCCGGGCATGGTCCTCAGCGTAGTGGGCGGGCTACGGATTTCCGGGACGGCGGAACGAAGATCCTGTGAAGACCAGAGGTCAGGCGATGCCGATCCGGAGATTGCGGATCTTGGGATCGCCGTCCGGGTCCACGAGATCGAACGTGACCCGCTGGCCCGGTCGCAGGAAACGGAACATCGGCGAGGAATCCATAACCTCGGGGTCGACCCGCCACTCCTTGGCGCCATCGTCCGAGACCAGGGTTCCGCTGCGAGTCAAGGAGTCATAGGTCTTGACGGTGGCTTGCGGCATGGGAACCCCTATTCGGAGCGGGGCCACAGCGGCCCCCGGACGGCCCAGAAGGATAGCGCCCCGAACCCGGCGAGGACCAACAGATCCCACAGTTGAGCCGGCGACACATCGCCCCGCAGCCCGGGCTTCAGAGCATCGATGGCGTACGTCGAGGGCAGCACCGCTTTGACCGGCCCCAGCCATCCGGGGATCGTGGCCGCCGGCAGGATCCCAAGAAACAGAACGGCCATCATCGCAAGGTTCGAATACATGCCCGCGAGCTGCTCGTCGGGGGCCGCGAACCCAATCACGAGACCGATCCCCGCCAGGGCGAACGATCCCAGAGCCCAGACTGGAACCGCCGCCCAGAGCGCTGCGATCGAGAGCTTGAACATCAACGCCCCCACGAGCACGACGATGACAGTCCCCGGCAGCGCAAAGACTGCGAAAGAGGCGAGCACCGAAGCGACGACCGCAGCACGTGGTACCGGGAGCGTGGCGTAGAAGTCCATGGTGCCGGTCTCTTTGAGCGACGCCATGCGCTGGGCCAACATGACTATGGCAGTCATCGCTATAGCAAGCACTGCCGAGCCGGCAACTATCCGCACCCCGTAACGCGTTACCTGCGATGGCTTCATCACCGCCCGCATCAGGAGCGCGATGCCCAGAGGCATCGCCGAAGAGACGATCAGATAGGGACGCCACGCGCTGCGCAGGCGCGCTAGCTGGATCCACAACAACACCGTGAGCTTGCCGCCTGTCGAGGTGTTCAACGGGACCCGTCCTCGGCGGACAACGCCACGCCGCTCTCTAACAGGACATCCTCCAGGGTCGGGGTCACCAACCGCACATCCTCCAGAGCCTCCATATCCACTGCGGACATCAACTTTTCCAGCCGGCGGATCGCCTCATCGCGGGGCACCCACGCGCTGATATGCCGTCCTCTGACGATGGCTCCCTCTGCAAGATCGTTCGCGATCACCATGGGATCCACGGGCCCGTCCTTGGCCGTGACGACTTCGATCCGCGTGCGATGAGCGAGCCGCGCCTTCAGCTCCCCCGGGGAACCGGCAGCGACGATACTGCCGCGGTCCATGATCGCGACGCGGTCGAGGACCTGTTCGGCCTCCGCCACGTCGTGGGTTACGAGGATCAGCGCAGCCCCCTCTCGGGCGCGAGCGGCGAGCATCTGCCAGATCCGCTTGCGAAGGCCGGGGTCGATGTCGGCGGTGGGTTCGTCGAGGATGATCACGGGCAGACTGCCCGCAAGGGTCATGGCGATCTGCACGAGTCGGCGCTGGCCGCCAGAAAGCTTTCGCAGCTGCCGGTCGGCGACCTGCTCGAGGTCGAGCCGCTCCAGGAGATCACCCGTTTCGGCCCGGGCCGATGCCTTTCCAGCTCCCCGGAGCATCGCCGTCCAAGTCACCGCCTCCAGCACGCGGAGGTCGCCCAGGGAAGGAAGGCCCTGGGGAAGGTAAGCGACCCTCTCGCCCACCTGACCCGCGCTGGTTCCACGCACAAGCTCGCCGAACAATCGCACCTCGCCGGAGGACGGGGCGAGCAGGCCGACAAGCTGCTTGACGAGAGTGGTCTTGCCGGCGCCGTTTCGCCCCAGCAGGCCGAACGCTTCGCCTGGATGGACGAAGAAAGAGATGTCGGTGTTGGCCTGGACCGGAGGCGAGCGATAAGCCTTGTGGAGGTGGGTGACCTCGTAGACGGGGCGGGCGGTTTCCATCGCTACGAGAACCCCAGCCGGTCCAGCGATTGCGGGCGGCGCTGCCAATCCTTCTCCACCTTCACGCGGAGGTCGAGAAACACGTGACGCCCGAACAGAGTCTCGATCTCCTCGCGCGCCTCGGTCCCCACCGCTTTTAGCGTGCTGCCTCCTTTGCCGATGACGATGCCCTTCTGCGAGTCGCGCTCGACGAAGATGTTTGCTCTGATCTCCAACAGTCCATCGGCTCGCTCCTCGTAATCCGCGGTGACCACCGCGATCGAATGAGGGAGCTCCTCCTGGGTCCGTCGCAACAGTTTCTCGCGAACCAGCTCCGCCACGAACACCGGAGGCGGTTGATCGCTGCGCGTGCCCGGAGGGTAGTAGACCGGGCCGGTTGGAAGCTTGTCCAAGATGAGCTCCCTGAGCGTGTCCACACCATCGCCGGTGCGGGCCGAGACCGGTACGAATTCCTCGAATTCACCCAGCTGTGAGGCCGCGATCAGGGCAGCCGCGATCCCTTCGCGGCCCATCAGATCGATCTTGTTAACCACACAGAAGATCGAGGGACCGCCCGCCCCCAGATCGGCC
>DATAPE010000047.1:0-3353 GCA_036265345.1 Actinomycetota bacterium
GGTGCTACGCTTTCTGGATACGACTTGGGAGGCTGAAGATGGGCGAACCCGTCAACGCCAACGGGACCGAGATCTGGATCGAGAGCCGAGGGCAAGGACCCGACGTCTTGCTCATCGCGGGGCTCGGCGATCCCGCCGAGGCGTGGCAGCCACAGCACGACGGGCTCTCGGACCGCTACCTCCTCACCGCCTTCGACAACCGCGGTGTGGGGCGCACGCCGCTGCCCGAGGGGCACCTCTCGGCATCCATGATGGCCGACGACGCGGCCGCGCTGCTGCGCACTCTGGAGATCCCGAGCGCCCATGTCGCCGGCTACTCGATGGGAAGCGCCATCGCGCAGGAGCTGGCCCTTCGGCACCCCGAGCTCGTCCGCAGCCTCGTCCTCGTGAGCACCTACGCTCGCCCGGACGCCCTCTGGCGCTCCCAGCTCAACTTCTGGCGCTGGCTGCCAGAGGTCGCCCTCAGCGAGCGCGCCTTCTTCGAGGGCTTCTTCACGTGGGTCTACACGCCGCGCGCGCACGCGGATGGCACGGTGGATCAACTCGTCGAGGAGGCGCTGGCCTTCCCCCACAAGCAGTCCGTCGAGGCCTTTCAAGCGCAAGTCGACGTCTGCCTCGCGCACGATACGCTCGATCGCCTTGCGGAGATCGTCGCGCCGACGCTCGTCCTGTCCGGCGAACTCGACATCATCCTGCCGCCGCGCTTCGGTCGTTCGGTGGCCGCGGAAATCCCGAACGCACGCTTCGACGTCATGGCCGGAGAGGCACACCAGCCCTTCCAGGAGGTGCCGGAGGAGTTCAACGCCCGCGTCGAGGCCTTCTGGCGTGAGGTCGAGGCGCGCGGCTGATGCTCACTCGGGCCATGTGCAGGAGACACTGGCAGTTCGGCGAGAACAAGGAGGACGGAAAACCATGTCGGTAGAAGAGAATATCGAGCTTGCCACGATGCCCCTCTCGACGGGGCCGAGGTTGCTCTACGCCGAACGGGGCGACCCAACCGGGGAAGCCATCGTCTTCCTCCACGGCTACTCCGACTCGTGGTTCTCCTATAGCCGCGTGCTCCCCTTGCTCACACCGTCCTACCACGCGTTCGCGCTCACCCAGCGCGGGCACGGGGACTCGGATAAGCCCGAGTGCTGCTACACGCCCAAAGACTTCGCCGCCGATGTCGATGCGTTCATGGACGCGGTCGGCATCGAAGAAGCGACCCTCGTCGGGGCTTCGACCGGAGCCCTCTTTGCACAACGGGTGGCGCTGAGCTACCCGCGCCGTGTTAGCCGTCTCGTGCTGGTTGGTCCACAGACGCCAGCGAACGAGTCTGTAATGGGCTTGGTGGAGGAGGTGCGTGCGCTGGAAGATCCTGTCCCGCCCGAGTTCGTCAGGGAGTTCCAGGAGAGCACCATCTACCAGCCGGTTCCTCAAGAGTTCCTCGATACGGTGGTCTCAGAGAGCCTCAAGCTCCCGGCGCGGGTATGGCGCGACTATCTGGAGCAGGCGGTGCTTTCTATTGACCACGATTATGTGCTCCCGCTTCGTGAGATCGATGCGCCGACGTTGATCTTGTGGGGGGAGCAGGATCCCCTCTTCCCGCGCGAAGAACAGGAGCGGCTCGCGGCAGCGATCCCCGGTGCCACCTTGAAGGTCTACCCCGAGACCGGCCACGCGGTCCACTGGGACCGACCGGAGTGGGTCGTCCGGGACCTCGAAGAGTTCATGGAAGATGCTCATCCCGCCTAGTTAGTTCGCCAGCCAACAGAAAGAGGTTGAGACAGCACAGCACACAGAGAAGAGGGCCGGGGTGTCAGCTAGCCCCTGCCCTTTCGCCTTCTTGTGCTTATTCACCGGAGTGCCTGGCAGGCGTGTTCTGCGGAGTAGGGGGGTCTTCTCGGAAGCTCGATAGGCACAAAAAGAGCCGAAGCTGATATACCCCGGCTCTTCCTTTTATCGGTTCTTCTAAGCCGAGTCAGCGCCAATCGTCGATGATGTAGGCGCCGGGAACGTGGTAACCCGGATCGTTCGATCGCTGCATCGCGACGCCTTGGACGTCGGTGCGGAATCCCCGCTGGCGCATGGCACGATACGCCTCGTGGCGGCCCAGATTCGCCCCCGCAGTGAGTAGCTGCGCACCCAGGGTAGCGGCCAGTGCTTCGCAGGCATCTAGCAGTCGCTCGAAGTTCTCTCCCGCGTTATCCCCTGGCCGGATTGCCCCGAACTTGATATAGCATGCGCCGCTGCCCGCCTCGGTTCCTGCTCCAACATGACAAGCGGCAAACCCGACCAGTCTCGCATCGTCCCAGAGCAATA
Source organism: Actinomycetota bacterium (assembly GCA_036265345.1). Lineage (GTDB taxonomy): Bacteria > Actinomycetota > CADDZG01 > CADDZG01 > WHSQ01 > DATAPE01. The sequence goes on from DATAPE010000047.1 coordinate 2,305, forward strand.
AAGTATCGCCGAGGTCTTGCGTGTCGATCGCACGGATTTCGCCTGCTAGATCAAGCCCATCGTAGATGGTGTTAGTCAGCTCGCGGCAGTCTTCGATGACTTGCTCTTTATCGCCTTCCGACAATGTGGAAAACCGCGACCATTGCGAGCGGGGCTCATCCACCCCTTCCAGCAGTCTCTGCCTGATCGACTTGGACATGATGGCGGTGAGGAATCGCGCCCAGAATCCAAACTTTTCGTACAGGTGAATGTGCGACGGGCTGTGGGACCAGGTGAATAGTCCCTCGTGCCTAGTACCCCAATTGGCAAAACACTCCTCGATTGGGTCCATCAAGCGTGACCCAATGCCCTTATTCCAAAGGTCAGGCTCTACTGTCAATGGCCCGAAGAAACCCACGCTTCCCCAGTTAGTCGCGAAGTTGGAACCGACGAGTTTACCGTCTACTTCTGCCCCGAAGGCCGCATCCGGGGCAGCTAACCAGCGCGTCCGTACGTAACTAGCATCGCCCAAGAACGTCATCGGATCGGGGAGCCCGAGGAAGGTACCGAAAGCGAGGCGCATGATGCGATCGGCTTCTGAGAGGTCGCCCTCTCTCAATGGGCGGACCGAGACGTCCGGCTGTACTTCGACCATCGGTGTCCTCCTTTCATCTACTCAACCCCACCAGGTTGCTTCCCGAACGTAATTATTGACACAAACATGTGGGCAAGGCAAGGCTTGCAAGGTAAGGCAGGTGTCAGGCTGTTGAAAAACTCGTTCGTGGCCTTCGCTGACCCCCGTTCAAGGGCTCAAAACCCCGGTTTCCGTGGTATTTAGGCCCGGATTTTGGGCGTATTGGGCTTGCCCTAGACTATTGACCGGTCTAACAACGACTTTTTCAACAAGCTGGGGTGTTCTCGGAAGTCTGAAACGTAGCAAGTCGCAACTGCTTGCAACGAATCCTAGATACAACCAGAGCAATCGGACCGACTCCGAGGCGAAAATCCGGCTCCGGGGCGATCCTATGCCGTTAGGACCAGGGCTAAGCGGAGGGGCTTGCTACCTTGAA
>DATAPE010000048.1:0-3328 GCA_036265345.1 Actinomycetota bacterium
GACGGCCTCCGCGCCCCCGGGGGTCTGGAACTCGGCAAACGTCACGACGTTGCCGCCGAGGTCGATGGTCAGCCCCTGGCCACCGGCTTTGGTTGCCAGAGCCTCCATCCGCTTGATCTCGGGTACGGGCACCTTGTCGCCGGTGACGTTGAATTGGATGCGGGCGAGCCCGATGTGTCCCCCCGGAGAGATCTGCTGCTCTCCGCCGCGCGCGTAGGGAGAGGCGACACCGTCCACGTGGTTGAACTTCGAGATAGCCGCAAAGAACTGCTCCATCCGTTGCTGGACGTTCGGGTCGGTGACGCCGGCGCTCGCCTTGAACGCGATGTCGGCGGTGTCACCAGAGCGTTGGGGGAAGCGGTTCTGAAGGAGGTCGTAGGCCTTCTGCGAATCCGTGCCGGGCAACGTGAAGTTGTTGGAATAGGGGGCGCCCGCCACCCCGGCGACCACGTTGATCCCGATCAAGACGCCGATCCAGATCAGGACCATCCGCCACCGGTGATGAAAGCTCCATCGTGCGATCCGCTCCAGCATTGCTAACGAGCCTCCTTCGAAACGAACAGACCGCCTGAATCTAGCGGACGGGAGGGGGCAACCCCAGGTGAGGGCGATTCATTCCGGGCGATGCGAGCGCTGCTCCCAGCCGCTCATTCTGGGGTCCCTCTCGCCCGCGTGGCAGGTCCTGCCGGGTGAAGAAGCCCCCCTCACCGCCTGAGCGCTTGCCCTTTTTTCGCTAAGTCCTTGAATCCCCTGCCAAATCAGGGCGTAATGCAAAGCATGGATCCAACAGCCGGCGTCATCCAGGAAGCCTTCGACCTCTACAAGAGGCACTTCACCCACCTTTTCTTGATCGCCTTCGTCGTCTACGTGGTGATCGCGGTCCTGCAGGCGCTTGCGGCGGCGATCGGGGGGATAGTGGGGTTGCTGATAGTGCTCCCCCTCTCGATCATCGGGCTCTTCCTCGTTCAGGCCGCACTGGTCGAGGCAGTCAGTGACATCCGTGACGGCCGTGCCGACATGACGATCGGCGAAACGTTCAACCGCGGCGCATCGAGGATCGCGCCGGTCGCAGTGGCAGGCATCCTGGCGGGTATCGGGATCGGCATCGGACTGTTCCTGCTGATCATCCCTGGGTTGGTCCTTTTAACGTGGTGGTCGGTGATCGTTCCGGTGATCGTGCTCGAGGGACGAGGCGCGATGGACTCGTTTGGCAGAAGCCGCGATCTCGTGCGCGGCCACGATTTCCGCGTCTTTGGGGTGATCGTGCTGGAGCTCCTCGTGCTGCTCGCGGTGGGGATCGTTCTGGGGCTCGTCCTTGCGGCACTTCCCAGTGGGATCCAGTCGTTCATCTCCAACATCGTGAGTGGCTCCCTAACGGGGCCCTTCTCCGCATTGATCACCACCCTGCTGTACTTCCGGTTGAAAGAGGCAAAGGAAGGACTCGGCGGGACACCTCCCACCCAGATCTCCTAACGCCGGCGGCCTGTCTTAGGGAAGTTGCTCCTTTACGCGCGCCTCAGGGGCTCGCGAACCACGGCTCGCGAAGGTCGAAGTATTCGAGGTCCTGAGTCAGGGGCCAAGTCAGCTCCAGTGCTGCAGTGTGGGGTGGAGCCTTCTCACCTCGCCGGGCGTCCTCCTCGGAAGTGAAGTACACGAACTCACTGAACCGGCTGCTATCCCATGCGACGACTCCGCCGATCACGTCGGGTCGGCCGGAATCTCCCATCCCTCGAGCGGCCGCGCGGAACGCTTCTCGGTCGACGACGCGGCCCTGGATCACCTGTACGAATCCGGCCTGGTCGGAGCCCCCTGCCTGGTCGGAGGCCCCTCCCTTGTATGCATCGACCTCGTCGCAATCCCAGAACCGCGCCGTGTCCATGTACTTGGAGGTCTCGTTCCACCAGCGGGTCTGCTCGGGTCGATCGCTGTTGCGCTGCGCAGCGGCTGCAGATTCGAAGCGGAACGAACCGATGAAGCGGTTGTCGTCCGTGACCCCTGCCGTGCTGCCCAACCATCCTTCGGCCCCCGAGCTGAGCTCCTTCAGCCAGGTGTCCAGCTGGCCCCTCAGGCGGTTGGGGTCGATCACGCGTCCTCTAAGCACTTGGATGAACATGTGCACCTCCTGGTCGATAGGAACACCATGCCCGGCGGCCTCATCAGCGTCAACCGGCAAGTTACACGTAGGGAAGCTGCGCCGCGCCCTGCGAACGAGGCGAACTGCGATCTGAGGCCGGGCCCCCGCTTAGTTCGGTCCGAGGCGGGTAAAAGCACCGCTGCTATCTTGCGTCGCCGTTCAGTCGTTCGACCGGGGGGGTGGAACCGTGAATCAGCAGGGCGATACCGTCGAGACCGATATTCCCGCACGGATGGACAGGCTCCCCTGGAGCCGCTGGCACTGGATGGTCGTCTTCGCGCTCGGGATCACGTGGTTGCTCGACGGGCTCGAAGTGACGATCGTCGGTGCGATCGCTGCCGTCCTGGTGAAACCGCAAACCCTCGGCCTCTCGACAGGAGAGATCGGGCTCGCGGGAGCGATCTACGTGGCGGGGAATGTCGTGGGAGCCGTCTTTTTCGGATACATGACCGACCGCCTCGGCCGCAAGCGTCTCTTCATGTGGACGCTGGTCATGTACCTGCTCGCGACGGTGGCGACTGCTCTTTCGTGGAACGCATTGAGTTTCCTGTTCTTCAGATTCGTAACGGGCTTGGGTATCGGCGGCGAGTACACCGCCATCAACTCGGCAACCGAAGAGCTGAACCCTGCCCGTGTCAGGGGCACGGTTGAACTCGCGATCAACGGAAGCTGGTGGCTCGGTACTGCCTTTGGGGCGGTCTCCAGCCTCATCCTTCTGAATCCCAAGATCGTGGCCGTCACTCTTGGCTGGCGCTTGGCGTTCGGGCTGGGAGCCGTGCTGGCCGTCGCCGTGCTGCTGATCCGCAGGCTACTTCCAGAGAGCCCCCGCTGGCTCATGAGTCATGGACACGTGGACGAGGCCGAAAAGATCGTGTCCGAGATCGAGGAGCAGGTGCGCAACTACACGGGACAGCGCGATCTCCCCGACTATGAAGGAACGATCGAGATCACTCAGAGGGAAAGGACTCCTCTCGGAGAGATCCTGAGCGCCATGTTCAAAGACAACTTCAGCCGGACGATCCTTGGCCTGGGACTGATGATCGGTCAGACGTTCTTCTACAACGCGGTCTTCTTCACCTTTGCGCTGACCCTGTCGACGTTCTTCAAGGTTCCACCTGGAGACATCGGCTACTACATCTTCGCGTTCGCCATTGGGAACTTCCTCGGCCCCCTGACCCTCGGACGGCTGTTCGA
>DATAPE010000049.1:0-14337 GCA_036265345.1 Actinomycetota bacterium
ATCGGCGACCTCATCATCGGCGACCACCTCGGCAAGCCCACGACGCTGCCCTTCGGCTGGCACTGCCTGGGCGTGGACCCAGGCTCCAGCGCGCCGCTCTCGGCCTCGTTGTACCGGCAAGCGCTGGCCCAGGGGCACCCGCCGTCGCTCGGCTGCTACGACCTTGCGCTGCACCAGACCGCGCTCTACGACTTCGTATCGACGATCTTCCTGGCCTCCCTGCTGCTGTGGCTCGGGCGCAGGCAGCACCGCACCGGCTTCCTGATCATCGTGTTCACGATCTGGTACGGGACCGCCAGGCTCATCACGGACTTCCTGCGGGTCGACCGGCGCTATTTCGGGCTCACCGGCAGCCAGATCAGCGCCTCGGTCGTCGGACTGGTGTGTCTCTACCTGCTGGTGAGGTACCGGGGGGCTCCGCCCCGTTGGTCCGAGCTGCCGGGCGGCGGCGACCTCAGCACCGAGGGCGACGTCTCCGCAGGCGCAGCCACGTCGGCTTCGGATGCGGAGAGTGGCCGGCCGCCCCCAGGCCCCCCCTCGGGCGACATCGGAGAGTAGTCGCAAATCCCCGCCTGGAGCGGTGAAAGTGGCACGATGGTCCCGCAGGCAGCGCTTTCCAGAATGAGAGGAGCGTGGGATGGCGGACACCTATAACGGGTACTGCGTGAAGTGCCGCGAGAAGCGGGACTTCCAGGGCGAGGTCACCGAGCTGGCCAACGGCTCCAAAGCCGCTCAGGGTCAGTGCCCCGTGTGCGGGACCAAGATGACGAGGATGCTGCCGAAGAACGCTTAGGGCAGGCCTTTCAGCTCCCAGGTGCGGCGCGGTTCGCAGCGCCGGTGTTCCAACGAAGCTGTCGCTAGTCGCTGGCCTCCGCCTGGGGAGGCGTGGTGGCGACCGACGCCCACGCCGGGCAGATCTGTTGGAACGAGCACGCCATGCAGAACGGTGAGGGCCGGGTGCGCCAGTCGTCCATGAGGATGGCGCGGCGAACGGCGACGCCGAGCGCAAGCATCTGGCGCTCGAACGCGATCAGCATCCGCTCATTCGGATTCAGGGTAAGTACGGAGGGGTCGGCCAGATATATGAGCCGGATCTCCTTCGGGATCACGCCGAACGCGCGCCAGCACACCAGCGCGTAGAACCTCAGCCCGAAGAAGGCGGTGAGCTCCCGGGACTCTCCTGGGATGCGCCCGGTCTTGTAGTCGGTGAGGACCCAGGAGCCATCGTCCATCTCTTCGAGACGATCGATGATGCCTCGGAGATGCAGGTCGGACAGCTCGTATTCGACCCACCACTCGAGGCGGCTGGCGTTGAGGGAACGGGGATCCTCCAGCTTGAAGTAGTTGCGCAAGAGTTTCTGCCCGTCTTTCAGCCACTCGGCCTCCTGCGTCGGCTCCATCCCCGGCGGCCGGAACTCGGCGTCATCCCGCACCTCGTTCCACAACGCCTCATACAGCTCGGCGGCCCGGTCCGGCGTGCGGGCAGCTTCGTCTTCGCGGAAGATCCGCTCGAGTACTGCGTGGACGAGTGAGCCTCGCGCGGCCGGTCCGGAAACCGGCTCCTGCATCCCGTCGATCGATCGGTATTTGAAGAGCTGGGGACAACTCTTGAAGTCCGTCGCGCTCGAGGGAGAAAGCTTCAGGGATGCCTCCATGGATGAACCCTAGAAGCCATACCCTCGCCTCTCCCGGATTTGGGGGCTTTCGGTCAGAGCTCGGTGAGGAACTCCTGCACCGCGTTCGTGAAGGCTTCTGAGGATTCGAGATTGGAGAGATGGCCCGCCTCGGGAAGGACCACCAAGCGGGATCGCCCCACGTGCTCGTGGATCTTGCGGGCTGCCTCCGGTGGCGTAACGCCGTCGTTCTCGCCCACGACCACGAGTGTGGGGACTGCGATCCCTGCGAGGTCGCCGGTCGAATCGGGGCGGTTCTTCATGGCCTCCAGCGCCCCTATGAAACCCGCCGGCGGGTTGTCCATCAGCTCTTTCGCTTGCGCGACGACCTGGGGCTTGCGCTCCCGGGTGGCGTCACTCAGCAGGGCCCCCGCCATCCCCTCGATCAGCCCTGCGGTGCCCTGCTCCCGGACCTGAGCCTGCTGGGAACTGCGCTTCTCCTTGCCCTCCGGGGGATCGGCCTCGGCGCGGGTGTCGGCCAGCACTAGAGCGGTTATGGCAGCGCGGTGCCGCCGCAGGAAGGCGAAGGCGATGTAGCCGCCCATGGAGAGCCCGGTCACGACCGCCTTATCGATCCCGAGCTCGTCCAGGAGGCCTTTGACGTCGTCCGCATACCCGTCCATGGAGTAGCCGGCCGCGTTGTCGGGGGCATCGGAACCTCCGAACCCCTTCAGGTCGGGGGCGATGACGCGGAACCGGTCCCCGAGAGCGTCCAGCTGGGGCTGCCACATCCCCGCGTGCAACGGGAAGGCATGAAGGAGCAAGACGGGTGTGCCGTCACCTCCGGTATCGGTGTAGCTGATGCGCGTGCCGTTCACCGTTGCCGTGGGCATCGGTTCTCAACCTCCTCGTCCTGGGGGCAGGCCGCCCTTCGATCGCAGCCCTGGGCAACGCGCAGGATAGCCCGGCGATGCCTCTAGCCGGTGTTGGCGGCGAGGTCTCCGGAAACGATGCTGAGACTCGGTCGATCAGGTGTCTCGGTCTTGCACGGGATGAAGATGTTGAAGCCTGTCCCCTTGGACGACGCGGTGAGGTCGATGCGGCCGTTCATTGCCGATACGAGATGACTGACTACGAACAGCCCCAGCCCTACGCCATCCTGGCCGGAGGTTTCCTGAACACGACTGAAGGCTTCGAATAACTGATCGCGCCTGTCGGCCGGGATGCCGGGTCCGTCATCGGTGATCAGCAGCGAGATGCCGCCATGGGTCTTCTTCCCCGATACCGACACCCGGGTGCGATCGGGCGTGTACTTGTATGCGTTCTCCACGAGGTTGCGCACTATCTGCGAGATCCGGGCTCCATCGAGCCTGCACCTCAGCGGCTCGACGAACACCTCCAGCTGATGGGCGCGTCGCCGTGGGGCGGCTGCGTCCAATGCCTGGCGGATGGTTACGTCCAGCTCCCCCCACTCGGGCTGGATGGCGAGCTGTCCGGACTGCAGCTGCGATGTGAGCAGCAGATCGTCGACCAGGCGGGCGAGCTGCTGGCTCTGGGTGGCGATCGCCTCCAGGATCCGATCCCGGTTCTCGGGCGTCAGCCGGTCTGACCGTCGCCGGATCATGTCGACGCCGCTGATGATCGTGGTCAGCGGGCCGCGGATCTCATGTGAGGTAACGGCCAGGAACCGATCCTTCAGCTGATCGAGCTCGATGAGCCTCAGGCTCTGCATCTCGAAACCGCGGCGCTGTTCGTGCCAGTTGTTTGCCATACTCCCGGCGATCCCCGCGATGAGCGTGGACAACCCGACCACGAACGCGTAAGTGGCCGAATCCCACGGCCCCCCGTGGAGGCCTTTCACCCGCGATGTCTGAGGGATAAAGAACAGGGCCACCACGGCGGCGCCCAGGAGGGCGCCGTTCAGGCGGTAGCGGAGAGCACCTTCGATGGGGATCAAGAGCACCAGGGCCCAAGTCACGTAAGGGACCTCGAAGGCGTACACGGTGACGAACCCCACGATGATGAGGATGTCGAAGGTGAATCCGATCATGCCCAGACGCTCGAGGTCGCGCTGCTGGTTGATCCTGGCCATCGTCCCCCAGATGCCAACGGTGCCGACCAGCAGGAGGGCCACCAGCACCCAGGCCGCATTGCGGGTGGCGGCGTTGGGGTAAGAGGGTTGGATCGTCACGCTGATCGACGCGAAGAGCACTCCGGACCAGCGAACATAGTTCATCCACTGTTCGAGTCGCCGGAGCTCTTTTAGCCTGATCATCCCCCACATCTATCGGCAGCGCAGCCCTCGGACGTGAGGGCAACCGATACAACCGCTTACCTAGCCGGGGGCGGGGGCCGCGAGCCTGACGGGAAAGCGCACCCTGGCCACCTCACGCTCGTCGAGCTGAAAGATCGCCTCGTAGTCATCGGCAGTGAACTCGAACTCGATGTCCGCGAGCTCGTCTTCGAGCCTCTCGGTGTGCGCTTGGGTCGCCAGGTGGAGCTCGCGGGGCAGGCTCTCGTAGACCTTCAGTCCTCCCGGAGCCTCGATCCGCCATTGTTCCGTGAACGTGCCGTGATCGTTGCTCCACGCCCGCAGCACGAGGAATGCCCCCGCTGTGCCCGGCTCCGATTGGACCACCACGTCATTCTCCAGACCGGGATGGATCTTGCCCCCGCGGATCATGAACACCTCGCGGTCGATGATCTTGGCGTAGACGAGTCGTGCCCCCATGATTCTCCTTTCTTCACCCGGACTCGAATATCTCGATCGATACCGCGTGGCGCGCCAGCTCCCGGCGCCAGTTCTCGACAGACACTGCTTGGACCGGCGCCAGTACGCCGGTTGGTTCGTAATCGGGACGGGCCATCTCCATCGCGCCAGTTGCAAGCAGTTCGGCAGTGAGGCCGTACAGGTCCCTGCCCGACATCGCGACCGCGCGCCGTCTGCCGTTGGAGGTCGCTTCCGCCAGGATCGTCCACGCGTGCCCGGCTCGATCGGTCTCGCCGGGGCCCCCCCGGCCGCGCGCGAGAGCTGCGTCAACGAGCGTTCCGACCCCCGTGGAGCCCGCAGCCCGGAGGGCACCCTCGGCGATGCGAACGCCGAGCCGGGCGCCTCTGTTCGCAACCATGAATACCTTCAGCGAGCGAAGGTCGATATGGCGCGGGGCGAGGTATGCCTCGGCGAGGGGGAACGAGATGCTCCGGGAGGGGCCGAGGGGTGGCGGAAGCGGCGCCCATCTCTCCTGTTCGCCCGCTGGCACGTTGCGGAACCTGCCCCCCTCGATCCAGCGCGCGGGTGTCGACACGATGCCGACTGCCGATCGGATCGTCCCCTGAGACGGTGTGGCGGTGACCGCATAGGTCAACACCAGATCGCAGACGCCGAAGCCCTCTGTGGCGAGGGCTGCCGCCACGTCGCCGGGAACCTCATCGAATCCCATGGCCGGGGCCATCGCGATATGCGCGGCCTGCGCGGGAGCGTCGCAACGTTCGATCAGCTCGGCGATGAATTCCCCCTCGCCGGTCGAATCCAGGTAGTTGACCTTCGCGGCGAGGGCCGCGTCCGTGGCGGTGCGACCGAGGGAGGTGAAAGGACCGACACAGGAAAGCAGGACGCGCACCTCGGCCGCGGCCGTCGTCAACGCCGGTACGTCGCCGACTTCCGCAACCGCGACCCCCGCGGCACCGGTATCAGCCGCTAGCTCCTCGAGCTTGATGCGGTCGCGGCCGGCGACGATGAAACTGGCTCCGCGTGCGGCAAGTGCCTGCGCGGTAAGCCGGCCCGTGTAGCCGGTGGCTCCGAAGAGCAGCACGTCGGGCATGGGCAGAGGTTACCCGTAGCCTGACGCGGTGAATGGAACAACAGCGACCACGGTCCACCTCGTTAGACACGGACAGGTTGAGAATCCCCGCGGGATCGTCTATGGGCGCCTGCCCGGCTTCCATCTCTCCGAGGTAGGTACGCGGCAGGCAGAGGCATCCGCAACTCGCTTGGCGGAGACGGATGTCGCCTTGGTATGGGCGAGCCCTCTCGAACGCGCCCAGGAGACTGCGCGGCCGATCGCGCTCCGGCACGCGATCGACGTCGTGACCGACGAGCGGCTAACCGAAAGCCGAACGACATTGGAGGGAGCTGCGCAGAAGCTCACTTCGTTCCTGCGATCGCCCCGGAGTTGGCTCAGCTTCAGGAACCCCTGGTCACCGTCGTGGGGAGAATCGTTCGCGGAGATCAGGAGCCGGATGGTGCAGTGCATCCACGACGCAGTGGAGGCCGCCGGAGGCCGCGATGTGATTCTCGTTTCGCACCAGACACCGGTGCTCGTCGCGAGGCTAGCTCTTGCCGGACGGAGTGTGCCTCCGTGGCTCGCCTTCACACCATGCGAAACGGGTTCGATCACTTCCCTGGAGCTGTTGGGGGGCCGGCTTCTGTCCGCGGCCTACTTCGCGCCGCCCGCGTGATCGACCTCGGTGTCGTCGGGGGGCGGGCCCTCCATCGCGGGCACCACCTCGAGCAGGGGAGTCGAGCACACCGGACACACCTGGGTGTCCTCTTCGTCGATGTAGACGGTGCGCTGACAGACGGTGCAGAAAGCCGTGATCGCCATTAGAAGACGGTAGCCTGCTTTCGCTCCCGAATCCACCCTGTCTGTCCTCCGGAGGTTCGATTGGTTAGCTACAAAGGCACGTCCCCGACGCTTCGCTACCGCCGTGTTCGCCCTTCCAACCTGGGGAGTAGCTGAGCGATGTCCTACGACGCGGTGATCATCGGAGCCGGGCACAACGGTCTCGTCTGCGCGGCCTACCTCGGGCGCGCCGGTCTGAAGGTGCTGGTGGTGGAGCGCACCGACCGCATCGGGGGTGCCTGCGTTACCGAAGAGCTGTTCCCGGGGTTCCGGATCTCGACGGCGTCCTATGCGCTGTCGCTGCTCCTGCCGGAGATCATGTCGGAGCTGGAGTTGGGGCTCGACATCCGTCCGAAAGACCCCGAAGCGTTCGCGCCGAGCGAAGACGGCGGGGGCCTCCTCATGTGGAGGGACCCCGCTCGCCGGCACGAGGCGATCAGCGCGATCTCTCCTCACGATGCCGATGCATACCCGCGCTTCGAAGAGCTCTTCGAAGAAGCATCGAGACGCTTTCGTCCGCTGCTCGCGTATCCGGCGACGCGGAGGCAGGTCCGTCGCGCCTTTCGCCGATCGGAGGTCGAGGACCTGTTCGACAAGACCGTCGACGGTTCGATAGCAAGTCTGTGCGAGGAGTATTTCGAGTCGGAATTGATCCAGGGTATGCGCGCGTCACAAGGGATCATCGGGTCCGCTGCCGGCCCCCGGACACCGGGCACCGCCTATCTGTACCTGCACCATGCATTCGGTCTGGCTACCGGGGAGGCGGGGGTCTGGGGATTGGTACGCGGCGGGATGGGCGCGATAACGCGCGCTCTTGCCGAACGGGTGCGCGCCGCGGGTGGCGAGATCCGGCTCGAGGCCGAGGTCGACCACTTGAAGCTCAAGGACCGCAGCGTTGGCGGCGTAGTGCTTAAGTCGGGCGAAGAGATCGACGCGCCGGTCGTGTGTTCGAACGCGGACCCGAAGCGAACCGCGGCCCTTGTCGCGGATGGAGCTCTGCCGCCGGAGTTCGTGGAGGACGTCCGTTTGCTTCCCACCGCGGGCACCGTGGTCAAGGTGAACTGCGCGCTCGGCGATCTTCCTCGCTTTACCGGGATGGAGAGGTTCGACGGTCCCGGCCCGGAGCACAAAGCGACGATCACGGTCGCGCCTTCGATCGATTACCTGGAGGAGGCGTGCAGATCGGCGGCGGAGGGCAGGCCCGCGGAACGGATGTTCTGCGAGGCCTGGATCCAGTCGGCTACAGAATCCGGTCTCGCCCCCGAGGGCAAGCACACGCTGTCGATCTTCGCCCAGTACGCGCCGTACGAGCTGGCGGAAGGGTCGTGGGACTCGCGGCGCGAGGAGATCGGCGATCTCGTGCTGGCGGCGATCGAGCGCTACGCGCCGGGATTGACCGACCTCGTCGAAGATCGGCTGGTGCTCGGCCCCCCCGACCTCGAGGCTCGCTTCGGGCTCACCGGCGGCAACATCTTCCACGGCGAGCTGCTGCCCGACTGGTTGTTCGACAAGCGGCCCGCCTCGACCTGGCACCGGCACCGTCTTCCCGTCTCCGGCTTCTATCTATGTGGGTCGGGCGCCCACCCGGGCGGAGGGGTGTGCGGCGCGCCGGGACGCAACGCGGCCCGCGCCGTGCTCGAAGATGCGGTGGCGGTGGGGGCGTCAGAGCGTGCCTCGGTTTGACTGCGCTTCGTAGTTGAATGGTGGACGCAGCGTTTACGGTCGGTTCATAGCGGGTAGATGAGAGCCCGACCCATTCGATCCTCTTTCGAGCGCGGATGGGGGGAGAGGACGAGGAGGTGAAAGACCTATGGGTATCGGTGTGAGCTTGTTCTTGATAGCGGTGGGCGCGATCTTGACGTTCGCCGTCAACGTGACCACCAGCGGCAGCGGGATTGACCTGAACACGGTTGGAGTCATCCTGATGATCGTTGGCGGCATCGGGCTGCTGTTGTCGCTCCTGTTCTGGAGCAGCTTCGCTCCATGGGGGCCGGGACGCAGACGCGAGGAAACGGTAGTGCGCGACCGCGAGGTTCTCTAGCGAAGACGACTACAACGAACTAGAAGGATCCGATGAGGGCGGGACGGGAGACCGGGCCCGCCCTCAGTCTTTGTCTGTCCCCGCGGGAAGCTTCCCGATGATCTCGGTGACCACGGCGGAGTAATCGAGGTCCGACAGGCCCGCGGCGTCCGCCCGCTCGAACCACGCTCGGGCGGCTTCGGCCACCTTCAGCTCGACCCCCAAGCGCTCCGCCGCTTCGGTGACCAGCCCCATGTCCTTCGCGGCCAGGCCGAGCTTGAAGTTGGGCTTGTAGGTGCCCGACTCGATGTTCGAGCGCTTGCCCTTCGCGGTCACGGCGATGGGTGACTGCACCAATACGTCGAGGACGTTGCTCCGGTCGAGCCCGAGGCCCTCCGCCAGGGACAGCGCCTCACCGAGCGCGGTCATCACCGCGCCCAGCGTCGAGTTCACCACCAGTTTCACGCCGGCGCCGTGACCGAGCGCGCCGATGTGTGACACCGTGCCGAAGGTTCCGAGCAGATCCTTCCACCGACCTACCACCTCGGCATCGCCACCGGTCAGGACCTTCAGCTCACCGTTCGTCGCCTGCGGGATGCTTCCCAGCACCGGCGCGTCGAGCATCGTGACCCCCGCCGGCAACCCCTTCGCTATCTCGTGCACGACCTCCGGGCCGATGGTCGACATCTCGATCAGGGTGGCGCCGGCGTGCATCGCGGCCGCCACTCCATCGTCGCCGGCGACGACGGACCGGACGGCTTCGGGGGTCGCCAGCATCGTGATGACCGCCTCGGCCCCCGTGGCGGCCTGAGCGGGGGAGTCGGCCACCGTTGCACCGGACAAAGATCCCGCTTTCTCTCGGGTGCGGTTCCACGCGCGCACGTCATAACCAGCATCCACAAGCCGCTGAGCCATGGGCAGGCCCATCAGCCCGAGGCCGCAAAACGCAACCGTCGTCATAGTTGCCTCCTCACGGGGCGTGCCTCCATATCGTTCGCACGATCCGGTCTTCGACCAAGGCGGCTTCGTCCTTGCTCATCCCGTGGTCCAGGATCGAGAACCTTGCCCACCTGTCGCTCGTCCGCAGCCACAGCCATCCCGACAACGCGGAGATGCCGTCGAGTGTCCCGGTCTTAGCGCGCACCGGTACGCCCGCTAGCCGGTCGTCGAGGGTGCCTTCGCCACCGGTGGGAAGAGCCCCGCGCAGGACCGGCCCCCACGAGCTTCTGCTGGCTACGCCGAGCAGTCGCACGATGCCTCGGGTGGTAACCCTGTCGGCATAGGACAGCCCCGAGGCGTCGTACGCCGTGATCGTCACGCCGTGAGATCGCGCCCAGGATGAGATCGCACGCGCCGCCTTGACGATGGTTCCCGGCCGTCCGTACCGCTCGACTCCGAGCCGTTTGCCGAGGACTTCCGCGAAGAAGTTGGACGACTTGCGGTCCATGTAGCGCAGCAGCGTCCATAACGGCCGCGAGCTGACATGGGTTATCTCTCGAAGCCCGGTGGGAGGGATCCCGGCCCGGGCGGAGCGCGTGACGGTTACTCCGAGCTTCTTCAACTTCCGGGTAAGTGCCGCAGCGGCTCGTCGCTCGGGATCGCTGATATGCCGGTTGTCGGCGACATTGCCGTTGAATGTCAGCGCCGACGGAAGGGCGACCTCGTCGCGAGGGAAGTCATGCTTCCAACCGAACGCGAACCAATCGTGATCGAAGTAACCGGTGCTTCCCATCACTCGGCCGTGGATCGAAGTGACGCCCTCCTTCTTTATCTTGCGTGCGAGTCTCCCCAGTCGGGTGGCGCCAAAGGGCAGCGACGAAGCGAAGTCTCCGGCCTCTGCCACCGAGGGATCGCCGCGGCCCAGGATCCACAGGTTCCCGTGGATCACCGATCCCCCGGAGCGAGCCTCGGCGAAGGTGGGAAGGCGGAAGTCCGGCCCCAACTTGTGCAGCAGAGCCATAGAGAGGACCAGTTTCATATTGGAAGCGGGAGCGCGCCGCTGCGTAGCGGCATACGCGTAAAGTCGCCGGTGGTGGGCGCGCACCGATACGGAAACCGAACGACGTCCGATCGTGTTGCCGATCCTCTGTTTCCACGCCGCCCGCGCGTGCGCCGCGACCGGAAAGAACGTCACGAGAACGAAGGTTGCGAAAACTGCTGCGGTGCTGCGGCGCATGCCGCTAAGTCTTAATCCGACTCGCTGGTGTCGTCGAACAGAGTGGGATCGTTCCGGAAGAACGAGAGTTGTTTGCTGCTCACCTTGGTCGTCGGCGGCCGGTCGATCTCGACGGCCAGGCGGTGGTAGCCCTGCTCCCGGGCGAGCTGGAGGGCCCTCTTACGGGCTCGGGCCTTCTCAGCCTCGAGGCGCCGTTCGGCTTCGCCTATGGCTTCGTCGATCAGCTCCCGTTCCCACTCCGGCAGGGGTGGACGTTCCATGAGGCCTCCCGCTGATGGTCCTTCCGGGGGCCCGATGGAGCACCCCCGGAGGGAGGAGTATGGGGCCACGGTCCCGGAAGAGCCTGGATTTGCTCGACTTTCTGTCGCACCTGCCCTGTAGCGTTCCCAGGAGAAAAGAACCTTCACCGGACTCGGGACCACGATGCTAGACACCACCACAATGATCGATCTCGACGAGGCTCAGAGGAGCGTCGTCGATCATGTCAATGGCGCTCTGTGCGTGTTCGGGGGGCCGGGGACCGGCAAAACCCGGACGCTCGAGGAGCGTTTCGTCCGTCTTGCGCTCAGCCCCGGCTGCTCGCCCGACCGGATCCTGTTCCTGGTGCCGAACCGGGCCCAGAAGATTGCGCTCCAAGACCGGCTCACCCGCCGCCTGCTCCAGGAAGAGGGTCTCGCCGCGTTGATCGCGGTGCCTGTCTACACCTGGCACGGCCTTGCCAACCACCTCGTGAGCCGCCACTACGACCGTCTTGCCTACCCGGAACCGCCGGTGCTGCTCACCAGCCCGGAGCATTGGGGCGATGTGCGCGACGCGCTCGCGTCAGAGAACGAAGCCAACTGGCCACATCACCGTCATCTCTTGCACAACCGGGGCTTTGTCGACGAGGTGGTGGACTTCTGCATCCGGGCGGAGCAGCGGGTTCTCGATCTTTCCGAGCTGGACGCGTTGTCCAAGGCGCGGCCCGCGTGGGCCGAGGTGATCCGCTTCTTCAAAGCCCACCGTGACCGGTTGCGTCGCCGCTCGCGCGTTGATTACCCCAGTCTGCTCGACGACGCGGTGCAGCTGCTCGCGAATCACGACGACGTTCGCGAAACCTTGCACCGCCGTTTCATCCACGTCCTGGTAGACGATGGCCAGGAGCTGGCTCTCGTGCAGCGGCGTCTTCTTCACTTCCTGACCCAAGGCGAGCCGAACCGTTCGTTCGTGCTCGCCGGGGACCCCGATTCAGCGGTAGAAACCTTCCGGGGCGCCGACCCGGAGTGGATGGCGGACTTCGACCGCGACTTCGGCGCCCACGAGACGGTCCTGCTGACGACGTCCTATCGCCTGGGTGAGTCCTATGGCCAGCAGACCAGCGAGCTCATCGCTCACAACGGCCCCCGGGACACACGGCCCTCAGCGTTCGCCGGCAAGAGCTCTCTCGAGGTGCATCGCTACGGAAACTTTGGCGTCGAAGCCGACGCTATCGCCCGCGCTCTGCGCCACGCTCATCTGACCGAGCGCGTGCCTTACGAGGACATGGCGATACTCCTGACGTCCCCGCGCTCCATGCTTCCTCCGCTGGAACGAGCCCTGGACGCAGTCGAGGTTCCCTTCTCGATAAGCGCGCCGGATCGGCCGCTCGCCCGCGAGCCGATCGTGCGGGCGTTCGCCGAGCTCGCCCGGTTCGCATTCGCGGAGGAGCCCGATGACGAAGGTTTGGCCCAACTCCTGCGGTCGCCCCTTATAGGACTCGAGGACGCGACGGTGCGCGAGCTGGAACGTGAGGCGCGCGTGTCGAAAGGCACGCTGGCGGTGGTAGCGGCCGCCCCCGACACATTCCAGGAAGACAAAGACGTTCAGAACAAGCTCCGCGAACTGATAGACCTGCGCGCCCTGCTTCGCTCGAAGCGGGATGCCCCTGCCGACGAGGCCTTCTGGGTCCTGTGGGAACGCTCCCATCTGTGCAACCAGCTGCAGGCAAGCGCACGCGAGAGTCTCGTTGATCCTGCTAACCGCGACCTTGACGCGCTTGTTGCATTCTCCCGGGCTCTCGGTCGCTTCGTTGAACGCAGACGGGGCAGTGGGACATTCTCGGAATATCTGCAAGGGATGGGGCGGGCCGACTTCGGTTCGGACCCCTGGCTGCCGCCCGAGCGCGCAGGCGGCGGGGTCACGATCACCAGCTTTCATGGAGCCAAGGGCCGTGAGTGGTCCATAGTTGCGGTCGCCGGGGTGGTTGACGGCGCCATCCCCAAGGGTCATCGCGCCAGTGGGCTGTTCGATCCCTACTTCCTCGACGAGACCGATCCGATGACCCGCGCTCGCAAGAACGAGATGGAGGATCGCCGCGTCTTTTATGTCGCGGTCACGCGGGCGACGGCACGCTGCATCGTGACCACGTCTCCAGGTCCTTCGCGGCGGGGAGAGCCCAGCCGCTTCATCGAAGAGCTGATAGGCGAGCTGCCTCAGGCAGAGATCGCGACTGCGATGCCACCGCTGACCTTCTCGGAGGCTGCCGCGCGCTATCGCCGGACCCTGTCCGAGGTCACGGCCCCGGAAGGCGAGCGGGTGGCGGCCCTTGCTGGAATCGCTCGGATTCACGAGCTCGATGCCGGCTGCCGCGGCGCGGATCCAGCGGAGTGGTGGTGGCGATGGGGATGGACCGAGGGGGCGATCCCGATCCGCGTGCAACAAGATGACCCGGAGGAGAAGCTGCCGCTTGACAAGCTGCGCACCAGCTACTCGCGCATCTCCACATACGACAACTGTGGGCTGCAGTACCTCTTGTCTGTGGTGCTCGGTCTCGATCCTGAGTCGAGTCACAACATGGCGTTCGGGTCCTGGATCCACAAGATCTTCGAGGAACTCGAAACGGGCATAATTCCCGTTGAGCCACAGGCTGCGTTTGCTCGTTACGAGGAACTCTTCGACTGGGACGTCTTCCCCAACAGAGCAGTGGCGCGCCAGTTCCATAGGGACGGACAGATGATGATCTCGCGCTATGGGACCTACTTGAAACCTGGCGAGTCCGTGCGTGCCGAAACGAGTTTCAGGGTCGAGAGAGACGGACACCGCATCACCGGCCGCATCGACCGCATCGATAAGAAGGGAAAGAACCTGATCGTCAGCGACTACAAGACTTCTCGCCATCCCGTCACGTGGGAGGAGGCCAAGGAATCCCTGCAGCTCGCTATCTACCATCTCGCTGTAACGAGTGACCCCGAGCTTTCCCAGCTGGGAGAGCCGTCGTCGATGCAGCTCATCTACCCGGGGGCTCCGCTGGTCAAGAATGACGTCGCCAAGCGCTATCAAAACCCGGACGAGGCCGAGAAAGCCATCGTCCGACTGCCGGCCCTGATCGACGGGGTGCTTGCCGAGGACTTCCGGCCGAACCCCGAAGCCAACTGTCAGTGGTGCAGGTTCAAGCCGCTCTGCCCCCTGTGGTCCGAGGGAAAGGAATTGCCGGCATGACCGACCCCCGTGGATCGCAAGCGATACGCAACGCCCTGAAGGGTCATGAGCCCACGGAAGAGCAGTGGAGAGCGATAAGTCACCCTCTCGAACCGCAATACCTGATCGCCGGGGCGGGCTCGGGCAAGACCGCAGTCATGGCCGCGCGCATCGCGTGGGCGCTCGAGACCCAGGCTCTGACGCCTTCTCAGATCCTCGGTCTGACGTTCACCAACAAGGCTGCCGCCGAGCTCCAAGAAAGGGTTCACCTGGCCCTGGCCGAGATGCATGACGAGTCTGGCGAGAACGTGACCGTGCAGACTTATCACGCATTCGCCGCCGGCATTGTGCACGACTACGGTCTGCTCGTTGATGTCGAACCAGAGGCAGGGCTTCTATCGGAAGCCCAGCAATGGCAGCTCGTCCTCTCGTCCCTAGACGAGCTTCCCCCGTTCGAAGCGCTCGAGATCC
>DATAPE010000050.1:0-4585 GCA_036265345.1 Actinomycetota bacterium
TGGCAACCGCCGGGGGCTTGTGGCAGGCAGCGGTGATGGGTTTCGGAGGTCTCGTGCACGGCTCTGATCACCTGACGCTCGACCCGCGCCTGCCCGAGGTGTGGGAACGGCTGAGGTTTCCGATCAGATCTCGGGGCGTCAAAGTGGTCATCGATATCCAGCCCGAGCGGATAACGCTGACCCTGGACGGCCCTGCAAACATCGCGTTGGGCCAGGCAGCCGCTTCAGGCCTGACTGCCGGACGCTACGCGGCGACGAGAAGCGATGCAGGATGGTCGGCGATGCAGAGGGTAGAGGAATGACAAAGAAGCGGGAGTCGACCCCAGGAGAATTGCGCTCCACCGCGAAGTCCAACACCGGCACTTCGGGAGACGACGCGGAGAAGCTCGATGCGGTCATCTTCGACCTCGACGGAGTGGTCACGAACACTGCGGCGGTTCATGCTCGAGCCTGGAAGCGACTCTTCGACGACTACCTGCGCCAGCGTGCCGACAAGGCCGGTGAGACTTTCAAACCGTTCGAGATCGGATCCGACTATCCGCGATATGTCGATGGCAAGCGGCGAGAGGACGGAGTCCGCAGCTTCCTAGCGTCTCGAGGCATCAAGCTGCCCGACGGTGACGCCGACGATCCTCCGACCGCCGAAACGGTGCGGGGGCTGGGCAAGCTCAAGGACGGTTACTTCCTGAAGGATCTCGAAACCAACGGTGTCGAGATCTATCCGTCTTCGGTCAAGCTGATCGAAAAGCTGAAGGCCAACGATGTTCTGGTTGCTCTGGTCTCCGCCAGCAGGAACGTGAAGTCGGTTCTTGCGGGGGCCGGATTGAGCGATCTCTTCGAAGTCAAGGTCGACGGGCTGGTAGCGGACGAGATGAAGCTGCCCGGAAAGCCCCAGCCCGACACCTTCCTCGAGGCAGCCAAGAGACTGGGCGTTGAGGCATCCCAAGCAGCGATCGTTGAGGATGCCCTTTCCGGGGTGGAAGCAGGTCGCAGCGGTGCCTTCGGTTTGGTGATCGGAGTAGACCGGATCGGTCAGGGACCGGCCCTTCGGGAGCATGGGGCCGACGTCGTCGTCGAGGACCTCGGAGAGCTGCCAGCCGAAGTGTTGGATCGCCTTCTGCCGGCAGATGCCGCTCAGGCTCAGCTCAAAGAATCCAAAGGTCGCCCCTCATAACGGATCCGCTTCGCCGCTCTGCTTTGTAGGGATCCGCTCGATCTCTATGGATACCTGAGGGCCAAGGAAGGGGCCGACCCCCAAGCGTGGGCCGGCCCCCCCTTTGGTTGTTGGACTACTTAATAGCCAACCGGAAACTCAGGCGGATTCCGCCCTTGCCGACACAGTGTCCGTTCACAACTCGGACGGTGCCAACGGCTTTCCGGTAAAGGCCCGTTCCCCCGGTCACAGGGAAGCTGACACCTTTATCGAACGCTGAAAAACGCGCCGGCCCGTAGGCGCTGATCTTGCCGGCATGGAGGATCATTGTTGCATCGACGATGAATCTCGCGTCGTGCTTCCCGATCAGGCGCACGATGGTTTGCTTTCCAACATCTCTGCCTACTCGTTGCCCGGCGTGGTAGGCAGGGGTGGAGTTGAGTGCATAGTCGCCAGCCGAAAAGCCATGTCTGCCGACGTCGATGCTCTTGGAGTACCCAGTGTTGTTCTGCTCGCACAGCGTGAATCTCTTCGTGATGGCTCCGTGGGATGACGCAGGCACCAATGACGCCAGGACGATCACGGACGTCACAGCAGCTACGGTCGCCCCCAAAGCGGCGAACTTCTTGATCATGAAGCGAAACCCCCTTTAATCAGATTTAACGTCTGGCCTGAGGTGGGATAGGCGAACGAATCGCAGGACCGCTTGATTTACCTCCTTCCCCCACCGGCGCGGCATCCTAGCAACGCAAGCTCCCCGTCACCAGAAGGGGAAAGCCCTGATCCGAGGGGGCACCTTTCCAAAAGATCGCCCGGTGCTCAGGGGTCAATCTGCGCATATCACTCATAGTGGTTGCAGGATGCGGGAGCTTTGGGAACCTCAACACAGCAAGCGGCCGTCTAACGAGCATGCAGCGGAAAAGGGAATGAGATCTATGCCAGTGGGGCGTCCGAACCTGCAAGGGATACGTCGGTGGAGCCTCCTCGTGGTGCTGTTACTCGTTGCAACCGGGTGCGGCAAGGCCGACAACCCTCCGGGTTCAGGCGGATCGCCGTTGTCGATTCCCGCGCTGAAGCTCGCCGTGCTGGATGCCGTAGGTGGGCATCTCGCTTATTGCGATCCCGACGTTTATCCAATAGGTCGCGGCGATGTGCTGCAGAACGCCCGCGCCCGGTTCCCAACGATCCAGGCCGACCATCCGGTCTTCGACGCGATCCTTCAGCACGAAGGTTTGTCGGCGAGCCAGAAGTTCACCCCTCAAGCACTGATCGTAATGAGTGACGACTACAAACAGATGCAGGCAATCGCGCTCAAGCCTGTGGGTACTGGGTACACGTTCGACCTCCAAGCGCTGACGACAGCCTCAGCTACCGGCATCGCGCGCCTGAGCGGAAATGTGAGTCAGGCCGGCAACGTTGCTATCTCCCACCGCGAAGTCGGCCAGCGCCCGAACTGTCCCATCTGCCTCGCGACCGGTGTCCTTATCGCAACGCCCCGAGGAAACGTTCACGTACAGGACATTCGCGTTGGCATGCGCGTCTGGACCACAGACAAACGCGGGCATCGCATCGCGGGCGTGGTGCTGGAGACGGGTCACATGCAGGCGCCACTCGGACACGAGGTAGTGCGGCTGACCCTCGCCGACGGCCGAACACTGACGGTATCTCCAGGTCACCCGACAGCCGACGGCCGCACGGTCGCCGCTCTGGAAGCCGGCGATCGTTACGACGGCGCCGTGGTCGCTCGCGCGACTCTCATTCCTTACGCAGGATTCACCTGGGACCTACTCCCGTCCGGCCCGACCGGAACGTACTTCGCAAATCGAGTACTGCTCGGGAGCACGCTGCACCACGCGAGTTAGGTCGAGGCCATCTCCCGCACCTCGGTGAGGCGGATGTTATTGCCTGACGGGTCTCTGAACGCGGCGTCTATCCCATACGGCTGCTCCTGAGGCTCCTCGACGAATTCGACACCGCGGCCCTTGAGTTCCTCGTACTCGGCCCGGCAGTCCTCGGTCGTCAGGAAAACCGTTCCAGCGAAGCCCTTGCCCATGAGGCTGCGCACCTCTTCGGCCGTCTTGTCGTCCATCACGGGGGGGCCGGGGATCGCCATCAACACGATCGAGAAATCGGGCTGGCCCGCCGGTGCTACCGCTAGCCAGCGGAAGTTGCCCATCTCTGGAACGGTTACGTCGGCGCGAACCTCCATGCCGAGTTTCTGCGTGTAGAAGGCGAGAGCAGCGTCCTGGTCATGCACCCACAGTTGCGCGTTTGCAATCTTCATCATTTACTCCCTTAGCGGTTGATCGGTCGGTCGCCACCCACGCTAGTGGTTGGTTGACCTGTTGTCTTCTCGAAACGTGCTGCGTTGCGGACGTCCGTGGGCGCGCAGCACGCAGGCGGGGATCAGGGCGTAGTTGGCGGCGGGCGGAAAGGCCGACCGGTACTCCGTCGGCGACTTGCCAACGGTGCGGGTGAAGGTCGTGGTGAATGAGCCGACGCTCTCCAGCCCGACGGAGTGACAGATGGCGGCGACTGACATATCGGTGGTCCGGAGCAAGGCCGCCGCGCGCTCGAGGCGCCGGGTCAACAGATAGGCATGCGGTGACTCCCCGAACGCCTTCCGGAACTGGCGACTGAAATGCGCGCGCGACAGGGACGCGGCGCCGGCCATGTCATCGACATCGAGTGGCTCGAAGTAGCGAGCATCCGCGAGGTCTTTGGCACGCAGTAGTTCACGAGTGGGCGGGACCGAGGTCATGGGTGCAAGTATGGCGGCCCCATGGGCGCGCCCGTGTCCCTGGAAGAAATCGACACCACAACTCATCTGGCAGGAGGTAAGGGTGGATCAGAGTTCCTATGAGGTGAGACCGATCGGGAGGGTCGAGTCCGAGTTGACCGATCCCGCTGAGGCCCCCAATCAGGGCTATGAGGGAGCGCCCGATGCCTGGCTGGTCTTCGAGCCGGCCGTCCTCGAGGGCCTTCAGAGTCTCCGGCCGGGGGACGAAGTCTTCGTGCTCACGTGGTTGCATCGGGCACGCCGTGATGAATTGAGGACACATCCGCGCGGGGACTTATCGAGGCCTGAGGAGGGCGTGTTCAGCACGTGTTCTCCTAACCGCCCGAACCCGGTGGGCTTGCATCCAGTGGAGATCGTTTCGATCGACGGCGGGAGGGTGCGGGTACGTCCGCTCGAAGCGGTGGACGGTACGCCGATCGTGGACCTGAAGCCGATGCTCGGCAGTGATGGGAGGCCGATCCATAGCGCGCCGAGGTCAGGTTCGACGTCTACCTAAAGCAACCACGACAGGCGACCGCGCCTGAGATCCGATGACGGTCCAACGAACGGCGGATAGAGGCCGGAGCAACTCCAGCTCAGATGACTACCTAAAGAATTGCGGAAAGCGGAGGGCGCCTCGCCGCCCACGGCCG
>DATAPE010000051.1:0-6491 GCA_036265345.1 Actinomycetota bacterium
CGTATCGCCAGGCCCGAACTGCCACGTGAGCTCGCCGTTCTCGACTTTGATCATCGGGATCGGTTGGGCGTGCGCGACACGGTCGAGGAACATGCCCTCGAGGTGGTCGCCGACCTGCTTCACTTCGAGAAAGTAGATCAGGTGATTGTCGGATCCGGTGCCGGTGAGGTTCCATCGTCCGACGAACGGGTTCTGCTGAGCCGCAGCGACGATATAAGCCGCGGCCAATACAGTGACGACGACGGCGAGCTTCGCGCGCATGAGAGCATCCCCCTCTTGGCGGGCCGGGGTTCCGCCCAGCCGGCCCAGCGCGCGCAGATTATCGCGGCTCGCGCGGGCGGTCAATTGACGGAAGAAAAAGTCGTGCGGCCGCGTACTCCTTCCATCTGACTTTCCCACGGCTGCGCGCCTTCGCACGGACCCAGCTATTCCACCGGCTGCCTTCCGCCGAAAACCGGAATGCCCCCCACCAGTCAACTCGTTCGTTTGCGGAGGCCTCATGTTCAACCTCAAGACGTTTCTCGTCAAGGAACGTGTCGGTATTCTGAAGCTCGTGGACGCGTTCGACATCTACGATCCGGCGACGGGCGCGCAGGTCGGGGTTGCCAAGGAGAACATCGGCATCGGCCTCAAGCTGCTTCGCTTTGTTGTCAACAAGCGGCTGCTGCCGACTCTCGTCGAAGTACGCGAACGGGAGGGGGGACGCGTGGTTCTGGCGATGCGCCGCGGCTTCACCTTGGTGCGGTCGTACGTCACCGTCACTGATGGTTTGGGCAAGGAAATCGGCCGCTTCAAGAGCAAGCTGTTCTCGATCGGAGGCGGGTTCCACGTGCTGGATGGAATGGAGCAACCCGTTGCCGAGATCAAGGGGGATTGGAAGGGATGGAACTTCCGGTTCCTCACGCCTGACGGCACCGAGATTGGCCGCGTGACCAAGAAGTGGGCGGGACTGGGAAAAGAGCTCTTCACGTCGGCCGACAACTACGTGATCTCGCTCAGCGAGTCGCACGTGATTCACGCAGACGCGATGCCGCTGCTGCTCGCAGCCGGGCTCGCCATCGACACGATCTACAAGGAGAAATGAGCGCGCGCTGGTCCGGAGGGCCGGCGGGCGCGCCTGGTCTGCATTGCTCCTGAATAGTTGCCTAGCAGCCCGTGGTTAGATCGAGTCGCAATGGAATCGTCGACCGACCGAAGCACAGCGACAACTGTGTGAACGCGTGGGCGTGGTCCCGGTCCAACCCGACCCTGCTCAGGAAGTCGGCATCGCTCTCGACACGCTTCATCTCGAGCCTCTGAACGGCATCCGGCGCCCGGCCGAAGGGGACACCTGTTGATGGAAATACGGGCGGTGCGCCCTTCAAGCCCACTGAGTCAAGCACGATCTGGATCGTCGGTCGGCGACGCGGCACTATTTAGCGATGTGCGATGAGAGATTGGTTTACCGGTACGGGGTTTTGCGAAAGGTTGGACCGTCGAAGCCACTCGACGAGACGTTCTACGAATCTTCGGCGCTCGCCGAGTGCGGGATAGTTAGTTTCGGTGACCGCGACTCCGAACCGGTCGCGATTGTAGCGACTTATCTTATCGAGTGCTGAAATCAGCCGCTCGGGGTTCACTCCAACGCGCTCGAGTGTGATGACGGCGATACCGTCGCAGAGCAGTTCCAGTCTCCGCAAGAACGACTGCCTGTTGTCCCGACGCGCCAGGAAATAGTCACCCCAGAAATACTCGTGGCCAACCTCATGCGCTACAAGCGCCTTCAGCTCGTCGGCGTCGAGGAGATCGAGCGCCCGTTCCGAGATCAGCACCACCCCACGAGCGTGCAAAGCTACGGCGGCCTGGGCAACCTGAATGACTCTGATGATATAGACCCCTTCGCGTCGGTGCGGTTGGAGTACGCTTCGCACGTCAGCGAGCTTTTCTTGCTGAGCTGCATCCAGTTCGCGCACGTTGCCTTCCGTGGGTAGCGTGGCGAGGATGCGCCCCCGCTCCGCGTCGCTCACCGGCGCGGGACGAGCGGACTCGAATAGCTTGAGGATTTCACCAGCGTTATGTCGGGTGAAGTACTGGAGAGCCGGTTCCAGTACCGAGTCCTCCTGCGCCGATGCAGCCGGGGCGACGGACGCGAGAATCGCCGCGAGCCACACCGCCCGGCGAGTGCCACCTGGCGTTTTTCGTACCATGGCAGCAACCTATGTCGGGGGCCATGAGGAGGTCCTTTGCGGGTGATGGTGTTTTCCGGAGAAACCTGAAAGGAATCTCTTTATGGAACGACCGCCACGATCTGCGGGGTTCGGAGGAGCGGCAATGACCGATCGAACTGTCGCCTACGAGTTTGGCGAGTTTCGCCTCGATCCAGTGGCGCGCATGTTCACTCGTCAGCACCAACCGATCGCGGTGGCGCCGAAATCGTTCGACCTGCTGATGCTGCTGGTGGAAAGGCGAGGGCGGGTCCTGGAGCGCGGCGAGCTAATCAGGGAACTCTGGCCGGACACGATTGTCGAGGAGGCCAACGTCACGTTCCAGGTCTCGACACTGCGCAAGGCGCTCGGTGGGGACGGTTCGAAATGGATAGAGACCGTGCCAAAGCACGGTTACCGGTTCACGGCTCCCGTTCGCGAAGTCCGGCCAGAGGAGATGCCGGAGCGTCAGGCTCAGTCGACGCCCCCGGTGCCTCGCGTTCGGTTCGGCGCGCTGATGCGGCGCCGCACCGCGACTTGGCTCGCGCTCGTCGCGGTCGTCGCGACCTTATCCTTATCCTTCTGGTACGCCTCTCGTCCCGACGCCCCGGTCCCCAGTCAGATCCGGTTGGAAGCGGTTCCGTTAACCAGCTACACCGGCTTTGAGGCGGAGCCCACGTTCTCTCCGGACGGGTCGCACGTGGCGTTCACGTGGGACGGCGAGAACCAGGACAATTACGACATCTACGTCAAGGCGATCGGCGCGGAACAGCCGCTCCAACTGACCTCCGATCGCGCACGCGACGGGAGCCCGGCCTGGTCGCCCGACGGCACCCGGATCGCCTTCCTCCGCGACAAGCCCGGGGGCGGCTCGGAAGTGCGCCTCATCCCTCCCACTGGCGGGGCAGAGCACACGATCGGGGAGGTGGAGGGGCAGGCCCACCAGGGACTCTCCTGGTCTCCCGACGGCCGCTCCCTTGCCGTCGTGGATCGATCATCTCACGGAGAACCCCGCGGGATCTTCGTTCTGAGCATCGTGAGCGGTGTGAAGACGAAGCTCACCTCCCCCTCCCCACACGACGACATTCTGCCAGCCTTCTCGCCCGACGGTCGGACCCTCGCCTTCATCCGCCAGCTCTCCAGCCCGGTGTTTGGTGCTTTCGTGTACGTCGTTCCCGTCGCTGGGGGCGAGCCGAAAGTGGTCGCGCCAACCGGCGTCCGGAGGGGTCGACCGGCGTGGATTGCCGGCGGCAAGGAGATTCTCTTCTCCGCGGTGCCTCTCGCACAGGACGGAGATCAGCCGAGGCCATCGTCGTATGGAAGAGCCAGCACGTACTTGTGGAGGGTCCCTGTCGATGGCGGACAGGCCCGCCCTCTGGCCGGGAGCGAGAGGGCGCTGGACGTGGCCGTGGCCCGGGACGGGCATCGCCTTGTCTATTCGCAGGGGACGATCGACTGGGACATCTGGCGCCTCGATCTGGGGCGGGGGCAAGCGACGGGTGAAGTCCAGACCCGATTCGCCCCGTCTACCGAGGACGATGCCAATCCACAGTTTTCCCCCGATGGCGAGCAAGTGGCGTTCACCTCGGTCCGGAGCGGCCAGACCGAGATCTGGGTGGTCGACGGGCAAGGCAGGCACCCGCGCCAACTGACCTCTCTCGGAGGGGCTGGGGGATCCGTTGGTTGCCCGCGCTGGTCCCCGGACGGAAAGATGATCGCGTTCGACTTTACCGCGAAAGGTGGGATTAACGTGGACATCTACGTGATGAGCGCCTCAGGCGGCACGCCGCAGCAAGTGACGACGTCTCCCGCGATCGACTCGTTGGCGAGCTGGTCGAGAGACGGGCGCTTCATCTATTTTGGGTCCCATCGGGATGGCCAGGTTCAGGTCTGGAGGGTGCCGTCGAGCGGGGAGAAAGGGGGGAACGCCCGGCAAGTCACTCGCGGGGGCGGGTTCGCTGCGATCGAGTCGACCGACGGACACGTGTACTTCACGAAGACAATGTCGGGCACGCTGAATCCGCAGAACGCCCTGTGGAGGGTCCCGGTTGAGGGCGGGGACGAGGAAGTCGTCATCAAGGGGTTCCGCTCCTCGCACGGCAACTGGGACCTCACGGCCAAGGGACTCTACTTCGTCGACGAGGAGCCCTCCTCTTCGGGAACGAGCTGGGTCGTCCGCTTCCAGGGGTTCGATTCGCGCCACGCAATCGAGGTGGCACGACTCCAGCACCCTCCCTTCCTCGCCGGACCTGCGATCACTGTCTCGGCCGACGGCCGCTGGATGCTCTCCACCCAGAGCGAGCGAGTGTCCGATCTCATGCTGGTGGAGAGCTTCCGCTGATGCGGGCTGACGCTCTGAGCGGCCCTTCCAGCGTCGGTAAAGACACCGCGCTCGATCACACCCCCGTCAAAAATGCCGCTGCGCACTAGCAGCGCGGCGCCGTGGTGGAAGTGTTTTTGGTACCGGTACGGCGGTGTGTGATTGGTTGGACGTGCGGTTTTCAGGAATCGCGGCCTGAACCACCACGCGCCTACTTCGTCGGCGTGATCACGAGATTTGCGAAATCGCCGCCGCTGTCGTTACCGACCCAAAGGCCGACCTGTCCGCCATACAGCTGGCCAAGCTTCCGGACTTCGAGCGTGACCTGAGGGACAGTGCCGACATAAATCTGAACTTTTCCGCCTTCAACGATCACGCGCAGCTTGACCCAGTCCGTAGGTTCGATCGACGCGTCCACCGGGTTTTCGAACTCCTCGGGAAAGTCGCTGCGAAGGCGGTCATAGTCGAACTTCGGGAGGGCGATGTATTGGACCGCGTGCTGCCTACGGGCCGGATCACTTGCGCGGAAATTGAATGGCCTCAAATAGACGGCCTCGTAAGTGTTGTCATCCTTGCGATGGAACGCGACGCCGACGAAGTTCTGCCGCATGTATTCCCGGCCACGCACGTCCACCTCGATCGTGCCAGATTGAAAACCAGTTCCCTCGACCCAGGCTACGGCGTTCCCCGACGCGGCCGACAGGCGCACGCCGTTCCGATCTTGAATCTTGGTCGCCGTTCTATTGACCACTCGAAGGGTCTGACCACCAATTCCAAACCCGTTGATCGTCGTTTGTCCCTGTGAACAGGCTGAGAACGAAACAATTCCGACAAGCAGCGCAACGGTTTGCGTTCGCACTCTCACTTGTCCTGGTTGGACACCGCAGCCGGCGGGAAGTGCCTGGACGTACGTAGTCGAGTATTTGCCCGGAGATCACCGTCGCGCCCGAGGAGAGAAGGCTTACCGGTGTGCGCTATCTCAAGTGTCGCTTGGCGAACGCTACGCCTGACCCTGATTTCAGGTAACGCTCGAAGGCAATGGCGCGTCGCTCATCGCTGAATTTGATGATCACGTCGACCGACCACGGACCGTGCTTGGTGGTGTGTATACAGCTGCCTTGATTATGCTCGGCCAGTCGTCGCTGCGGATCTGAGGTGAGGCCTGTATAGTATTTGGGTGGCGACTCGGAGTTCTTGAGGACGTAGACGAACTGCTTCAACCTGCCCGGACAGAGGGCAAAGCTCCTACCGTAGTGGAACCGGCCACTCTTCGCTAAATGGCGACCGCCATCGGTCGAAGTGGAAACACCAGTAGTCAGTTGTACGAGCGCCTACGGGCGGCAGACAACCTTGTAGCTGCCACGGTTGAGGTATCCACCTTCGCTCGCCACCATTGAGCGCGAGCTACGGTGGACCATCCTTCGCCTGTCTGTGATGTGAGCTCGTTGAGGATGTAACGGCCTTCGCGTGGATGGCAGGAGAGGATGGCTTGCCATCCGAAGCTCGCTCAACGTCAGTTCCGCGAGCGAAGGATGGTACCGGTACGGGGTTATGACGAACGGTGGGAGGTCAGATTCCAGGGAGTTACGGCCGGCCTGTAGCGCCGCACCGATCCCGAGCGACGGAAAGTAATGCTCGCCAGACCGTACGAACGGTGCCATCCGTCTAGGCGGACCATCAGGACGGATCGTGAGGAAGTTGTGCCCCGACCCCGCGGCTGCATCCGATAGCGTAGAAAACGAAGTCTGGAACGGTCTCAATTGATTTGATTTCGCCTGGGTGCGAGCGCAGGTCCGATCGGATCCTGCATCCCGCACACGCCGGCGGCGTCATCGTATAGGGGGACTCGGCCGTACAGCAGACGAGAATTCCGATGGAGGGTCGCACCTTACCCTGTTTGACAGGACCGCGCGTGTCCGTCATTCTAGCCTCAGCCTTCGCTGCGGCTTCCGCGCTTTTTTCATAGCCGTCATACGTGGGGCCCACGC
>DATAPE010000052.1:0-4585 GCA_036265345.1 Actinomycetota bacterium
CGATGCTCCGATCTGCGCGGATGAGTCCTTCGCGCTCGTAATAGCGCAGGGCTGAAGGGGCATATCCACTTCGCCGGGCGACCTCTCCCACCGTGAGAGAACCCTTCGGCACCAATCTCACCATCCTTTCGAAGAAATCGCTTGACTTAAACCTTACTTCAACTTCTAGGATGGGTGCAATACCTACCTGACAGGAGCTGACATGCCCACTGCATTGATCACCGGCGCTTCGAGAGGCCTCGGGTTGGCGTTATCGAGAGAGATGGACCGGCTCGGCTGGCATCTCATCGTGGATGCGCGCGATGAGGGCGCTCTACGCGCGGCAGTAACGGATCTGGGGAGTCGCCAGATCACCGCGATCGCAGGAGACATCAGCGATCCCGATCATCGCGACGCACTGGCCGGCGCGGTGCAGCGGGCCGGGGGCCTGGACCTATTGGTCAACAACGCCAGCACTCTTGGGATCAGCCCACTCCCCCACCTCTCGGATTACCCGATAGCTGAGCTCCAGCGCGTGCTCCAGGTCAATGTGCTGGCGCCGCTCGCGCTCATCCAAGCGCTACTGCCGAACCTCATCGCGAGCCGGGGTGCGATCGTCAACGTCACCTCCGATGCCGCCGCGGAGCCCTACGAGGGATGGGGAGGCTACGGAGCTTCGAAGGCCGCCCTCGAACAGATAGGTGCAGTCCTCGCCGCGGAGCAGCCCGAGGTGCGGGTGTATACGTTCGATCCCGGCGACATGCGCACGAAGATGCACCAGGATGCCTTCCCGGGAGAGGACATCTCCGACCGCCCCGAGCCCGAGGCGGTGGTGCCTTCTTTGGTACGGCTCATCACCGAAGAGCGGCCCAGCGGCAGATACCGTGCCGGCGACCTGGCTCGGTTGCAGGAAAGCAGCGCCTCGTGAGCACGTATCTGGACAGCGGTCCGCGCACAACCTTCGAGTTGCCACCCGCACTCGCCGCGACCGAGCCTCCCGAAGCGCGCGGTTTGTCGCGCGACTCCGTACGCCTGCTGGTGGCCCGGCCCGGTCGTCTGGAACATGCTCGCTTCCGGGATCTTGCCGGCTGGTTGTCTCCGGGGGATCTCCTCGTCGTGAATACGTCCTCCACTCGGGCGGCCGCGGTCAACGGCATTCGAGCCCGCCGGCAACCGGTACTGGTGCATTTCTCCACCGCGCTTGACGACGGCACCTGGATCGTCGAGTTCCGGTCCGAGGATGGAACCGCTGCGCTACTGGATGTGCACCCCGGCGAGATCGTCACTCTGCCGTCGGGCAGGAGGTTGCACGTCCTGGGCGCGCACCCCGAGCCGTGGCAGGAGACCAGCCGGCTCAAGCGTGTCCGGGCGGATGGACCTATCGAGGCTTACCTTGCGAAGCACGGGAAGCCGATCAAGTACGACTACGTGCGCGGTGAGTGGCCGCTGTCCGCTTATCAAACCGTCTTCGCGAGCGAGGAGGGCAGCGCCGAGATGCCGAGCGCAGCCCGGCCCTTCACCACCGAGCTGGTGACCAAGCTGGTCGCAGGCGGCGTGAACTTTGCCCCCATCACACTCCACTGTGGCGTCTCGTCGCTCGAATCCGGCGAGCTTCCTCAGGACGAGCGCTTCCGGGTATCACCCTCCTCGGCGTGGCTCGTCAACCAAACCCGCGCCGCAGGGGGCCGCGTGATCGCGGTCGGAACTACGGCAACGCGCGCTCTCGAGACCGTGGCGAGCGACGATGGAACGGTGTCCGCGGACCAAGGATGGACCGACCTGGTGCTCGGCCCACAACATCCCGCGAGGGCCGTCGATGGTCTGATCACCGGATGGCACCAGCCGGGGGCCTCGCATCTGTCACTGCTCGAGGCGGTGGCCGGCCCCGACCTGGTTCAGAAGGCCTACGACACGGCCCTCGAGGCGGGCTACCTGTGGCATGAGTTCGGAGACAGCTGCCTGCTGCTCCCCGACCGCAAGTCTCGCTGCTAACCCGAACGCTCTCTTCGCTTCCTCAGGAACCGAACCACTACCAATGCGACGATCAGAGCAAGGACGATGTATCCGAACCGGGACAGGGTCCTGTCGATGAAAGCAAGGTTCCTCCCCACCGCGTAGCCGAACCCGGATATGAGAGTTGCCCATACCGCAACCGCGGGGATGTCGAACGCGATGAAGCGCCGGTAGGGCATCTTCGCGATGCCGGCGGAGAACGGAACGAACGCCCCCGCTGCGGTCGCATACCGTCCGATGGCCACCGTCATGCCTCCGTGTTTGCGGAAGTAGGCGTGAGCATCATCGAGGCGTGGCTCCAAGCCGCGGACCAGGGGCAGAGCGCGGATCAACGTGATGCCGTAGCGGCGGCCCAACCAGTAGCCGGCAGATTCGCCTGTCAGGGCGGCAACGATGCCGATGACGATTACCGCCCCCAGGTTCAAGCGTCCCTCGGACGCGTAGACGCCTCCCAGTGCGAGCATGACGTCTCCAGGGATGATGAGCCCGATGAAGATCGATCGTTCCAGCAATACCGCAACCGCGAGGATCTCGTAGCCGGCGACCGCGAAGGCGGGCTCGAGCCACTGGACGAGCTGCTCCACCAAAGACGCTTTAGGCAGGAGAGCCTCCCCGGGTGGCGGCCCGAGTTAGGTCTCCCATGCGCGCACACGCGCTGCGAGCGAATCTGATCTGTGTCCGGCGCCCGAAGAGCCTGAGTCCCAATCTCACCACCGGCTGATCGATCCACGCAGGCCGGGAGAAGGCGTCGATGCGGAACTCGACCTCACCCGAATCCAGCCACTTCCACACTTCGTAATCGATCTGTCCCTTCTCGAAATGGCCCTCCAGCGTGCGATAGTTCCACGCCCACACGCGGGCCGGCCGTCCGTCCTCCTCACGGACACCATCGTCGACCTCGCCGGCGCGGACGCCTGCATAGATCCGCAATCCCCAGAAATGGATCTCCAGCAGGATGGTTCGTCCCGCAAGAGGCTCGCCCGGATCGTAAAAGGCGCGCGCGATCCTGGGATCGGCAAACCGATAACTCTGCGACAACTGCCGGGCGAGCTCCCACGTGCCGCCGCTGACTGGGGGGCCGGGTGGTTCAGGTGGCAGCGATTGGCGATAACGGTCGATCCGCCAGCCGTTCTCCCGTGTATAGGGGCCGTCCCGGTTGATGTGAAAGTTGAGCCCCGTCGCACGCAAGCGGGCAAGCTCGGCGCGGATGTCCGGACGAGAGACGATGCGCAGCTCAGTCATCGAAATCGGTGCGGCGTGTTTCGATGCTGGCGAGCCCGGAACGGGTGCCGCCCGCCAGTCTGGTCACGCGTTCCAGAACCGAAACCCACATATGGAGCTGAACCTCTTTCGCGATGCGCACTCTGTCGAAGAGCAAACTCGACAGCCGGTCGCCGCTGCGCGCCCAGGATTCGATCTCGAACACCAGCTCGTCTTCCTGGTGGGCTCTAAATTCGATCTGCCCGGCCTCGAGATGGCCCTCCAGCGTCGCCAGCCGGAAGGAGCTCGGCCGGACGTCGATCACCCGGACCGGACCGTCCCACGGGCCCGGCATCCGCACGGTGAACTCGTCGCCGAGGGACATCGCTTCCTCAAGACCCTTGACCTTGATGAAGCGTGCGAACTCCGTTGGCGCCACCACGTTCGGATCACCACTGATCTGCCGCATGAGCTTCTCCGCCGAGCAGTTCGGCTTGCGGATCCTGATCCGATAGAGGCGATGGAACAAGGGGCCGGCCCCCGCGTCGATCGTCTGGATCTCATGGCGCTCGACGTTGCCGGGAAGCTCGGGGGGCCGGGGATCATCGGCCCGGCTGAGTCTTTCGCTCCTGCGTATCGGAGTCGTTCGCCACATGTAGTGCCATGAGGTCAACGCGATCCCGAGTGGCCAGCGGGCAGCGGTTGAGAAACGGCGAGAGAGTGGGAGCGTTCGTGGCATCGAAGTCCTCTACCCCGAGGGACGTAATCTAATAGCGTGCTGGTGGGGTGGATGCATGACCGGGGACTTCGAGGCTCGCATCTGCACGTGCTCTCGCTGGCTTCGATCGGGCTCTGCATCACCCTGTGGATAAGGGGCAAGACCGTCGATCAGGCCGAGCGAGGCAACGCCGAGCGCAGGGCCCTGTTCGTGGGTTTGTGGCCTCCCACCATCTGGCTGATCGGGGACTCTCTGGAGAGGCACGAACGGCATCTCCGGTACGCCCGCCGCCCCCGCTTGACCTCCTGGATACCCTAGGGGGGTACCGTACCCTAGGCGCAAGCAGGAGCCAATGAGGATAGCTGCGCAGCCCCTTTCGAACCCCTTCCGGGCGGGCCGCTCATGAACGTCGTGGTGGATATCGGCCACAGCCTGCGGGAAGGCTTCTTCATGTTCTGGGAGACGTTGTGGGCACTGGTGCTTGGCTTTGGGCTTTCGGGAGCCGTGCAGGCCTTCGTCTCGCGCGACGAGATGCACCGCGTGATGGGCGACCACGGCCCCCGCTCGATCCTCCGGGCAAGTGCGCTGGGGATGGCCTCGTCATCCTGCTCCTATGCAGCTGCAGCGATGGCGAAGTCGCTATTCCAGAAGGGCGCGGACTTCATCTCTGCGATG
>DATAPE010000053.1:0-3475 GCA_036265345.1 Actinomycetota bacterium
TTCCTTCCGCTTCGGCCCCGACCTCCCGTGATCGAGAAACCACACGGGGGCCGTCTCAGTATGAGACGGCCCCCGCAAAAGGTTGAGCTCTGGACCTACCTGACGATGATCTTCCCTTGCATCCAGGGGTGGAAGACGCACATGAAGTACAGGGTCTTGCCCGCCTTAGCGGTGATGTGGAATCTGACGGTGTGACCCGGCGCGACCAACCGTGAGTCACCGACCCGGTTAACGCCCTTCCTTCCCACGTTGTTGTCCGGTGGGTACTTGCGGCAGATCTTGCAACTGAATACCTCGTCGGTGTTGCTTGGTCGCTTACTTCTCGGAACGATCGTCAACGTGTGCGGGTCTGCACTGTTGTCCTTCAGGATGATGGTATGTCCGCTCTGGACAACGTTGCGTTCTGGAGCAAATCGGAAGGTGCTCTGGATGAGCGCGTTGCGGATGAAGGTGTCCCGTCCGATCGTATGGATAGTGTGTGGAGTGGTAGCCGAATTACCAACCCCGATACTTCCGACAAGGGCGAGGACCACGGCCCCCCCTAGAACAGCGATTCTGCGCACGCCGACTCCTCTCTGCCGTCCTGAGTGACCGGCCAGAGATACACCATCCCGGCTGGGTAATCAACCCGAACGAGGACTAATCGCCGAGGCGGAATTCCCAGATGCCGAGGCCCAGCATGATCACCCCGATCAGCGCCACGAGGGCGAACTCCACAGGGATCGGGATCACCCAACCGTTCCAGGTAATGCCAGGAGCCACCCGCGCCTGCACCAGAGGGCTGATGTCGAGATGGCTGAACACCAGGCGCCTCATCGGATCCACCGCATAGGTGATCGGATCGATCCGGGTGAGGGCGCGCAGCCATCCCGGCAGGTTGTTGAGGGGGTAGAGGGCGCCGGAGAGAAAGAACATGGGCATGACGACCACCTGCATCAGCCCAAAGAAGGCTTGGATGTTCTTCATGCGTGCAGCCGCCGCGACTCCAAGAGCGGTAAGAACGAAAGAGAGCAGCAGCATGGCCCCGATCAGACCGAGCATCAGAGAGGGTGTGTAGGGCACCCCCACCGCGCCGGCGAGACAGAGGATGACCAAGCCCTGGATCGTCGCAACCGTCGCTCCTCCGAAGCATTTGCCCAGCACGATCGCACTGCGGCTGATCGGCGCGACCAGCATCTCGCGCATGAAACCGAATTCGCGATCCCACACGATCGAGCCGGCAGAGAACAACGCGGTGAACAGCGTGGACATGGCAACGATGCCCGGGAACATGAACGTCTTCAGGTCTATCCCCCCGAAGGATCCTGAGGTAAGCCTGGAAAGTCCCGTACCGAGTACGAACAGGAACAGCGCCGGTTGCACGAGCGACGCAACCATCCGGGTCCGGTCCTGCCAGAAACGGATCAGGTCGCGCTGCCACACGATCTTTATCGCCCTCAACTCGTGTCGCCACGACCGTCCGGGCACGCTCACGGGGGGTGGAAACGTCCTGGCTGGAGCGGTATTGACTGCCATTGCTATCTCCTCCTGAAAGCTTGGACGATCGCGCGGTTGGGGTTCGCCGCTTCCGCGTCACGGATGGTGCTGCCCGTGTAGGACATGAAGACATCGTCGAGTGTCGGCCGGGCGACGACCACCGAAAGGATGGGGACGCCGAGCTCGGCGAACAGTTTGGGGACGAACTCCTGGCCTGCAGGCACCGAGAAGGTCACCGCACCCTCGTGCACGGCAGCCTCGAGATCGAATCGCTCTTTCAGAGCCACGATTGCCGCCTCGTCGTCCTGCGTCTGGATCTGCACCCGGTCCTTGCCGACGCTGGCTTTGAGAGCCTGCGGGGAGTCAAGCACGATGATCTCGCCGTGATCCATGATCGCTATGCGATCGCAATGCTCCGCTTCGTCCATGTAATGCGTCGTGAGAAAGATCGTGATGTCCTCGCGACCCTTGAGGTCCTCGATGTACCTCCAGATCGAAGTGCGCGTCTGCGGGTCGAGGCCGACTGTCGGCTCGTCGAGGAACAGAACGCGAGGTGAGTGCAGGAGACCGCGGGCGATCTCGAGCCGGCGCATCATCCCGCCGGAGAAGGTCTGCACCTTGCCCGAACGCCGCTCCCACAGACCTACCATCTCCAGAACCTGGCGCATCCGTTCGGTAGCCAGTTGGCGCGGAACTCCGTACAGCTCGGCGTGAAAGCGAAGGTTGCGCTCGGCGGTGAGGTAGCCGTCCACTGTCGTGTCCTGAAAGACCAACCCGATGCTGCGACGAACGGCGTCGCGTTCGCGGACGACGTCGTAACCGGCCACGGTGGCCCTCCCCGCCGTGGGGGCCGCGAGCGTGCACAGCATGTTGATCGTCGTCGATTTGCCGGCGCCGTTGGGGCCGAGGAGACCGAAGGTCTCTCCGCGCTCCACCTGGAAGTCCACGCCCCTGACCGCTTCGATCTCGCCGAAGTTCTTCGTCAATCCGGTCACGGAGATCGCCACCTCGCCGGAGGGCGGCAACTCTTGCCCGGCAGGCACGGCCGGATCGCTGAAGACCCGGCGGTCTTCTGCGTGGCTGGCGGTCACAGGGTGCTTACCTCATGCATGGCTGCCTCCTTCGGTGGTGCGATCTCCTCTTCGTTCCTGAACGATGCGTTGAGCAGATCAAGAGCTCTCAAGACGCACTCTCGATCCTCGATCGACAGCGGTGCGAGAAGAGGTTCTAAGACGGTCCGCATCCCGACATGGAGGCGGGTACGGGCCCACTTCTGCAGCTGCTCGCTCGGCATCACTCTCACGCGGCGCCTGTCGCTCGGGTCGACCTCGCTGGTAACGAGGCCCTTGTCCCGCAGCGCGCCGACCGCGGTGGACACCATGCTCTGGGCGAGGGACAGCCGGGTCGAAAGCTCCTGGATCGTGGCTCCCGGCGATCCGAGGACGTGCTTCAGGATGAGCCGGTGGTGGAGGGGGACCGCCTCGATGTCCCCGGGTTTGGCTCCCAGGGTGCGCTCGGCGTAGGCCTTCAGCTTGCGGCCCACGTAATAGAGGTCACCGACCTCCATGCCGTCGTCCATAGATCGAGCAAGATACATCTAGAGAGATACATCTGTAAAGATGGAATTGCCATGCCGAGCCTGACTTACGATCCCGGCCATGGATCCGCCGCGGTTCACCGCCACGCTCGAGGCGGGGCGCGGAGGTGGCGCGTTCGTGGTTCTGCCGGACAAGGTATTGGAAGCGCTTGGAGGCGGGAGCCGCTTCCGCGTGACGGGGACCCTCGCCGGCGTGAGCTTCGCCAGCTCGACCATGGGCATGGGCGGGGGCCGCGTGTGCATGGGAGTGCACAAAGCGACGCGCCAGGCGGCCGGTGTCGAGATCGGGGACCGCGTCAAGGTCGAGGTGGAACGAGACGACCGCCCCCGGGATCTGTCGGTGCCAGACGACCTCGCTGCCGCTCTCGCCGGCGACGCTGCCGCGACCGCGGCCTTCGAGAA
>DATAPE010000054.1:0-3867 GCA_036265345.1 Actinomycetota bacterium
AGGAGGGCCGCGGCGTCCTTCAGATCCTTTTCGTTGATCTCGAAGACCTGCAGTTTGGTGAGCAGGAGGTCCGCCAGCGTGATCGTGTCCTCGTCCAGGTCGACGCGCTTGGCGAGATCGAGGTCATGGCTCATCGTTATCCGCTCGATGAAGATGTCGAGCTGACGGTTGTTCGCCGCATCCCAGAAGTAGAGGCGCTGGTGGCCGTGCAGCTGGTTGAATTCTTCGTCGGCCACGTAGCCGAGCGACTCCAGAAGTGCAGTCGTTGGGCGGGCTATCCCGGCGGGTGCTACCAGGTCGAGATCCTTGTAGTCGCGCGCGAGCGGGGCCTCGCGCGCCGACCGGCACCGCAGCCACACCGCCAGGCCCCCGGTGGCGCGAAGCGCCACCTGCGCTTCTCGAGCCGCATCGAGCACCCGCCTTACCTCCGACCGAAGGTCGGCATCGGGTGTCGTGGTTTTCGCCCTATCGGATCCCATGACTCTCCGTTCACGGTGATCGCCCCGTTGCTGTGCATAGTAAGCAATGGAAGCTCAGGTCAGTTGTGCAATGCTTCTGACTCGCTCGAGTCTGTGGGGGAGGGTCCTTCGAGATGCGTGTCGCCAAGATCGTCGATCTATCGCTCGTGCTCGACTCCAACACGCAGGTGTACCCGGGTGACCCCCAGCCCCACTTGGGTGTTGCGACCACGATCGAGATCGAGGGCTACAACCTCCTGGCGCTGCAGCTGGGATCCCAAAGTGGGACGCACGTGGATTCCCCGTACCACTTCCTGGAGGCAGGTCCGGTGCTGGAGGGATGTCCGCTGTCCCTGTTCATCGGGCCGGGAGTGGTCGTCGAGGTGTCGGGGCATGAACCTCGGACTCCGATCGAGTGGAGCGAGATCGAGCCGTATTCATCCCGGATGCAAAGCGGAACCATCGTTGCTTTTCGGACCGGGTGGTCGGATGCGCACTACGGCACCGACCAGTACTTCGAACATCCCTACCTATCCGCCGATGCATGCGAACGACTGCTGTCCCTCGAAGTGCGCACGTTCCTTACCGACTGCATCAACCTCGACGAGACCGTCCTCGATCCCGAGGTCGTTCCCTCATTCCCATGTCACGACCTGATCGCGGCCGCCGGCGGCATCATCTCCGAGAACATCACCAATCTCGGTGCTATCGACTTCGACGGTCCCCTTATCAGCATCATGCCGATTCGCCTGGGCGGCGACGCGGATGGAGCGCCCTGCCGGGCAGT
Source organism: Actinomycetota bacterium (assembly GCA_036265345.1). Taxonomy (GTDB): domain Bacteria; phylum Actinomycetota; class CADDZG01; order CADDZG01; family WHSQ01; genus DATAPE01. The sequence goes on from DATAPE010000054.1 coordinate 1,246, forward strand.
GGCACTGAAGCTGGAGCCGTAACGCGATGAGGTACGGGCCCGCCGATTCCTCCAAGACGCCGCGCTTCACAGGTCCGAGGACGTTCATGCGCCTTCCCCACGTCGAAACTACCGACGATGTCGATGTTGCGGTTATTGGAATCCCGACCGACGACGCGGTCTCGTTTCGATCCGGCGCGCGCTTCGGCCCTGAAGCGATCCGCAGTGCGTCCGTGCTGCTCCGGCCCTACAACCCCGAGCTCAAGGTCGACGTCACGGAGCACCTGTCGTTGGTCGATGGGGGAGACTCACCCACCGTTCCCGGCTATCACGAAGAGACTCTGCCGCAGATCCAGTCGTTCCTCGAGCCGTTGCACGAAGCAGGAGTGACGCCGCTGGCTCTGGGTGGGGACCACTCGATGGTCATCGGAGAGCTGCGCGCTGCCGCGAAGGTGCATGGCCCCCTCGCCCTCGTTCACCTCGACGCACATGCGGATGTCTGGGAGTCCTATTACGGCGTTCGCTACTTCCACGGCACCGTGTTCAAGCGGGCGGTGGAAGAAGGCCTCGTCGACCCTTCCCGTTCGGTACAAGCGGGGATGCGAGGGACTCTCTACGGAGCGGACGATGAGACCGCGCCGCGGCGACTCGGGTATGTCGCCATTCCGTGGTCAGAGCTGCGGGAGATGTCTCCGCTCGAATATGGCGAGCGCGTGCGCGAGCGGGTTGGCGGTGGCGCCGCGTTCCTTTCCTTCGATGTCGACTTCGTCGATCCCGCGTTCGCGCCGGGGACCGGGACGCCGGAGGTGGGGGGGCCGACCAGTGCCGAGGCGCTCGGCTACCTGCGTGCCCTGTCGGGGATCGACTTCCGAGCTTTCGACTGTGTCGAGGTGTCGCCGCCCTACGACCCGAGCGGTATCACGGCGTGGCTGGCGGCCAGCGCCTGCTTCGAGATGATCTCCTTGAAGGCTCTCGCCCACGGATCCGCAAGCTGATCGGAGTGAAAAGGCTCGGGTTGCGTCGGGTGATCGGTGCAGTCGTGGCCCTGACTCTCTTGGTTGCCTGCACCAACAACGGACCGCCCCGGGCAACGCCTTCGACCCCGGCTTCATCCGCCACGACCTCGCCGATCGGCGGCGGAGTGGCCTCGGTGCGCGTGAACCAGATCGGATACGCCACCACCAGTCACGCCAAGCAGGCCTACCTGATGGCGAGCGAGCACCAGCTCGGCGCGAGCTTCACGGTTCAGAACTCGTCAGGCGACACGGTCCTCACGGGCCGGGTCGGAGACAGCGTCGGGGGATGGAGCCGGCGCTATAAGTATGTGTATCCGCTCGATTTCGATGCGGTCACGACTCCCGGCACCTACACGATCCACGTGAACGGGTCCGCCCCGGCCACATCGCCAACCTTCAGGATCGACGCCGCCCCCGCCCTCTACGCGCAGGCGCTGGCGAACTCGCTGTCCTTCTATCAAGTGCAGCGCGACGGCCCCGACTTCATCCCCGGTCCCCTGCGCACCGCGCCGGGACATCTGAACGACGCTCACGCAATCACGTACGACACACCCCATGTGAACGGAGATGGTGTCTTCAGCGGCGACCTCTCGGCGTTTCATACGACCAGGAACGCTGCGGGTGGCTGGTGGGATGCGGGGGACTACCTCAAGTTCGTGCAGACAACCAGCTTCACTGTGGATCTTCTGATGCTGGGCGTGCGGGACTTCCCGGCGCAGATGGGACCGGAGTCGCCCTCTTCGAACTTCACTGCCGAGGCCAAGTTCGGTGCCCGCTGGCTGCTGCGGATGTGGGACGACCGGTCGCAGACCCTCTACTACCAAGTGGGCATCGGCTCCGGCAACAACCACATCGCGGGCGACCACGACATCTGGCGCCTGCCGCAGCGAGACGATACCTATGGGCGAGGCGATCCCACCTATCGCTACATCAGGCACCGGCCGGTGTTCCGAGCCGGCGCGCCGGGCTCGCCGATCAGCCCGAACCTCGCCGGGCGCGACGCCGCCGCTCTCGCCGAGTCTTATCAGGTCTTCAAGACGAGCGATCCGAAGTTCGCAAACAAGTGCCTGCTGGCGGCCGAACACATCTTCGACCTTGCCGATACGTCCCCGAAGGGGCACCTGCTCACGGTCATCCCGTTCGACTTCTATCCCGAGAGTGAGTGGCGCGACGACCTCGAGCTCGGAGCGACTGAACTGGCCATGGCGCTCGCCGAGGGAGGGGCTCCGGCGAGTGTTCCGCATTCCGATCCCGCGCTATATCTGCGCCAGGCGGCTCACTGGGCGAGGGCTTACATCACCGGTCCCAACGACGCCGCCGACACGCTGAACCTCTACGACGTAAGCGGCCTCGCTCACTTCGAGCTGTACCGCGCCTTGACCCAGGCGGGAGACCCGTCGGGGCTGGACGTCACGAAAGGGCAGCTTCTTGCCGATCTACGCAAACAGCTCGAGGGAGCGCTCAAGCAGGGGACTAAAGACCCGTTCGGATTCGGTTTCCCGTGGGGCACTTACGACACCACCGCTCATGGCGCCGGCTTGTCGGTGATGGCAAGTGAGTACGACCAACTAATAAGTAAGCAGGACTTCGCCGATCAGAGTCAGGAATGGCTGGCCAACATCCTCGG
>DATAPE010000055.1:0-5772 GCA_036265345.1 Actinomycetota bacterium
GCTGGTAACGCTCACGGGCGTACCGCTCCTCGGCCTCGAGCTCGATGAGCCGCGGCGTGAGCGCTTTGCCTGCGCTTGGCGTTTGAGAGCGCATCGCGGTCTCGCCCGGTCCTCAAATGACGCGCGCCGGGAAGAGCCGGAAGTCCCCTCCCCGTCGCCGGTCGGCGAGTGAGGGCGCTCCTCGGTTGAACGATGGCTCCAGAGTGAATACCTCCGTGGCGACGTCCGTGTCCCGGTCGTGGCTGCTGACCAACGAGCTGACGCGTTGGCGCGTCAGCCTCACGACCGCCGCGATGGCGTCTCGCTTGTAGGCCGCAGCGGTGAGCTTCCCGACGCCCCGGACGGTGTCCCCGGTCTGCCGAGCGATCATGCCCCGGTTGTAGTCGCCGACTGCGTCAACGAGCACGCAGGTGACGACGTTGCCGCGAATCTCGGTTCGCGCCCTGCTCGGCGGCTTGCCCGCATATTGCGTCCAAAGCGAGACGAGCGCCTCGGTGAGCTCGGCCGGCAATCCGCTGCCAGCGGCGCGATCACCGGCGACGCTTGAGGTCATCATTGGCCCGTCTCCGTTCGCGGCGACCCTTCCGGGATCGGTGATCGCTCGGGGATCGGCGATGCGGGCGGGATCGGCGACGCGGCCGGCACCGGTGACGGTGGTGGAATCACCGAACGCGCGGGCGGTATCGACGATGGTGTGGTGGTTTCGGTTGCGGCCATCGCTGGCCTCCTTGCAAGTGGATGGAACTTGAATGTATCATGTATTCATGAATTCTCCTTCTAGAAATCAGCATCCAACGTGGGACTTCCTGACCAACCACGCCCACGTCCTCACCTGCGTTGCCGATGACCCCGGAATCCGCCTCCGGGACATCGCCACCGCGGTCGGGATCACCGAGCGCGCCGCCCACCACATCCTCTCCGAGCTGGTCGAAGCTGGCTACGTGCTGCGGGAGCGAGAGGGACGGCGGAACCGCTACCAGGTCGTACCCGATCTTCCCCTGCGTCATCCGCTCGTCAAGGGGCGAGACGTGGGGGATCTGCTCGAAGTGCTGCTCGGGCCGGCGCGGCCAGGAGATGAGATTCCCAGCGAGCAACGGACGGCGACTGGCCTCCAGCTGAAGGCCGGCGATGCCGAAGCGTAGCCCAACCCATACCACTCGCTTGCCGCGCCTGCTCGAGCGTGTGGTTCAGCAGCGCCGCGCTTCGGCGCCCAAGACCGAGCCAGAAGGTGAGCAGGCGGATCACGACCAACGAATCAGGGCGCTGGAGGAGCGCATTGACGCTCTCGAGGCTTTATTGGAGGGACTACAGGATTCGGTCCACCGCGAGGCCATCCGTCGCACGCGTGAGTTCGAGGAGATCAACAGGAAGATTCAGCCCGCCGAGACGGCACGAACGCTGGAAAAGCATGCGCGGGAACACGGGCTGTAGGAACAGAGAAGCGGGATCCCGCACAGGCTGACGCCTCTCGCGCCACCAGGGGCAATAGGTATAGGCTCGACTCGGGGCCGTACCCAGCAGCCCTGCGACTCCCCCGGAATGGAGGATCGATGTACGCAAGCGTGCGGAAGTACAGCGTCGATGCGGAGCGCGTCAACGAGTTCATGCACCAGTTGGACCAGAAGTGCGCGGCGCGGTTGGAGCAGATGTCCGGCTTCATCGCCTACCAGGCGATTGACGCGGGCGTGGACAGGGCGGGAGAGGGCACGGTGTTCACGGTGACCATCTGCGGTAATCGAGAGGCGGCTGACAGATCCGCCGAGATCGCGGCCGAATTCATCCGCGACGAGCTCGGCCACGTCGGGGTCGAGCGTCTCGAAGCGGCCACCGGAACGGTCAGCGTAAACCGCGCGATGTCCAAGGTGCTCGACGCCGCTCACGCATAGCCTCCGTTTAGTCGCGTGCTTCCGCTTCGCGCGAGAAGCAGAACTCGGCCCTGGTGGGGACGGGACGGAGGGGGAGCCGCGCCGGGATCACACTCGTGCCGCCCGAGGCCTGCATAGGCCGCCTGGCGGCGGCTGTCGTCAGCCGCAGCGGTGGCAGGTGATCAGCATTCACGCAGTCTTTCTACTTTCGCGCAAAGCAGAAGCGTGGGCTACTCCCGCTGTTCCATGGCCTCGCGCGCTTCGGCGATTGGCGCAAGTCGCGGATAAGAGCTACCATGAAGGGGCGGTCCAGGAGCTCGGCCTGGGCTCTTGGAACCCGCAAGTAATCAGTCGAAGTGGGCTCGCTCCACCGAGCTGCAGGGGCGCGAGCTACCTTCGGTCAACGGCTGAAGCATTTTTTTTATGGCCGATGGTGAAGTCGATGTCCGCGAGTTGGAGGGCGACCGCGTCCCAACCTGCGAGCGCGTGGCCTCGAGAACCCGCGTAGGGAGGCGTGATGGCTGAAGAGAGCACGCAGCAGGCGGAAGCGGTCATCGCGAATGAGATCTCACGAGTACAGGGTGAGTACTACGGCCTCGCGCCAGCGGAATCACGGGCCTTCTACATCCCCGGCCACGCGGTCATGGTCGTCCTGCCCGAGCCGTTCACACCTGCCGAGAAGGTGATGATCCAGCACGGGGCCGGACCTGAGATCCAGAACATGCGTCGTCGCTTTCAGCAGATCAATGCGGATCAGTTCATAAGCATCGTCGAGCAGGCCACGGGCGAGACCGTGGCGAGCTTCCTCAGCGAGACGAACATTTCCGACAGGGTCTCGGTTGAGGTCTTCCTGCTCGGGCCCCCGCGCACCGACATGGAGTCGTTCGAGGAGGCCGAGATCAAGGAGCCCGAGGAGACTTAAACGTGTCCGGCGACCAAGCGCGACCGACGCGAGCTGACACGCCGGAGCGCTCCGATCTCGGGCGCCAGGCGGGAGAGGTCTCCGGAGCCATCGTGCGCCTTTTCAGTCGCTATGCGGGTCGCGGCCCCACCAAGGCCCGCACGACCCTCAACGCCAATCTCGTCGCGGTGGTCCTGGAGAACGCGCTCACCACAGCAGAGTTGACCCTCGTCGCCGCGGGCGAGGTGGAGCCGGTGAAGGCAATGCGCCGCAAGTATCACGATGCGATGCGCGAGAAGATGATCGAGGCCGTCGAGCGGATCGTCGATCGGAAGGTGGTGACACTGCTCAGCGATATCGACCCCGTGGCGAATGTCGCGGCGGAGGTCTTCGTCCTCGAGCATCATCCGGATAGGGGCCTTACAGCGACGGTCGAGATGGGCGAGGAGCAGCTAAAAGCAGAAACCTGAGAGAGCAGGGCGACTCGTCGAGCTGGTCCCGGGAACTCCGTAACCCCCTCGCGGGCCATTCTTGCGTGTTCCGACCTGACAGGAAGCTCTATCGGAAGCGCTTCTGGGTCATGCCTGCAATCAGAACGTGCCAGGCGGTTGCGCTTTTGATGCGCCGTTTCCGTGCTTGCTGCACAGGACAGCATCGACCGCAAGCAGCTCGAGCGCTGGCTCTTGTCGGACGGCTAGTCCGGAGCTCCTCTTGGTCCGCACGTCTACGGACCTTTAGCGCGAATTTCGCCTGACCGTGGACTGCGCCCCCTTTGTTACGATCGCGCCTCGTTCGGTCGACCCGGGAGGGGCTTCATGTATTGGGCTCGGAGGGTTCTTTGGCTCGGTAGCGTTGGGCTGCTCGTCGCTGCGCTGCTCGGGACTACGCCAGCCGGAGCATCGACCCCTGATCTCAAGCTGATCCGCGTTCGCGAATCGCTGCTCGGCACGCACTATTGGTACCAGCAGACCTACCGGGGTCTTCCGGTCCTTGGGGGCTACTACGCAAGACACGTCGACCGGAAGGGCCGGGAATTCCTGGTTCAGGACGGGCGCCGCCAGGTAGCGGCGCCGACTTCGACCGTGCCCTCGGTTCCCCGGTCCCGGGCCGCAACGGTGGCCACCACGCGCGCGAAAGGTCACGCCGGCCGGGCCGATCTGGCGGTGCTCCCCGGGGACCCGGCACGCCTGGTTTGGGAGGTCCCCGTGACCTCACCCTCCTCGGACCGACGCGTCCTTGTGGGTGCCCGCTCGGGCAGGGTCCTCGAGGTGGAGAACCTGATCAAGGAGGCCACGGGATCGGGGCGGGTGTTCGATCCGAACCCCGTGGTCACGCTGCAGGACGAGTCGCTGACGGACCAGAACGATGCCGACTACGCCGCGTTACAGCCCGCGTACCAAAACGTGTCCCTGGCGCAGCTCGACGGTTCCGGTTTCCTGATCGGCGACTTCGCCAACATCGCGCTGAAGGAGAACCGGGCCGCGTTCTCACCCTCGCTCACGTTCTCGTTCGGTCGCACCGACGATCGGTTCGAGCAGGTGATGGCGTACTACGACGCCACCCAGACCCAGACCTACATCCAGAGCTTGGGGTTCACCAACGTGGACAACGAGTCGCAGGACTTGATCACTGACAAGTACCACGGGGACAACTCCTTCTACATCCCCAGCCAGGACACGATCTCACTAGGGTCCGGAGGGGTGGATGACGCCGAGGATGCCGAGGTAACGTGGCACGAGTACGGCCACGCCATCCAAGACGACCAGGTGCCCGGGTTCGGGGCCAAGAACCCAGCCGGCTCGATCGGGGAGGGGTTCGGCGACTACTGGGCGTTCACCATGTCCCAGGCTGATAGCCCCGATACCGCGATCACCCCACTGGCGTGCATCGCCGATTGGGACTCGGTCTCATACACGTCGACCGAGCCCCATTGCCTGCGCCGCGTTGACACAAACAAGACTATGGCGGACAACGATCCCAAGGGGGATGTCCACGCCAACGGCGAGATCTGGTCGAGGGCCCTGTACGACATCAACCAGGGGTTGGGGCGCGACAGGGCCAACACGATCATCCTCGAGGCGCAATTCCAGTTCGCCCCCGATACCTCGTTCGCGGCGGCAGCGCAAGCAACGGTAGGGACAGCGCAGCGACTCTACGGGTCGCGCGCCGCGCAAGTATGCCGCCAGGCGTTCGAGGCCCGAGAGATCCTCTAGCTCGGCCGAATCGAAAGCAAGATCTGGCGACCGCTGTCGGCCGGGAGTACGTGGATCGTGCGCAAACCGGTGCCAACGGGACCGCGATAAGTGCTTGATAAGCGCTCCGGTTCAAGCTTGAGTCGATGCACGCCACAGATGGGGTCAGTGAGTTTTCAGGGCCCTGCTGAGACTTCGCATCGACCAGGTGGAAGCGAAGCGAGGGAGATGAGATGAAGGCGCGCATGGACGTCCTGCGGATCAGCGAAACGGCCGGAACCGCGCTGCTGGGCGCCCTGCTGTGCGTCGACCAACGCGAAGCTCGTCTTCGACGAGCCGCTGGACATCGACCACGGGCTGTTCTTCTACGACTTCGCCGGACCGGTCACCTACACGGACTCCGGCAGCGGTGGTGGCTGCACCTACTCGGGCGGCGACACCCAACCGTTCGGCCCGGGCGGCGCCTCACCCTCGGACGATCTCGTCATCGATTACCTCCAGCGGCGCTATACGGGCTCCGCCGATGTCGACGGTTCCTTCTACACGATCCGCGTGAAGTGCGGCTCAACCACCGGCAGCCTCCCGGGTCCGGTCAACCCGATCTTCCTCAGCATTCCACCGACGAGCTTCCCGTTCGGCGCAACCAAGCTCGCGGGAAGCGCCTCCGGCCCGTCCCAGAATTGGGTCTGGAACTTCCACTGACCTGCCCAGGTTGACTGAGCTCGTGGCCATGTGAGGGGCGCCCCGGCCACTGCCGGGGCGCCCAGCTATTCGACTATGTGTTTGCCCGAAGGTGTCGGAAGAACTTGGCTTG
>DATAPE010000056.1:0-6180 GCA_036265345.1 Actinomycetota bacterium
TTCATCTTGTCGAGCGCGCGCTCGACATCTCCGGGTATGCCCTCGGGGGACCAAGCCACGAGCGACCGGGCCGCGGGACGGAACGGGTTGCCGGGGCCATCGTGCGTGACAGAGATATAGGAAGGTGGCCCCGCCACTCCCAGGGCAGTCAAAACCGCCGCCATCGTTAGCCTGAGCAGCACTTCAGTCCAGCTCGTCCACGTCGTCCATGAAGTGCTCGCGATCTTCCTTGTCGGCGATGTTTTCTCCTGCCTCCCGTGCCCGTTCTAGATAGCGCGCGGCCGCGTCGCCGTCACCGGCAACGGTGTGGGCACGGGCCAGGGCCTCGTACGCGTAGGCGAGGTCGAAGTCGCCGATGTCATGCTCCTCGCAGATCTCCAGGCATCTTTGGGCGTGATAAAGGGACGGCTCGGAGCGCTCGACCACGGCGTAAACGCGTGAGATCTGCCACTCACCGCGAGCGTGATTCACAGGCTCACCGATGTCCTCCCACAAGAAACGCGACGCGTGGGCGGCGTCGATCATCCGGTCATTGTCCCGGGCACTGCGATCTGGTTTCTCGAGCAAGGTCCACGTGTAGTTGAAGAGATCGACCGCAGCCGTCCTCTGCAGGTGGGGATCGAGGGAGATGGAGTTCGGGCGCGTTGTCACTACGTCACCCCTCCCAAGCGAGCGCGAGCGGATCGTTGGATGCCATCGCTTCGATCAGTCTTGCACCGCCGGACTCTGCTGGCTGTGGGGGCCGGGTGCTCGGGTGGTTGCTCGAGCCCCGGGGCCTCAGTCGTCGAGGTCGACCCGGACGGTAAGGAGCTCGGTGCCCATCACCCGCACGAGCCCGGAGTTGAACCGCGACAGCTGACGCTGCCGCTCTCTGGGGTCGTCGTCGGGCAAGGGATGAGCGGTCCCCGTGCGCCAGCGCCCGTTGACGCGGATCCGGACGCGGGGGTTCGCCTCGATGTTGCGCACGTAGCCGGCGCGGCGACCATGCTCGGACACGATCCAGAAGGTGTCTCCCTGAAGGCCGTTGCCAACGGGGTTGCGGCGGGGGAGCCCGGACTTGCGACCGATCGTCTCGAGTAACGACCACCACGGCACGTACCCGGCCATCCGCCCCACGATGGGATTGGCGCCGTACTTGGCGAGGGCTCTGCTGACCGCGCGTTTGTCGATGCTCACGGCTTGGGAACGTACCCCTCCTACGAGTTCAAGGACATCTGCCGCGCCCTCGCGGCGCTCATCCACACAACCCGATCCGAGCTGGGCGTCACGCTCCTTTCGCGACCGCGAACAGGCCGACCAGGCCCACTACGTAAAGAACGAGAACGGCGACCGAGTCGATCCCCATCCTGCCGACCAATCTTCGAGGGCGAAAGATCAAACCGTAGACGTACACGGTGGTTAGCAGGATGCCGAGCCCGGTGAGATAGAGGTCGGTCGGGTTGATCTGAGGCAGAACGGCTTGTCCGGAGAGAAGGCCCGCGATCAGAAACAGCGTCGGCAAGAACGCGTTGCCCCCAAAGATGTCGCTCATCGCCAGTTGGTAGTCCTCCATCCGGACCGACGTGAGCCCGGTCGAGACCTCGGGCAGCGACGTCGCTGCGGCCAGGACGGTGGCGCCGAACAGTACGCCGGTGATGCCGATGTGAACGGCGATCGCCTCGCCGCTCTGCTCGAGCACGACGCCGCCGATCAACGTGATAACGGATGCCACTGAGAACACCGTGACCGTGCGCGCCAGCGAGATGCCCTTCTCCGCGGCGGCGTCGGATTTCATCTTCTTCGACATGCCGCCTGGCATCTCCTGGTTGTCGGGGGCCTCGCCCGACTCGTGCCACGGGAGACCGCTGCGCGCCTTGGCGAGGAGGTAGATCCCTCCGAGCCATAGAAAGAAGATCAAGAGCGCGCCGGGATCGAGGCGCAGGAAGACGGTCGAGTGGGGGAGCGCGCTGCCCATGATCGCGACGATCAACACCGCGATCACCAGAGTGGCCTCGAGCACCAGGCTCAGGGTGGCCGCCATGTAGGTAAGAGATGCCCGCTTCTTCAGGCCGAACACGTCGAGCGCGACGAGGACGACGGTCTGGATAGCGATGCCCCCGAGGATGTTGCCGATCGCGATCCCGAGCTGCTTGGCGATAGCGGCGCTTACGACGATCGCGACCTCGGGCAAGTTGGTCGTGAAGGCGAGAAGGAGCAGGCCTCCGAGTGCCTCGCCGAGGTGCAGTCGATGACTCAGCACGTCGCTGGTATTCGAGAGGTGGATCCCCGCGACCCACACGGCCCCCGCGGCCGCGCAGAAGATGACGATCAGGAAGGGGAGGGCAAGCGACGAGAACACGCGTCAAGGATGCCGCAGGTCCGGCGGAAGGCGCCGGATACCCGAATCTCTCTCCTTATATATAGCTGCTATTTCCGGGGGGTTAGGTGCGGCCCGAAATGCCCTCGGCAACTCCGATGAGCAGAACCGCAGCGATGATGGCCACGACGGATCCGAGGAAGTTCAGCTCGAAGATGCTCCCCGTGCCCAAGGCGTTCGCTATGAGCCCGCCGATGATCGAGCCGACGAGACCGAGAGCAAGGGTCATCAGCACGCTGAGATTCTGGCGGCCCGGCTTGATGAGGCGGGCCATGGCTCCCACAAAGAGCCCGAAGACGATGAACCCGATCATGCGACCTCGCTTTCTGGCGTGTTCTCTCTAGATGTCCGGCAACCTAACCGGAGATCTGTTACTCGGACAACTTCCAAACAGGTGAGCCCCCGTGTTCTAGCCCAGGGGATCGAGTAAGGACAGCCCTCCGTCGATGACGATGACTTGCCCGGTGACGTAATCGGACAGATCGGTACACAGAAACTCGATGACTTTGGCGCAATCCTCGGTGGTGCCCCACCGGCGCAACGCCACCCCGCCGGCTGCCTCTGCATAACCCTCGGCTTCGCCCAGCTCCGCGATCGCCATCGCCGTCTGGATGTATCCGGGAGCGATCGCGTTCACGTTGATCCCGTACTGACCGACTTCTTCGGCCAGATACATCGTGTATCCGATGATCGCGGCTTTTGCGGTTCCATAGGCGGCGAGCTTTCCGCCGCGCGACGAGCGGAGCGCGTACTCGGAAGACACATTGACGATCTTGCCCCCGCCGTTCGAGCGCATGTGAGGGATTGCGGCCTGGCAGCAGAACACCGTCCCCCGCAGGTTCATCCCGAGCGTGGCATCAAACTCTTCCTCCGAAACGTTACTTGCGAAGCTTCCTTCCAGGACCCCCTTCACCCCACCGGCGTTGCAGACAAGGATGTCGAGCCGGCCCCACTCGTCGATCGTCTGTTCAACCATCGCGTCGACCTGTGACTTGTTGTTGACATCGGCTTGTATCCCGATCGAGCGCCTGCCAAGCGCCAGCACCTCCTCGGTGACGCTCGAGGCCGTCAGTTGCTCGCCATAGACGGTTGCGGAGTTCAGATCGATGTCATTCACGACGACGTCCGCACCGAGGGCGGCGAGGCGCAGTGCGTACGCGCGGCCCAACCCTCTTCCGGCTCCCGTAACCAGCGCCACCTTGCCCGCCAGCTTCATCAGCGCTCGCGTGCGGGATCGGTCCGATGCTGAATGAGCTCGACGGTGACCCCGTCGGGGTCCAACACATACGCAGCCCTGGCACCGAACCAGTGACCGGGCTCATCGATATCGGTGATCTTGCCCTGCGCGGTGACGCCGGCCTCGATAAGCCGGCCGAATACCTTCTCGATATCGTCAACCGCAAGTGCAAAGTGACCGCTGGGACGGTCGCCGTGCGAGTCGGCCCCTTCGGACTGCAGCACCTCCAACACCTGTCCGCCGCCGAGGTCGATGTCCGCGAACAACACCTTGATGTCGCTCTGGCCGCTCATGTCCGAGATCAGGGAATCGTCGATCTCTCCCCGGTTCATCAGGGGAAGCCCGAGGAGTCCCGTGTAGAACTCCAAAGATCGATCCAGATCTTTCGTAGCGATCGAAACGTGGTCGAGTGTCGGCATCACACCCGGATGACGTCGGCGAGACGTTGCGGGACCTCATCCCTTGAGAAAACGTCGGCCACCGTCTCGGCACGCTTGATGATCTCGGCGTGGGATCCGTTGACGAGCACGGTCGCGGGCCGGGGCATCGCGTTGAAGTTGTTAGACACAGCGTCTTGATAGGCACCGGTGTCCAGGAACGCGATCACGTCGCCGACGTCCACTTCAGGGACCCCGGCCGACTCGGACAGAAGGTCGAATCCGCAACTCTTGCCCACGATGTCCGCTGCTTCCGTTGCAGCAGCATCTGCCTTGTTGGCGATGACATGGCTAAAGCGCGTGTGCTCCACGATGACGTCGGGAAGAAAAGCTTCGGAAGTGTCAACCTCGATCCAGCGCTGTGCCACCGGACGCGACTGCCGCTTGATGTTTCTGACGGTCGCGAGATGGATCCCTGCGTCCGAGTACATGCTGCGCCCCGGCTCCACTTCCAAGGTCTTGCCGGTTGGATCGATCCCCCGGTCGGTCAGCTCCGAGTGCAAGGCGCCGGTGATGCACTCTGCATACTCTTCGATTGAAGGCGCATAGTCGTCCGCTGGGCGATCATGGTTTCGTGACATGCCGCGACCGAAGGGATCTCGGCGCGTCGGAAAACCCCCACCGACATCGATCTCCTGAGGCTCCCAGCCGTTCCACGCATGCACGAGGATCTCCAACACGTCGGCATAACTCGCGATCATCGCCCGCCACACCGCCAGATCCCTGTGATGGCGACCGAGGTGAACCATGATTCCCGTCACCTCCACGCCGTCGGCCGCGAACGCACGGGGGCCGAGTGCAAGCAGATCTTCAGTAGGGATGCCCGGCTTGTAGGCGTTGGCGGCAAGGAAGATCGGGACATCCTCTTCGGCGAACTCTGTTGGTTGCTGCAGCTCCGAATAGGCGGGCCGCACTCGAAAACGGATACGCGCTTCAGTGCCCGTTCGCTGCACGGCATCGGTGACGAGGTCGAGCTCCCGGGCGCTGTCGAGGGTGATGCGGGCGCCGGCCCTCACGGCAAGCTCGATCAACTCAGGATCCTTTATGGATCCGTTCACAGAGATGAGTTCCGGCTTGACTCCGCCGATGATCGCGGCGTGGAGCTCCGAGGCGCCGAAGGTGTCGCAACCCATGCCTTCCTGGGACAGGATCCGCCTCAAGGCGACGGAATAGTTCGCTTTGATAGAGGGCAGGATGTTCACCGGTCCGTCGGGCCATCTGGCTTCGTATGCGGCCTGGTAACGCCGGGCGTTGGTGCGCAGTTGCGCCTCGGACACCACGTTTAGGGGGCTGCCGAACCTGGCCGCGACCTCGACGGTGTCGCAGTCCTCCATAAAGAGGTGGCCCTCCCGGATCGATAAGCAGGCGTCTGCTGCCAGGAGGGAGACAGGGGTGGTTGCCACCGCTTGCGGAGTCACATGGATCCTTTCAGGAGGCGCCCGGCCACTCTTCTATCTTCTGAAATCTATCCGATAACCTGCAGATACACAAGATTTCGTTGTTTTCAGGGCTCTAGACCACGAAAAGGTGTAGCCTGCCACCCACAGACGACGAACTTCATGGTCGGCGGACGGGGACCTTCTTGCTCAACGGGACGTTAGGGGTGGAGGAGCAAGCCCCCCGCGCCGAGGACGGCCCTGCGGCCGCCCGCCTGGAGGATCTCCGTATCTCTTTCCCCGGCGGGGTGCAGTCGTTGCGGGGGGTCACGTTGACGATCGAGCCCGGGGAGATCTTGGGGTTGGTGGGGGAGTCCGGGTCGGGCAAGAGCGTTCTGGGTCTGGCTCTGCTGGGCCTGCTTCCCGATGAGGCCGAGATCTCTGGTCAGGCGTGGCTGCGTGACGAGGAGATGGTGGCTGCGTCGAAGGAACAGCGTCGGCTCGCCCGCCGGAAGTACGCGGGGGCCGTCTTTCAGGACCCGATGTCATCTCTGAACCCGACGATGAAAGTCGGCCGGCAGATAGCGGAAGCCGCGGGTTCCGGGGACGAGGCTATAGAGCTACTCGAGTCTGCCGGTGTGCCCGAACCGACCCGGCGGGCAGCCCAGTTTCCCCATGAGTTGTCCGGTGGACTTCGTCAGAGGGCGATGATCGCGATGGCGATAGCTCGCAAACCGGCACCGTGGCGTGAATGGACACCCGGGTGGGTGTGCT
>DATAPE010000057.1:0-3411 GCA_036265345.1 Actinomycetota bacterium
CGATCTACCTCTTGGGGGGTCGTCCGCAGCCTTCCCTCAGCCCACCGAGGTGGCGCTAGCCCAGATCCGCTATCGAGTCCACGATCAGATCTGGTTGAGGCTCCAGAGACGCTGCTTGCTCCCGGGAAGTTACCCCGGAGAGCACCAAGATGGTCATCCAGCCCATCTCGAAGGCACCGGCCAGGTCGGTATCCGGCCGATCGCCCACCGCGCCGATCCGGCCGTTGGTGCCCAGGCGCTTGAGGATGGCGTCGGTCATGGGCCGGTGAGGTTTGCCGACGACCTCTGCCCGTCTTCCGGCGGCGACTTCTATCGACGCCAGAATGGCCCCCGCCCCCGGAAGCGGTCCTTCGGGGGCCGGGAAGGTGGCGTCGGCATTGCTTGCGATGAATACCGCGCCACCTCGCACCGCGTCCGCCGCGTGCTGCATCGCCACGTAATCGAAGTCCTTATCCCAGCCCACGAGCACCACGCCCACACCGGCTCCGGTGGTTGCGATCTCCAGCTGGGTGTCGCGGGCAACGGCGCGCATCCCGGGTCCTCCAACGATGAAGGCTTGCTTGCCCGTGAGCCCGCGCTCCTTCAACACCTCGGTTGTCACGACAGCCGAGGTCAGGATGTCGTCCCTGGACGATTCGATCCCCATGGAGGCCAGCCTGTCGATGTACTGCTCCACGGTTTGACTGGAGTTGTTAGTGCAAAAGAGGACCCTGACGCCGTTGTCCCGGAGCCGCCTTACTGCTTCGGGGGCCCCCGGGATCGGGTCCGAGCCGCGATAGAGGACACCGTCCATATCGCACACCAAGCTCGATATGTCTGCGCTTATCATCCCTGACCCATGCCCGATCTCACGCCCTTCAAGGGCATCCGGTACTCCTCTGCGTCACGTCTTGCAGATCTCGTGTGCCCGCCATTCGACGTCATATCCCAAGCCGAGCAAGAACGACTCCATCGTCTCGACCCTCACAACGCGATCCATCTCGAGCTGCCCCAGAAGGATGACACCGGAGGTGGATACCAGGAGGTAGGCGAGATCTTCTCGCGCTGGATGGAAGAAGGCATCCTCCACGCCGATCCCGTGGAGTCCCTGTACGTGTACCGGCAGGACTTCACGGCTCCCGATGGCGTGCGGCGCCGTGTCGCCGGCGTGATCGGGGCGCTGCAACTCGAACCTTTCGGGACGGACTCGGGTGTGCTCCCCCACGAGCGCACGATGCCGGGGCCGAAGGAGGACCGGCTCGCGCTGATGCGCGCAGCTCCCGTCAACTTCTCGCCGATCTATGCGATCTATCGCGGTGGCGCGGGTTTGGCTCCGTACCTCGACGCGCTGGAGCACCGGTCTCCCGCGGCTCGTTTCGTGGGTAGCGAGGAGATCCTCCATCGATGCTGGGTCATCGACGCTCCGGCGGAGGTCGCGATGCTCGGAGACGCTCTGCGCGAGGGCCCGCTGGTGATCGCCGACGGTCATCACCGCTACGAGACGGCGCTGGCGTTCCAGCAGGAGAGACCTGACCTTCGGGGTGCGGGAACCATCATGTGCTTCTGTGTAGATGCCGACCACGAAGAGATAGTCGTGCTGCCTTACAACCGCGTCGTACGCGGCCGCGCCGGCGATCTCGAGCGCGCGGCGCGCGGCCGCTTCGGCGCGCGGTCCCTATCTGTTGAGGACGCTACCAGGTCGGTGGCGGGCGCGGCGGCAGACCACGTCTTCGCCATCGTCCTGGCCGATGAAGCTCTGCTGATCGAGCTGTCTGACGCTGATGTCCAGAAGCAACTCGCCGGTCACGCGGCAGCGTGGCGCAACCTGTCCGTCGTAGTGCTCCACGAGATCGTGCTGCCGGAGCTCTTTCCCGAAGGCATCGACGAGCTCGTGTTCTCGCGCGATGCAAGCGAGGTGCAGGCGCTCGTCCAGCAGCAGGGGTGGACCGCCGGCGTGCTCCTCAAGGCGGTGGAACCGCGGGAGATCGTGGATGTCGCGGCGTCGGGCGAGAGGATGCCCCAGAAAGCGAGCTACTTCTGGCCCAAAGCGATAACGGGCCTCGTGTTCCACTCCTTGCACTGAGGCCGGCAGAGGAAGCGGCGGGGAGGGGTGGTCCCCGCGGAGGAGCCTCTGCAGCAGGCGTGGTCGCCGGGTGTCCTGATCTAGTCCAGAGAAGCACCAGGCTGATGTCCGATAACCGCTAGCCTGGTGCGCGCCCGGCTGTCACCATGGCCCCATGATCGAAGACTTCGAGCGCTGCTACCGCGCCGTCTCGTCACGAGATGCCCGCTTCGACGGGTGGTTCATCACCGGCGTGACGTCGACCCACATCTACTGCCGTCCGAGCTGTCCTGCCCTCACGCCGAAGCGGAGCAACGTCAAGTTCTTCGCCACTGCGGCCGCGGCCCAGGCGGCGGGATTTCGGGCCTGCAAGCGGTGCCGTCCCGACGCCAGCCCCGGCTCTCCGGAGTGGAACGTGCGGGGAGACCTGGTCGCTCGTGCGATGCGCCTGATCGCAGACGGGGTAGTTGAACGCGAGGGGGTTGGCGGACTTGCGGCACGCTTGCACTTCAGCGAACGTCACCTGAACCGGCAGATCACCGAGGAGCTGGGAGCAGGTCCGCAAGCGATCGCTCGCGCTCACCGCGCCCAGGCCGCTCGCATCTTGGTGGAGACGAGCAACCTGAGCTTCGCCGAGATCGCGTTCGCAACGGGGTTCGGGAGCATCCGGCAGTTCAACGACACGGTCCGAGACGTCTTCGCTACGACGCCTACCGATCTCCGCACCAAGGCAGCATCGCGAGCGAAGCCACAGAATGGGCGACTCGAGCTGCGGCTCGCCCGGCGGGAACCTTTCGACGGCGGGGGGATCTTCGCCT
This sequence comes from Actinomycetota bacterium, assembly GCA_036265345.1. Classification (GTDB taxonomy): domain Bacteria; phylum Actinomycetota; class CADDZG01; order CADDZG01; family WHSQ01; genus DATAPE01. The sequence goes on from DATAPE010000057.1 coordinate 2,860, forward strand.
TCCTGCAGCGGCGCGCGGTACCGGGGGTCGAGGTCTTCGATGGAGACACGTACCGCAGAACGCTGAACCTTCCCCGCGGCAGCGGCATCGTGGCGCTAACGCTGCGATCGGACCACGTGGCAGCGGTGCTGAACCTGGAAGACATCCGGGACCTGTCGGCGGCGGTGGGCCGCTGTCGCGCCCTGCTCGATCTCGATGCCGATCCCGAAGCCATCGATGCCAGCCTCGAGATGGATCGCTCGCTCCGAAAGTTGGTGCGAGCCACCCGGGGGCGGCGCGTCCCCGGGTGCGTCGACGGCTTCGAGCTGGCGTGCCGGACGATCCTGGGTCAACAGGTCTCGATCGGTGCCGCTCGAACGCTGGCGTCCCGGATGGCCGCGGAGTTCGGCACGAAGTTGTCGCAACCAGATGCCGGGCTCGAGCGCGTGTGGCCGGACGCAGCGACGCTGGCGGATGCCGACCTCGGGGGCCTCGGCATCTCTCCGAGCCGGTCCGCGACGCTGCTCCGGCTATCGGAAGCGGTTGCCTCCGGAGACATCAACCTGGACGCCG
>DATAPE010000058.1:0-8014 GCA_036265345.1 Actinomycetota bacterium
GCTCCTTTCCGAGGTCCCTGTAGTCCTGCAAGCGGATCTCGGCGCGGTCGGCCAGGCCGGCTTCCGCCACCCTCTTGGCCGCTAGGTCCGCTTGCTGCCGGGAGATCGTCACGCCGACTGCCTGCACGCCGTAATGCTCCGCGGCGTGCATCACCATGCCGCCCCACCCGCATCCAACGTCGAGAAATCTCATGCCGGGCCGGAGACCGAGCTTGCGGCAGATCAGGTCGTACTTGGCGGTTTGCGCCTGGTCGAGGGTGGCCTGCGGGGAGGGAAAGTAGGCGCACGAATAAGTCATGGTCTCGCCGAGCAACAGACGATAGAAGTCGTTGGAGACGTCGTAATGATGCGCGATGGCTGCTGCGTCTCGGGACTTGGAATGCTTGCGGCCGGTCAGGCGGGCTTCCTCGGGCGGGGGCGGGAGGGGCCGGCCCAGGGCGCCCAACTCGCGGCCCGCCTTCAGAAGCTTCAGCCAGCGGTCGCGGCCGAGATTCAAAGAGGCGTACTCGGTGCGGGACGCCAGCCGGTCGCGGAGCGCGAGGACATCGAAGACATCCCCCTCTATGTCCGCATCTCCGGCGACATAGGCGCGCCCCAGGCCCAGCTCGTTGGGGGAGTAGATGAGGCGCCGAAGCGCCAGGGGGCTGCGCAGAGTCACCTCGGTCGCGACTCCCGGTCGCGCAGGGAGCTCGCTCCCGTCCCAGAAGCGGAAGCGGACCGGCAGGTCATCGCCCAGGAAGCTGTAAAGGATAGGTCCGAGGACCTCTGACACTGAAGTGATAGTGACGCTCCTTTTGCGGCTGGCTGGTAGCCGATCGACGAGGGTTAGCCTGTAACGGTGACCGATAAGCAACCCAAGCTCAACGTAACACTGGCGGTCTGGCGCTGCGTCCAGTGTGGCGACACTTTCCCCACCGATCCCGTGGACCCCTTGGTATGCCCGACCTGCGGAGGGTCTTCCCTGGAGCCGGCCTCCGAGCCACTCCTCTGAGCGCCTCCGTACAACCGGCGATCGCCGTGGCCCCCTCCGCGGATGAGGGGGTCGTGCGTGCCCTCGAGATGGGAGGCGGGCGGAGGTCGGATCCCTCGGACGCGGACGGCCTCGTCTGGACCGACGCAGCCGACCCCGAGGGCCTGCGCCGCCTCCTGGAAGTGTCCCCCGCCCGCTGGGTGCAGCTTCCCTTCGCCGGGATAGAACGCTTTGTAGCCGCCGGTGTCATCGGCGCCGACCGCACGTGGACCTGTGCCAAGGGGATCTACGCTGCCGCCACCGCCGAGCATGCGCTTGCGCTGATGCTGGCGGCCGCCCGCCGGCTCCCCATGTACGCGCGGCTGCGCTCGTGGACCGAATCGGAAGAGGGTCTCGAGCGCCGGCTGGCCGGGTCGACCGTGGTCGTCTTCGGGGCCGGGGGGATCGGCCGGGCTCTGATCGCGATGCTCGCCCCGCTCGGCCCGGAGGTGGTGGCCGTCAACCGGTCGGGGTCTGCGGTCCGCGGGGCTCGCACGACAGTTCCGGCCGGGGAGCTCGCCGGCACCTTGGGCGGCGCCGATTGGGTAGTGATCACCGCCCCGCTCACGCCGGAGACCAAGGGCCTGTTCGGTCGCGAGATGCTGGCGAGGATGGGGCCGCGGGCGTGGCTGGTCAACGTGGCCCGGGGCGGGATCGTCGACACTGACGCGCTCGTCGACGCGCTGCGAGCGGGACAGATCGGGGGGGCGGCGCTGGACGTCACCGATCCCGAGCCCCTCCCCGACGGCCACCCTCTGTGGTCTCTGGACAACGCCCTGATCACTCCCCATGTCGCGAACACCTGGGAGATGGCCCTGCCGGAGCTCCGCGGCCTGGTGCGGAGGAACGTGGCGCACTTCGCGGCCGGGGAGCCGCTGGAGGGCGTGGTGGATCCCGCCACGGGGTACTGATGACAAGGAGCGTGGCGGCCGGAGTAGCGGCCCTGCTGCTGGCCACCGCCTGCACCAACCCGGCTTCCGGCCCCCCGGCCGCAACGGGCTCGTCATCGCCCCGGCCCTCGTCGAAGCGGGCGATCACGCGTCCAAAGGGGGTCGTCGTGGTGGTGCGGGCCACGGGAGGCGCGGCGACGAGGATGCGCCGGGCAGAGCACGATCTCAAAGAGGTGGGCCTGTGGAGCCGCCTCGCCGACCACCTCTATGAGGTCAGGGTCTCGGTGCGGCCGGGCCGAAGCGACATCCCGTCTGATCGCCATCTGGCGGACGCCTACCCCAGCGCGGTGGCGAAGCCGGGCGGGTTCGGAAGTCTCTGTGATATCGCGTTCTATCCCGCCGCGATCGCCGCCGACTTAACCCGCTGGAGGCGCTACTACTCCCAGGGGCGGGCCGGCCGTCCCCCGGCCACCCTGCGCCAGTACTGGGGGTCGATCCTCGCCCACGAGCTGGCGCACTGCCTGGGCAACGGGAAAGGGGAGCGCGTGGCCGATCACTGGGAGCGCATCGCCAGGGACAGATTGCGTCACCGCCGCACTAATAGTTGAGTGGAGAGCACTCAAGCTATCTGTTGACATAACCATCATGTATGTGGTAAGAATGGGGGGTCAACCAAACCGACGTATGGAGGTGTGATATGCGCCTTGGCAGCATGATCGACGGTGGGTCCGGCTACTACGACGAGCTCTTGCGGAGCCTCGTCGGCTCGGACCAGGGGACCTGGCCCGCGGGAGCGTGGCAGGTGCCGACCGACGTATTCCACAACGACAACAGCCTCGTCATCAGGATGGACCTTCCGGACGTGAACCCCGACGAGGTAGAGGTCGCGGTGCAGGAGTCGACCCTCCTCATCAACGGCTCTCGCCGGTTCCCGTACGACGCGGAGAAGGTCCGGTTCGTGCGGCGGGGAACGTTCTACGGCGACTTCACCCAGCGGGTGAACCTGGGCAAGGGGCTGGATCTCGAGAGCATCACGGCCCGCTACAACAATGGGGTGCTCGAGCTGACGATCCCCTACGCGCAGGAAGTGCAGCCCAAGAAGATCAGCATCGAAGTGGGCCAGCACGGCGAGCAGAAGGTGTTCGACAAGTAGAACTGTCGACCCACGCAGTTAAAGACCCGTCCGGCAGGACGGGTCTTTCCTTTTGACCCAGGGTCGGCTCTACGTCAGGAACGGGGGCCGGGCGATGTTCGCGAGCCCGGCCATCACCCCCAGTCGGCCCAGACCTGCTTCGTCGACGAGGGCCCGAAGCGCCTGGCGCCGGGAGAGGGACGCGACGGCAAGCGCGCCCTTGCGACCGGCGAGTGCGATGCGGTGATCGTTCTGCAATGCCGCATCGACCTCCTTGATGCCGAGCGACTTGAGCACCTCCCGCTGCGGGTGCGGCCCGACCATCTCGAGCCCCGTTCTGCGACCCGCCTCCCTCACCGCGGTCCAATCGGCGTGGGCAGTGATGTCTTTCTGCCCCGGCAGCGCCAGCGGATCGTCGTCGGCTCCCTCGGATGAGTAGCAGACCAAAGAGCCGTGGGGTCGTTCCGCCAACCCCTGGGCCTCGTCTCCGTAGTCCACCAGGAGCAGCGCTCCCCGGGACAGGGACGCAGCAGCGCGCGCGACGAAGCTTTCGGCCGCAAGGGTGACCTCCATCCGGTGTCCCTCCGGCAAGATCGTTCCGGTTCGTTCCAGGAACCGTTCCAGTTGCGGGCTGGAAGGGGGCAGCAGGGTCAAGGCGAGGGCCCCACCGGCAACGGTGACGCAGACTTCCCGGAGCTGCCCGTCGAGGTTCTGGACGAGGTGGACCGGGAGATTGTCGAGGACCTCGTTCGCAAAGACGACGCCTGCGTCCACATGGGGAACGTCCACAAGGGACTCGCTCCATTCGATCCGGTCGAAGCGAGCCAGGCGCTCTCGCTGCCGTTCTTGCAGCTCGGGGTTGCGCTCCACCAGACGGTAGGCGAGGGCCTTCCCGAACTCCCCCGCGGCAGCGTCGAGGACAGCTTCTGCGAAACCTCCCTCTCCGGGACCGATCTCGACGACCTGGAAGCGGCCGGGGGCCGCGCAAGCGGACCAGATCTGCGCGAACCCTGCCACCCACAGCCGGCCGAAGGCGGGGTCCAGCTCCGGAGAGGTGACAAAGTCCCCCTTCCAGCCGGTCCTCGGCTCGGGCCGCGCGTAATACCCGAGCGTGGGGTGGTAGAGGGCCAGCTGCATGAAGGCCGCGAACGGCATCGGTCCCCCCCGCCCGATCCGCTCCTGCAATAGCGATCCGAGCGCGTCGGGCCGCTTCATTCCGGCTTGGGGATCGCCCGCGGCACCTTCGCTGCCGCCTTTTTCGCCTCAGCTTCCATCCGCCGGTACCAGTTGCGTTTGTCCTCGTAGGTGCGGACATGGGACAGAGCGGCCGCCGCAACTCTGACCACGTCGTGATGCTGCGCGCGATGGGAGTAGAGCGCTATGAGGCGGTCGTAGGGACCGGTAGCGTCGAAGCCGGCGCCGACTGCGATCTCGTAGTGCTGGACCGCGGCCTCGAGGTCGCCCAGCTGTTCCAGGTTCTGGCCCCTGAGAAAGTGGTTCACCAACTCGATCGGGTTGGGCTCGTTGCCGTCCACCGAGGCTGCCGTCCTTTGCTATGGGTCTAGGCTTCGTCCACAGTCAATGTAAGCACGCACGAACCCATCAAGATCGATCCGACCAGGAGGGCCAGTCATGCCGGCTAACGATCTGCAGTCCACGGCTAGAGAGTTGGTGGCTAACAACAAAGGCATCTTGGCCGCCGACGAGAGCATTCCCACGATCGGGAAACGATTCGGGAGCATCGGCATCGAGTCGACCGAAGAGAACCGCCGCGCCTATCGCGACATGCTTCTAACTACCCCCGGTCTGCAAGAGTTCATCAGCGGCGTGATCCTGTTTGACGAGACGATCAGACAGTCGGCGAGCGACGGAACCCCCTTCCCGGCCCTGCTCGAGAAAGAAGGGATCATCCCCGGCATCAAGGTGGACACGGGGGCCAAGGACCTCGCTTTCTTCCCCGGCGAGAAGGTCACCGAGGGCCTCGACGGGCTGCGCGAACGCTTTGCGGAATACAGGGAGCTGGGAGCTCGCTTCGCCAAGTGGCGGGCCGTGATCACCATCGCCGAGGCCACTCCCAGCCAGTTCTGCATCGACGCCAATGCTCACGCTCTGGCGCGCTACGCAGCCCTGGCGCAGGAGGCGGGTCTCGTTCCGATCGTCGAGCCGGAGGTCCTCATGGACGGCGACCATTCGATAGCACGCTGCTATGACGAGACGCAGCGAACCCTGACAAGCGTCTTTGAGCAACTCCATGATCATCGGGTGCAGCTGGATGGGATGTTGCTCAAGACGAACATGGTGGTCTCGGGAACCGAGGATGCGAATCAGGCTTCAGTCGCGGAGGTCGCGTCGGAGACCCTTCGCTGCTTGGAGGCGACCGTGCCCCCGGAGGTGCCGGGGATCGTCTTTCTCTCCGGGGGCCAGACCGACGAGCTGGCGACCGCTCACCTCAACGAGATGAATGCCCGTGGCAAGGCCCCCTGGGTCCTCAGCTTCTCTTACGGACGAGCCCTGCAGGCGCCCGCGCTAAACGCGTGGAAGGGTGACGCGGGGAACGTGGACGCGGGACAGAGCGCCCTGCTCCATCGCGCCAAGCTCAATGCCGCGGCGAATGCCGGCCGCTACTCGGTCGAGATGGAGTCTGCTGCCTGACGCGATCCGGAGCGCGTATCGTCTGCTGGCTGACGTCCGTCCTGATCGGAGCCGCCGCATTACCCTTCGCTGACGCATCGGAGACCGGCGCCGGCGCCAGGGCAGGCATCGAGCGGTTACTGGACGCGCGGTCGAGGGCCGTGTTGGCGGGGGACAAGCGTGCCTTTATGGCGACAGTCGCTCCAGGATCACAGGCTTTCGTGCGCGACCAGGCACGCTTGTTCACATCGATCTCGCAAGTGCCGCTTCAGTCGTACCGGCTCCGGGCCGTCTGGGAGCGCTACGGAGACCTGGTCCGTGGGAGCGACCGCGCTCGCTATCCGGGGGCACGGCGCGTGGACATCCCGGTCACCGAGGAGCGCTACCGCATCCGGGGCTTCGATGGTCGTGCAGTGGAAGAGGACCTCTTCTATACCTTCGTTCTACAAGGGGGCCGGTGGCGCATCGCATCCGATTCGGATCTCAACGACCTCGGGCTCGGATCCGCTCGCCAGTTGTGGGACTTCGGTCCGGTCACCGTCAGCCGCAGCCGCCATTTCATGCTGCTTTCGCACCCCTGCTCGGCGCCGATCGGTTGTGCCCGACTGCCCGGGGATGTCCTGGGTGTGGCAGAGACCGCGCTGCAGCGCGTAGACCGGTTCTGGCACCTGCCGTGGCGGCACCGGATCGTGATTTCCGCACCGACCACGAGCGCCGAGCTACGCCGCATCCTTCAGGCGCCATTCGACGTGAACAAGTTCGTCGCGTTCGCCGTCTCGAGCGAGGACGTCGAGCACGGGCTGCGGTTCATCGGACACCGCATCATCCTGAACTGGCACACGTTGGCGAACCGCAGCCGGGGATCGGTGCTCACGATCCTCGCTCACGAGCTCACCCATGTGGCCACCCGGAGCAGCTCCGGGCCGCAGGTCCCAACCTTCGTGGAGGAGGGGATCGCCGAGTACGTCGGCTACAACGCCGACCCCTCGAGTCTTTCTTACTTGAACTCGGTGGTAAGCGCCGGGCGGTTCGATAGGAAGCTGCCGCGCGACTATCAGTTCACTACCGGCTCGGCGACCGACATCTTCCTCAGCTACCAGAAAGCGGAGTCGGCGGTCGGGTACTTCATCCACCGGTGGGGGCTCGATCGATTCGTGCGCTTCTACCGAGCGCTGGGGCGCCAACGCGTCGTGACCGGCATGCCGCGATGGCATCTCGACCACGCGTTGCAGCAAACCACCGGGATCGGGTTCGCCGGGTTCCAGAAACAGTGGGCAAGTAGTCTTAGGGGATGAGCGTAAGGATCGTCGCCGACGGCAGCAGTGATGGATTTGGGCTTGCCTCGTCGGCTTCTGCGGGGGGCGCGGTGGCTCTGAGCTACGACGACAAGCAGCTCGATCTCAGCTCGGTGCCTCCAGCCGGAACCGAAGTGGAGATAGTCACGCAGACCGATGATCTGGGGCGGGAGATCATCCGCCACTCGACGGCTCACGTTCTGGCTCAGGCGGTGCTGAGGCTCTACCCGGGGGCGAAGTACACGATCGGCCCCCCCATCGAGAACGGGTTCTATTACGACTTCGACGTCGACAAGCCCTTCACGCCCGAAGACCTGGAGCGGATCGAAGCCGAGATGCAGAGCATCGTGAAGGAGAATCAGCGCTTCGAGCGCGAAGAGGTTGCGCGCGAGCAAGCCATGGAGCTGTTCGCCGACCAGCCGTACAAACTCGAGATCATCGAGGGAGTCACCGAAGGCGGTGCAGATCTCGATCACGAAGCCGGCAAAGGGCCCGTGCTCTCGGTTTATCGCAACACGAAACAGGAGAACGGGACCGCTGCTGTCACGTTCATCGACCTGTGTCGCGGCCCCCATCTCCCGGGTACAGGCCGGATCAAGGCCTTCAAGCTGCTCCGAACCTCAGGGGCGTACTGGCGCGGCGACGAGACCAAACCGCTGCTTCAGAGGATCTACGGCACCGCCTGGGAGTCCAAGGACGCGCTGAAGGAATACCTGAACCGCCTCGAAGAGGCCGAGCGTCGCGACCATCGCAAGCTCGGCCGCGAGCTCGAGCTGTATTCGTGGCCCGAGGAGGTAGGACCGGGACTGGCGCTGTGGCACCCGAAGGGGGCCATCATGCGCATGATCCTCGAGGATCTGTCGCGCCGGATGCATCTCGAGCGCGGCTACCAGCCCGTGTTCACCCCCCACATCGGAAAGAGCATCTTGTGGGAGACCAGCGGACACCTCGGATTCTTCCGCGAGAACATGTTCCCGCCCATGGAGGCAGATGAGAGCGACTACTACACGAAGCCCATGAACTGCCCGTTCCACATCCTGATCTACCAGTCCAAGAC
>DATAPE010000059.1:0-2065 GCA_036265345.1 Actinomycetota bacterium
ATTGCGGCGGTAGGGGGCCAGCTCGGTGACGTCCTCGCCGCCGAGATAGATCGTCCCCCGGCTAGGTTCCTCGAAGCCCCCGATCATCCGCAGCGTCGTCGTCTTGCCGCACCCCGACGGGCCCAGAAGAGAAAAGAACTCGTTCTGCTCGATATGCAGTGACAGGTCGTCGACCGCGACGGTCTCCTTAAAGACCTTGGAGACAGATTCGAGGCGAACGTCGCTCATATATCTATAGGACTCTAACCGGGCACCGCTCTTTATTCAGCGGATCTAATCGATTCAATCAGGACATCCAACCCCTCGTTGAGGTCGGAATCGGAGATCACGAGAGGCGCTAACAACCGCACCACGTTGTCGTAAGTGCCCGCCTTCAAGATGAGAACGCCTTTCTCGTGACACCGTCTCACCACTTCGGAAGCCTGAGCCTTGGCCGGTTCCTTCGTTTGCTTATCGGTAACGAGCTCGATCCCGACCATGGGGCCCAGCCCCCGCACTTCGCCGACCAACTCGAGCTCGTCGACCAGAGGATCCAGTCGTTGGCGGATGACTTCGCCCTGGCGCCGCCCGCGTTCGAGGAGATCGGTCTCGGTCAGTTCGGCGATGACGGCAAGAGCTGCGGCGCAGGCGACCGGGTTTCCACCGAAAGTGCCCCCCAGCCCGCCGACGTGCGGAGCGTCCATCACGTCGGAGTTACCGGTTACTCCCGAGATGGGCAGGCCGGCGCCAAGGGACTTCGCGGTCGTGACGATGTCAGGGATCACACCGTAATGCTCGATGGCGAACATCCGGCCGGTGCGCCCCATCCCCGACTGGACCTCGTCATCGACGAACAGGATGTCCCGCTCCGAGCAGATGGCTCGCAAGGCCGGAAGGTAGTCGTCCGGAGCAACCACGAAGCCGCCCTCTCCTTGAAGGGGCTCGATGACGAGGCAGGCCACGTTGGACGCCCCGATCTCGGAATCGATGACATTGGCTGCATAGTCCGCGCACGCGATGCCGCAAGAGGGATGCGTCAGCCCCAGAGGGCATCGGTAGCAATAGGCGAACGGCAGCCGGAAGACTTCGGGAGCGTACGGTCCGAATCCCTTCTTGTAGGGCATCTCCTTGGCCGTCAGGCTCATCGCCATCAACGTTCGTCCGTGGAACGCGTTGCTGAACCCGCCCACCGCATCCCGGCCGGTCGCGTAGCGGGAGATCTTCACCGCGTTCTCCACTGCCTCGGCCCCCGAGTTCGCGAGCATCGTCTTGCGCGGCTGGTCTCCGGGGACTATGCGGTTGAGGGTCTCGGCTAATTCGACATAACCCTCGTACATGGACACGTGGAAGCATTCGTGCAGAAACCTCTCGACCTGTTCGTGGATCGCCGCGACCACTCGAGGGTTGCCTCGTCCCACATTGAGCACTCCCAGGCCGCCCGCGAGGTCGATGAACCGGTTACCGTCGACGTCCGTGACCTCGGCGCCGTCGCCGTCGGCGATGAAGATGGGGGCGGTGTTGAAGACCGCTCGGGGGACCGCTTCGTCGCGTCGCTTCCCCAGCTCGGTGGAGTTCGGCCCGGGGATGGGACCCGGCAGTTCACGAGGCATCGCAGAGAAGCTAGCATCGCAGCCAAGGTCGCGCTCAAGGGAGGTCCTTTTGTCCGCACGGAAACTGCAGAACTTCATCGGGGGGCAGTACCGGGACGCAGCACAGGGCAAGACGGCATCGATCGTCAATCCAGCCACGGGCCAGGAGTTCGCCGTTGCTCCGGTCTCTACTCAGGAGGACATAGACGCCGCCTGCACCGTCGCCCGGAACGCGTTCGAGTCGTGGCGAGAGACCACGCCCGCCGAGCGCTCCCGGATGCTGGCGAAGATCGCCGACGCCATCGAAGAGCGCACCGACGAGTTCGTTCAGCTCGAATCGGAGAACACCGGCAAGCCGCTGGTGTCGGTCCGAGACGACGAGGTGCCACCCTCGGTGGATCACATCCGGTTCTTCGCCGGCGCCGCCCGCGTACTCCAAGGATTGTCGGCAGGGGAGTACATGGCCGGCCACACATCGATGATCCGACGGGAGCCGG
>DATAPE010000060.1:0-2478 GCA_036265345.1 Actinomycetota bacterium
AGAGCGGGTCACGAAAACGGTTCAATCGAGAAGACCGTTTGGGAGACCGAGCGCTTCGTCGTGGTCGAGAAGCTCGTAGCCGAAGAACTCCTCGAACGGACTGACCCACGTAGCTAGGGTTCCGCCCAACGGCCGAGCGACGACGGCGCGTAGGAGCATTCGCGGGGAACGGCGGCCGTTGTCGAGGGGTAGTCGGCACGTATGAGTTCTGCGCCGCCCGCGACCGGCGTACAAGCGCCTCGGCGATTCGCTCGCAGGATCGCGGGCGGCTGAGGAGTTCGGCCAACCCAGCGGCTGCTAGGCGATTCGCCGGGATTGCGGCGAGGATGGCGAGCACGGACTGGGGCGGCTCAGGAGCTGACCAGTCTCCGGCGATTCAGTCGTGTCGTGAAGGATTGGCTTCGATCGCTGCCGCGTGGGCGAGACGGTTCTTAGTGCGAGTCGACATGAGATCGGCACCACCGGCTAGAGATTGGGCCTAACGGGCAGGCTCGCGGCTTCAGACTTGCTGCGAAACGGACTCGATCCCACGCTGCCTGGACGCTTCTGGCTTGGCGTTGAGGAAACTCCGGGGCGGTTGACTTCGCGGGCACGCGCCAGGGAGAGACGAGCAGAACGCGAACACCGCGAGAAACTGGGCCCGATGTGGGGGACTAGTGGTCGAGGAACTTACTGGGGTTGACTCGCCGTCCCGTCGTCCCCTCCTCTGTCATCTCGATCTCCCTCAAAGTGAGCGCCGCATGGAAGCCATGTTCGTCACAGTAGGCGCGGATCTTCCCCCGAACCTCGTCCTCGTCGTACGGGCCGCGGTCTTCGATCGCGTATGTGTTCCGGCTCACGGCGAAGATGCTTGTTCGGAAGGTGAATGGGCCGCAGCGGCCCGCCTGTGAGGCCGGCAGCTCATACACGATCACGCAGCTCAGGCACGCCCTCCTGTTCGGCGCAATGGGCGCAACAGAAGATCCGGCCATCCGCCTCTACGCCGTGGCCGATGATCCGGCATTGGCAATGAGCGCACGTTGGCGCGAGAGAGTGGATGGCGCATTCGAAGCTATCGAAGACATGTGTTGCTCCTCCGGCCCGCACCTCGAACGCCTTGTCGTAATCGTTTCCGCACACCTCACAGACCGCCATTAGCTCACTCCTCCCATTGAGGGGATATGGGCCGACAATCTCTGCTTCCCGCTTAGGAACCCTTAGAACCGTGCTCGCCCGCCACCGGCAGCAAGGCCGGGTTTTTTACGGCCCGGGATCTTGCGGAAGGGCGGCGGCGGGCTAGGGTGCCGTTCCCTACTTGGGGTAAAACTCGTTCGGACGTGGGGGACCAACCGCAACTAACACGTCCGGAGCCGGCTAACCATGCGGGCTAGGCATTTCGCAGTTCTCCCCTAGCCCGAGGCACAGGCTCGATCCTCGCTCCGGAGTCGCCACTCGGCGTGCTCTTCTTGCGACTCGGCCTGGGTGAAGCTCGCAGCCGCGTCCGCCTGCGTGATCCTCACTCGCGAAGCCGGGCCTCGCGTGCAGCAGCGGTCTCTTTACGGCTCCGTCCTGATCTCGTGTGGCGGCCCGAGGTATGGAAACTCGGGGAGCAGGTCGGTGTGTGGGCCCACCCCGTCCTCGGTCACCTTCCCGTTCGTGAAGATGGCCGTATTGAAATCGCCCACATTGTCGGTGAGCAGGCGACCGTTGTCCGGGTAAGCAACCGGACGCTTGGGGTCGTATCGGATGATGTCAGGCAGGAATGTCCCCGCCACCCGCTTGGCCTCCTCCGGCGAGTACCCGCCTAGGTGTTCCAGCGAGTGGGCGAACACTCCGACGAAGCGAGCGTCGTCTGCCGGCTCGCTGCCGACGTACGCGTCCTTCTCCTCGTTCGGGACGAGGAAGGGGACAACCTGGGTTCGAGCCCCCCGCTCGACCTGAATCCAGTTCGCGTCATCGGCCTCGATCAGGGTTCGGTGCCAGAGACCTACCTCCCCATCTCCCAACTCGCCATTGGGAAGCTCGAGCACCATGCTGCATATGTCGGCGTCGGCGAAGAAGTCGTCTCCCGTGAACTGGAACTCGTTCAGGGCACCGCCTGCGTCGTAGAAGAAGGGGTCACTACGCCAGCCAGCGAAGAAGCGGTACTCGCCTGCCTGCGACACCGAAGCTTCGGGGCCCTGCGACACGGGGGCACCCTCGATGATCGCTTCCCCGCCGTCCTCCTCGCCGGCGCCATCGACGCCCTCCACGCGGCGCACGGTTGCCGTTTGCGCCCCGTCCCCTGACGGCGAGAACCGGAACCGATAGGTGATGTCCGCGAGCAGGTCCCCGTCGGTGTCGATCCTGAGGTCGTAAATCGCCTCCGGCGCGAATGGCTCTGCAGTCGTGGCTCCCTCCGGGAGAGCCTTGGACGGATGCACGTCCATGATGAGGATCGACCTGTCCGTGTCCCCTGGCTTAGGGAATGCGTACAGGTCGCAGAAGTCGAGTCGGGCA
>DATAPE010000061.1:0-7366 GCA_036265345.1 Actinomycetota bacterium
GTCCGCGACCCGCTCGGATCGCTTCTAGATGGTCGCGCGTGAGCTCGCGTCGGACCGAGACCAGGGCATGCGCCCTACAGCCCCGTCCGAGCAGCTCCTCAAGATCGCATCATGGCGCAGCCGGATCGTTTGGGGGGTCGCGCTCCATTCCGCGGCGGTGGAAGAAGGCGCCAAACGAGCCGGCCAGTATCGCCACGGCCGATATCGCGTATGCCTGAATGACAACGTCCAGAACCCGTGCCGGCGTAGAGACCGGGTTGGGGAGCTGGGATGAGACGGTCAGGAGCTGGGTGCTGGTCCAGAACACCGAGTCCCCCAGCGTGGTGATCTCCGTTCCAGGCGCGCGCCGCTCGAATAGGAGGATCAGCACGCTCGCAACGGCGTCCAGGACGACCGTGGCAACGAAGAGGAAGGCGAGGCGTGCGCGCAGGTGCTCGTGCGTTGGGGTGGCCCCGCGCGCGACCTTCAGGGCCTCCCTGCCGCCCTCTCGGATGGGTTGCGGCACGCCAAAAGTCTTACGAGCAGGGCGGTCGGATGTTGCCTACGCCGCCGATCTCGCCGTTCAGGTGAATGACGGCATGGGCACTTGACCTTCTCCTTCCTCGGGCTGAACCGGCACTTGCCACGATCGCGACCGACCTTGTTGTTGCGATTGTGGGATCGAGGCGCAAGAGCTTCGCCGCGGCGGAAGCCCACACCGGTCAACGCCCCAATTAGCGGTCATTGCCAAGTGGGACTGTGGGCGACAATGCCCAAACCGCAGCCCGCGTCCGGTACTCTCATTCCACGGAGGGCATTTGCTCCGGGGCCTGGTCTTCTGCACGGACGGCGGACTGAGCAGCGCCGCTTGACTTCCTCAATCGCTAACTCGCGCGAGGAGGTCTCCAATGCCCCACAGTGCCACCGGTCCTCAACGTTGACGTCGAGCACGTTGGCCAGGCCTGCGTGATCCGCACCCAAGGCGAGCTCGATATCGCCACCGCCCCGATGTTGGAGAGTGTCCTGCTCCACGCCATGCACAGCGGGGCGCCATCGATCGTCCTCGACCTCGGACAGGTGAGCTTCATCGACTCGATGGGGCTTCGTGTGTTGGTGTCGGCCGCGAAGGAATCTCGTAACAACGGGGATCGCCTTCACATCGACTGTGGATCGGGCCGCGTTCGCCAGATGATGGAGATAACGGCCCTGGATCGCTCGCTGCCGCTGGTTGAGCCCACCGTTACCGCAACCGCCGGGAGACCGTCGCCGTAGCCTCCCCCGGCCTAATGAGAGCGGAGCCCGGCCTTGGGGATGAGGCTGGGCTCTGCTCAACCACCCTGAGGGGTCACGCTGGCGCCAGGCGAAACACCTCGACCGCGACCGACTAGCGGGCACGGGGGCGCGACACGGGTTGCGCGACCAGAGCCGTAGACAAGACCAGGGTTTCGCATAAGGCGACGTTGCCGAGCGGACAACCCGGCCGCTCGCGTAGCTCCCAGAACTCCAGATGGCGTCACCCAACCTCGCGTGGTCGGCGCGGCTCCGGGATCACCACGCCATAGATCAGATGATCGGCGGCCAGCGCAAGGACGTCGCTGCTTTCGCGCAAAGCAGAAGCCGGTCGCCTACTCCCGCAGCCCGGCGGCTTCGCCGATCTCAAACCAGACGGTGTTAGTGCCTGGATAGAACCCCCAGCGGTCGGCGAGCGCATCCACGATCCGCAGGCCAAGGCCGCCGTCGCGAACCGGCTCGGGCAGCTCGCGGATGACCTGAGGCCCATCCCCCTGATCCTCGACCCGGCCCCCCACGCTGCTATCGCCATCGAGCGTGATCCGGACGTCGATCGTCCTGCCCGACCCATGTATGACCGCGTTGTTGACTAGCTCCGTCATGATCGTCATCAGATCGTCAATCTTTCCATCGACGAGCTGCTCGCCGATGCGTTCGCGGAGAACCTGCCTCGCCTGCTGCCCGGCGTTGAGGCGAGGCTCGAGCTCGAAACTGAGGTCGGTCATCAAACCGCCCCCTTCCTCTCATCCCCCTCGAAGCGGGTGCCGCCCTGTTGCTGGAAGGAAGAGAGTGAGAGAGTGCCTTCGACGGCTGTAAGAACCAACTACCCCGATTCACCACCGGAATGTGCCGGAGTGTCTTGCTCGACCGCCGGTCAGTGGCACAAGTGAGCCTGGAACGGGCCCCAAAAAATCGCGCCGCCTCTACCCCCGGCCCGGCTGCTTCGAGGGGGTACCGGACGCCAGCCGCGGTTTGGGCATTGTCGCCCATGGCCCCCGCTTGGCGATGACGCTACCCACGGGGGGACGGGCGGGGGTATCGGAATCCGAACGCGCGACTGCAAATACCAGGACTGCGACACCGGATCGAGGATTTGGCGCTGTCCGGAACGCGTCGGTTTTGCTTGAGCTGCCCGCCGTACGGGTATCCGGCGGTTGAACGAAGAAACCACGAAGGGAAGACCGATGGGTATCACCGACAAGGTGACCGGTAAGGCCAAGCAGGTTGCAGGCGATGTTTCGGGCGACAGCTCGCTGCGCCGCAAGGGCCGCAACGAAGAGAAGAAGGGCGAGAAGAAGGACGAGCTCCACCGCGCCGACCAGCGCGCGAACGAGAAGGCCGACGAGGTCGCCGACCTCGAGCGCAAGACCTGATCTCCCGCCGAGCGCTGGCTGTCTCAGTCATCGCTCGGCCAAGGCATGGCCCGGAGCCTCGGTGGCTCCGGGCTTTTGCTGCTCATTAACGAGACAAACGAGAAAGAGCGAGCGCAACCTGGGGCGTGGTCGAGATTCGCCGCCCACTGCGCCGCTCAGACCCGCTCCTTCCCAGCACGGGAGTCGGCCCTCAAGACTCCGGGACGATCTGTGCGATCAGGCGCTACGGGTAATGAAGGCAGGAGCGCGTCAGTTAGCAGCCCTTTTGCGCGGGCTCAGCCGCCACCCTCACTGCCCTCACCCCGCGTTCGAAACACGGCCGCCGTGGGTAGCGGAGCTATTGATGGGCATCACACTGGAGTTGGAGCCGGGGCCGGAGGCTGCGCACCAAGCGCGCGATGAGGTTCGCTATCACCTCCGCGACCGGGTAGAAAACGGCTTGCTAACCGACTTGCAGCTGATCGTCAGCGAGCTCGTGACGAACTCCGTGCGGTACGGACGGGGCGAGACAATCGAGGTTGAGATCGCCGTGGCTGAGGATGGTTCGATCATCGGCGAGGTCGAGGACCACGGCAGGGGCGAAGTCGCGATGCGAGAGATCACTGACCAGGGCGGCGGCTTTGGCCTGCGGATCGTCGACGCCCTGGCGAGCCGCTGGGGCGTCTGTGAAGGCAGCACCCAGGTGTGGTTCGAGCTCAGCTGAGCCCCTGGCCCAGCCCCGCTCTCAGAACCGGACGGGGGTAGCCTCTGCATATGGGCGGAGAGCGCGAGCGGCGGCTAGGGAAGAACGAGACCCTCTTCCGGACTGCCAACGAGCGGATGGCAGGCTGGGAGGAACGAGACCGCCTCGAAGCGGTCGAGCTCTACTTCTGTGAGTGCGCCGACCCCACTTGCATGAAGAAGGCCAGGCTATGCGGCTCCGATTACGAGCGGGTGCGCAGTGATCCGACCCACTTCTTCGTCGTCCCCGGGCACGAGGTCGCGGATGTGGAAACGGTGCTCGAGTCGCACCCGGATTGGGTCCTTGTCGAAAAGGCTGAGTCCGAGGCCCGCGACGTAGCCGAGGAAACCGACCCCCGGCAGGACTAGGCCACACCATGTGAGCGGGGTGGCGCCTAGCTTCCGCTGCTCGCGCAACAGAAGCGCGGCCTACTCCCGCAGCCCGGCGGCTTCGAGGGCCGGGTGCCGTTCGTTGTAAATCTCCAGGTGGGCCATCTTCCCGTCGCGGGCCGTGATGACAAACCAAAAGGTCCCCGTGATCGGCTGCTCGCTCCCCACCAAGCGACCCTCTTGCGGGACTTCGACGACCACCTTGTCCCCGGCATCGATGAACTCGCTGGGACGGAACTCGAGATCCTCATACGGCTCCAGCCACTGGCTCGCGAACTCGATGTACCCCTCCAGCCCGTGGTAGGTCTCGGCATCGATCTGGCCCACCTGACGGCAGGTGACATCCTCATGAATAAGGCTCAGGTGCGTCTCCAGGTCGCCCTGCTCCCACGCCTCGAAGCCGCGCCGCGCAAGCTCCACATTCTCCTGCGACATCGCCTGCGCAGTATCTCGCGCGCGGAGGGAAAGGCAAAGGGGGCCACTGCCGCTTACCGCCAGGAGGACGGTAGAGATGGATGGCAGCGGACCCCCCTTGTCGTCGTATGGCACCACCGATATACCCGGACGGAGCCGGACCATGCCTGGGAGGAGGGTCAGAACCCGGACCCGTGGATCTCGGAGACCGCCCGGGCCGTAAACGGCTCGCGCCGCAAGGAACATGCAATTGAGTAACCCCGACTGTCTACTCCCGCAGCCCGGCGGCTTCGAGGGCTTCGGATCGGTCCAGAACGCGCCCTACTGGCTCTGCTCGTTGATGCCGTAGACGCGGCCGTCAGGGCCTCTGAAGTGGCAGTACGCGTAGTTCATCTCAGGGATGCGATGAATGTCGCACAAGACCTCGAAGCCTGCCGCTTGGAGTTCGGCGGACGCGGCTTCGATGTCGTCGACACGGAAGCCGAAGACGATGCCGTCGTTCAGGCCGTAGCTCGGAATGCCCTCCGAGTCCGACTCATAAAGGTCGAGGATGGTGCCGTTCGGCATCGGGAACAGCGTCCAGCCATCCTCCTCGACCATCGGCGTGAGACCGAAAACCTCGCCACAGAGCTTCTTCATCGCGGTGAACTGGTCTGGCTCGAGAGTGACGGCATGCCAGGTGATGCCCTGGACCTGCACGCTTCTACCCCCTGGGTTGGGAAGGTGGGGTCGGAGAGTGTATGGGACCAAGCTGTCGAAACTGAGACTTATTGAGGTGGGTTGAGGCACCCCACGACGTCCACGTTCTCCTGCGACATTGCCTACTCCGAAAGCCCGGCGGCTTCGAGGTCCGGGTTCCCGTTCACGCGGGAGGGACCCTCTCCCGACGCAAAGGCGACAGGGCGGTCCCTGTTACTTACGGCCCGGTCGCGTACGCCTCTTGCAGAATCCCGATCGCGGTCGCCGGGTCGATCAGGGGCCGGACCTCAATCTCGGCGTACGGCGTGAACGGATTCTCGGCTATCAGGCGCTGGACCAAGCCGACATCGTCGGTGTCGATGATCCCGAAACCGCCTCCGCCGACGAAGAACTCGACGGATTCCAACGCGCCCCCGTGTCGCTGCATCCATTCCCCGGTGCGTTGGGCTATGTCCGAAATCTCTTCCGCGGGTGGCGCAGAAGGACCGGGTCGGTAGATGATCGCGAAGCGCACTACGAGACCTCCCTTTCCGTCGATGGGCGGAGGCCAACTGCGTCGGCGAGTCCGTTCGGGCTGTCGGCGGGTTCGGCGGTCCGCCGGATGTCAGGGCGAGCCTCTCACCCCAGAGCGTGGGGGTCAAGCGATCCAGCCGCTACTCCCGCAGCCCGGCGGCTTCGAGCGCTTCGGCTCGCTTTTGGAACAGCCGAAGGCAAGTGATCTGCCCGTTTTCGACTGTGAACACCCACGTGCTGCTCGCGCTCACTTCGACTCCTTGGCGCCCCCGAAAGTGGCTGGTATTCGAGACCACGACTTCGGAACCCGCGCCAGTGAAGCCGTGCGTCTCAATTTCGGCCTTCTCAAACGTGAAGAACCACTCGTTCCACAGGGTCTCGATCTCGCCAGGACCGCGATAGACCCCCTTCAGCGGACCTCGGGCACGCGACCAGTCAATTTCCGCATCGGAGCTAAACAAGGCCAACCACGTCGTCAGGTCGCGCCGGTTCCACGTTTCGACCCCGCGCCGCACGAGTTCCACGTTCTCTTGCGACATCTCCTACGCAGTATCTCGCTACTCCCGCAGCCCGGCGGCCTCGGCAGATTGCTAGCGCACGAGATCGAAGTGGTACCTGCTGGAGATCTCCGGCTTCGTGCTTTGGTGGATGGTCATCTTGCCCGCGACGCCATCGAACTGGCGGGAGCCGCCGAGCACCACCATGTGACGGTCACCGGGCTCGATATCGCCCCTGACCCGGATGTGGCCGATGCCGCCGATCTTTCCGTTCAGGCGAACGAGCGCGTGGCACTTAAGCCTGTTGTGCGGCTTTTCCCGGCACTTAAAGCGGTCGCGGCCGACCTTGTTGCTGCGGTCCTTCGGGTCAAGGAGCTTGTCCTTGAAGACAAACGCGTTTTGGCCCACCTCGTGAAACGCATGACCCTTCGCGAGCACCCCGAAGTGACGGTCGAACGCGAACGCCGGGGATGCGAGCACGGCGGTGCCGAGCGCGGCTATGCCGATCACAACCGCAAATCGCTTCCTCATGCGCGTCTTCCCCTTCCCCGGGTTCGCGCCCCCCGACGCGAATCGCCAAACTCAGATAACGAGACACCGCGACCCTACACCCGATCCGGGGGCAGTCAAGGATGGTGACTGCTGCTTTCGCGTGAAAGCAGCAGCGCGCGACTTAGCCGCCGCTTTTTGGCACCCATTTGCCCCCCGGTAGCGATGTTGCCCGTGAGCACCGCAGGCAAAAAACCGCTTGCTTGCTGGACTTTTGGGAGTGGGCCGGGGTGGATTCGAACCACCGACCGACGGATTATGAGTTCGGTGAGTCCGTGGGCCGTGGGGTCGACTTGGCTCTACAGAGCCATGTGAGGTCAGGTGAGATCGTCTGAGATCTGCTCAGTTCGGGACACGGGTGGGGACACGCTGTCCTCGAGCGGGTCCTCGGTCGCCTCGACGAGGTGGCTGAGCCGATCGGCCGCATCGTGCTGAGGGACGTGGTGGACGTACACCATCGTCGTCTGGATATCGGCGTGGCCCATGTAGGCCTTGACGTCGGTGAGTGGGAACGCCTGCACCGCGATCGTCCCGAAGACATGGCGCAGCGAATGGAACGTCATCCGCTTCAACCCGGCCCGCTCGAGCGCGTCGTAGTAGCGACGGCGCAGTTGGGAATCATCGACCACTCCCCCGGTCTCATTGACGAAGACGTGATCGTCGGGATCGGTGAAGTGCTCGCGCCGGCTCAGCCCGTCGAGCACCTTGGCAGCCTGGTCGACCAGTGGCACCGAGCGCACCTTGCCCGACTTCGGGGTGCCCTCGTTCCCGTAGGTGAAGCTGTGGCGGAGGTGGACGATCCGGTTGGCGAAGTCGATGTCCTCCCAGCGGAGAGCCCGGAGCTCGCCAAGTCGTAGTCCGGTGAACGCCGCCACGGTGAAGATCGCAGCGTCCTGATCGCACTCTGCCTTGGAGGCGAGTAGCCGGATCTCACCGGGGCTG
>DATAPE010000062.1:0-2522 GCA_036265345.1 Actinomycetota bacterium
AGCGACCTTCTTACCGGACTTTGCGAGCGCTCGGCCCGCGGCCGCACCCATCACGCCGACGCCGACCACGGCGACGTCGAACGATTCCGCGTTTGACTTCATGGTCGAGCAGCCACGCTATGCGTGGCTAAGCTCGCAAAGAATCAGCCGACGCTGCCTTCCATCTGTAGCTCGACCAGACGCTGGAGCTCGACCGCGTATTCCATCGGAAGCTCTTTGGTTATCGGCTCGATGAATCCCCGCACGATCATCTGCATCGCTTCGCCCTCGCTGAGCCCACGGGACATCAGGTAGAAGAGCTGCTCATCGGAGACTTTCGAAACCGTGGCTTCGTGGGACACGGCGGCCGACTCTTCCTCGATCTCCATATACGGATAGGTATCGGAGCGAGAGTCCTCGTCAAGGATCAACGCGTCGCAGACGACGTGGGACTTGGCGTGCTCGGCCCCTTCCTCGATGCGGATCAATCCCCGGTAACCGGCCCGGCCCCCGTCCTTGCTGATCGACTTCGAAGTGATCGAAGAAGACGTGTTGGGAGCTGCGTGGATGCACTTTCCACCTGCGTCCTGGTGTTGGCCCTCGCCTGCGTAAGCGATCGACAGCACCTCGCCGCGGGCGTGATCGCCGAGAAGGTAGATCGACGGGTACTTCATCGTCACCTTTGATCCCAGGTTGCCGTCAACCCACTCCATGATGGCGCCCTCGTATGCCGCGGCGCGCTTGGTGACCAGGTTGTAGACATTGTTGGACCAGTTCTGGATCGTTGTATACCGACAACGGCCATTGCGCTTGACGATGATCTCGACAACGGCTGAGTGCAGGGAGTCGCTCGAGTACACGGGGGCCGAGCAGCCTTCGACGTAATGAACGTAACTGCCTTCGTCGACGATGATCATTGTGCGCTCGAACTGGCCCATGTTCTCCTGGTTGATCCGGAAATAAGCCTGCAGCGGGATCTCGACCTCGGTGTTGGGCGGCACGTAGATAAAGGAGCCACCCGACCACACCGCCGAATTCAACGCCGAGAACTTGTTGTCGGCCGGCGGAATGATGGTGCCGAGGTACTGCTTGACGATGTCAGGGTGCTCGCGCAGCGCGGAGTCCATGTCCATGAAGATGATCCCGCGACGCTCGAGCTCTTCCTTGGTCTTGTGATAGACGGACTCGCTCTCGTACTGGGCACTCACGCCGCCGAGGTAGTTCTTCTCGGCCTCGGGGATGCCCAGCTTGTCCCAAGTTGCCTTGATGTCGTCGGGCATCTCGTCCCACGAATTCACCTGGCTGGTTGGCTTGATGTAGTAGTAGATGTCATCGAAGTCGATCCCGGAGAGGTCCGCGCCCCACGTCGGCATCGGCTTCCGATAGAAGACGTCGAGGCTCTTGTGGCGGAACTTGCGCATCCAGTCGGGCTCGCCCTTGCGGTCGCTCATCATGTCGATGACTGCGTGCGACACACCTTTCTCGGGCTTGACCTCATAATCGACCGCGTCGTGCCAGCCATACTTGTAGCTGCCCTTCAGGGCGCGCACCTGCTCGTTCTCTTCGAGCGCCTTGTTGTCTTCGAGCGCCTTGATCGCTTCGGCTTCGAGGGCCACTGCGGCTCCTTTGGGGGGTCTTAGTTGAGGTTCTTACTCTACCAGTTAGGTGTCCCTAACCATAGGGGCTGAACCTTTATTTCCGCTGGTCAAAGGCCCAATCCCACTCGGGGAGCGAGTTCCCCGCGGGATCGGCGAGCGAGCCGGGGGCGGCAACTTTTCGACTGTCGCCCTCCTTCACTTCGTGGGTGCCGAGCGCGGGTCGACGGGCGGCCTCGCCAGGTCGAGATCCGCCTCCTCGGTGTCTTCGTCGTGAAAGCCCGGGCCCTGAGAGATGACCTGGAATGTCTCTGCAGATCCATACCCTGCCGCCCGTCCTGCCTCGGCGGAGAACTTGCGAACGAACTCCGCGATCTGAGAGGCGTTGCTGCCCACCTGGCTCTGGTGGCAGAGGAGGGCTTCGATCTTGCGGTCGATGCTCGCCGTGATATCGACGGCGACTGGCTTGGCCCCCGGGCCGCCGATCCAGAGCTCCCGCAGCCCTCGCCACGGCTGCAATCCTTCATCCAGCAGCTCGGGAAAGTGCCCTGGGGTGGTGCCGGCCGTCAAGGTCACGTCGAGGGAGGCCTGTCCCACGGCGCGGTGGTCGGGGTGATTGACGAAGCGGTCCTCGATCGTGGGCGCTGGGTCCATCACCAAGAAGCGGTGTGGCCGGTACTTTCGGAACACCCGCGCTATGTCCCGCCGAAGATCGAGGGTGTACTCGACGTAGCCGTCGCGCCTATCGAGCCAGACGAGATCGCGGATGCCGACGACGTCGGCGGCGCGCCGAGACTCCTGCTTGCGAACGGCTGCCAGCCGCTCCCCCATCAGCTCTCTGTCCTGGGTTCCGGTAGAGCCATCCGTGACGATGCACAGGGTCACCTCGGCCCCCGCATCAGCCCACACCGCCAGCGTCCCCGCGGCCCCGAACTCCATGTCGTCTGG
>DATAPE010000063.1:0-3688 GCA_036265345.1 Actinomycetota bacterium
TTCCTGCGCCGGCACGGCGTTCTTGACGAGACCACCGAAGCTGAGATGCGCGACGAAGCCAAGACGACCATGGCGCAGGCCGTGAAGGAGATGGAATCAATCGTCCAACCGGGCCAGGAGATCCTCTTCGACCATGTCTACGCGTCCGGATATCCGTGGTCTTTCAAGGAGGGCCTGGAAGAACTGCATGCGGCGGAGCGTCCACCTGCCGTCCAACCCATCGGCCCCCAGCCAACCTCCCAGGGGACCGGCGACCATGACCTGCCGCCTCACCCCGCTCAGGAGAATCCAGATGAGTGAGCTCACGATGGTCGAGGGCTTGAACTTGGGACTCCGACAAGCGATGGCGAACGACGATCGCGTGGTCGTGCTCGGCGAGGACGTTGCTCAAACCGGAGGAGTATTCCGCGTGACGGCCGGCCTGTTATCCGAGTTCGGCGAAGAGCGCGTGGTCGACACGCCGCTCGCCGAAGCCGGCATCGTCGGAGCGGCTATCGGGATGGCCGTTTACGGCCTGCTTCCCGTGGTGGAGATCCAGTTCGATGTGTTCGTGTATCCGGGCTTCGAACAGATCGTGGTCCACGCAGCCCGCTACGCGTGGCGGACTAAGGGCGAGGTCCCGGCATCCATAGTTGTTCGGATCCCCTTCGGCGGGGGCGTTCGCGCCCCCGAGCTGCATTCGGATTCTCCCGAAGCGCTCTTTGCCCACGTTCCCGGCCTGAAGGTGGTCTGTCCAACCACTCCTCGCGACGCACGCGACATGATGCTCGCGGCCATCGAGGATCCCGATCCGGTGATCTTCATGGAACCGAAACGCATATACAGAGCCGGACGGCAGGAGGTCTCCGACGAGCTGCCCTTCTCTATCGGCAACGGTCACAAGGAGCGAGAGGAGTTGTTGTCGACTGCGCGTGTCGCTCGCGAGGGCAACGACCTCGCCATGATCACCTACGGCCCCACCGTTCCCCTCTGTTTGCAAGCGGCCGACCGACTGGCCGAGGAACGCTCTGTCGAGAGCACCGTGCTCGACCTCCGATCGTTGTATCCGCTCGACGTCCACGCAATCATCGCCAGCGCGTCGCGCTGCGGGCGCGCACTCGTAGTGCACGAGGCGCCGAGGATGTCCGGGATCGGCGCCGAGGTCTCCAGCCTGATCCACGAACGCGCCATGCTCGACCTGGAAGCTCCGGTGATGAGGGTGACGGGGTTTGACGTCCCCTTCCCGCAATTCGCCAATGAAGACGACTACCTTCCATCGGTCGACCGGATCCTGCTCGGGGCCAGGAAGGTTCTCGACTTCTGATGGCGGATTTCGCTCTACCGGATCTGGGTGAAGGCGTCGCCGAGGCTGAGATAGATCGCTGGCTCGTCGAAGAGGGACAGCAGATCGGTGAGGACGATCCGCTCGTCGAGGTGATCACCGACAAGGCCACAGCGGAGATCCCGTCGCCGTTCGCCGGCGTCGTGTCCCGCATCCACGTCCAGAGCGGGCAGGTGGTTCCGGTAGGGACGGTGCTCGTCACGATCGGGGAGCCGACCGCAGTCAGCGAGGACGGCGCGTCGGGTGCCGAGACGGCACTCATGAGCGAGCCCCAATCGGCGAACGACCCGGAGACTTCCGCGGACAGGGGGCGAGAGACTGAGTCGCCCCAGACCGGGGGCCTGGCGATGCCGCCGATCAGACGGTTGGCCCGCGAGCTGGATGTCGATCTCACCACCGTCACGGGATCGGGACCGGGGGGACGGATCCTTCGGGAGGACGTCGAGGCGGCAGCAGGCGCCCTGGCCCCCACTGCGTCGGAGCCGGCATCCGGGTCGCAGCGGGTTCCCACCGGGTCGGAGCCGGCATCGGCCGGCGGCCGCAGGGAGCCGTTCCGCGGGGTGCGTAGGAGGATCGCCGAGCGGATGCTCGAGGCTCATCTCGCAGTGCCACCGGTAACTCATGTGGAGGAATGCGATGTCACCGAGCTCGACGCCACCCGGCGGCTCGCCAACGACAGGTCGCCCGACGAGGTTCACCTGACGTTCCTGCCGTTCATCGTGAAGGCGGTAGTGCAGGGTCTCAAGGATCACCCGGCCCTGAACGCATCGCTCGACGAAGCGGCGGGCGAGATCGTGTTCCACGATCACTACGACATCGGGATCGCCGTCGATGCTCCGGCCGGCCTAGTGGTGCCGGTGATAAAGGATGCCGACAAGAAGCGTCTTCGGGCCATCGCTTCCGAGATCGAGCGGCTATCGGCCGCCGCACGGGACGGAAGTCTCTCGAACGCCGACATAAGCAACGGCACGTTCACCGTGACGAGCCCCGGCCCCTTCGGCGGGCTGATGGCGACCCCGATCGTGCTCCATCCGCAATCGGCGATCCTCGGCGTGCATCGCGCCGGCGATCGCGCCGTGGTCCGTGATGGACAGATCGTGATCAGGAAGATGATGAACATGTCGGTGACCTTCGATCACCGCATCCTCGACGGGATGACGGCGGCAAGGTTCATCCTCGACGTGGTGAAGCTGCTAGAGCATCCTGCCGTGCTCGCGCTGGAGGCTTAAGTCAGCCGGGGCGAAACCCGATCGTGTTGGTGAGCGACCCGATCTTCTCGATCTCCAGCTCGACCACATCTCCCGGCTGGAGCTCCCGGCCCAAGTCAAGGCCACAGCACCCGCCTGGGGTTCCCGAACCGTAAACGTCGCCCGGCCAGATGTCTTCGTCGCGGGACACGTGGGCGATCATGTCGGCCCATTTCCACCTGGCCTTCGACGAGCGGCTCCGTCCCCACTCCTGGCCATTGACGCGGCAGATCATCTCCAGATCCGGTTCGGCTCCCACTTCGTCGGCGGTAACGATGCAAGGTCCCAGCGCGGTAGCGAAGTCTTTTCCCTTGGCCGGTCCCAACCACGCGGTCATCTCGCGTGCCTGGACGTCACGCGCCGAGAAGTCGTTCAGGATCGTGAACCCAAAGATGAAGGGCGCGGCCGCGTCGGCAGTGACATCTCTGCCCTCCCGCCCCACGATCATCGCGAGCTCGAGCTCGAGGTCCATGCGCTGGGTGTAGGTGGGCCAGGGGCACTCGGCATCGGGACCGATGATGCTGCGATGGTTGCCCTTGTAATAGATGGGGGCCTCATACCAATACTCGGGAACCGGTGAGCTTCGGCGGGCAGCCCCACGCAGAACGTGATCCTCGAACGCGAGGAAATCGCGCAGCGACGGAACCCTGTCCAGCGGAGCCAGCAAACCCACACCCTCGCCGAGAGCGTCGGGAAGGTCCGGAGCCGACCGCGCCACGTCGGACACCTCGCTCCACAGCTTCGGTCCCTGCTCTATCAGGGTCAGGGGCGACGTAAGAGCTTCTAGCAGCGGGGGATCTGGCTTCCCACCGTGCGCGCGGCCCCACGCGTCGAGTAGGTCGACGGCAGGGCGACCCCCGTCGGCGACCGCGATCCGAGGCCGGCGATCGCCGTCCCTCGCCACGTACCTATAGATCTTCATCTGCCCGCGGGCTCAATCGTCGAGAAGGCCCATCCCCCGCGCCCACGAAGTCTCGTACTCGGTGATCACTACGGCTTGAGCTTCCTCGGAGATCTCGAGAGGCGCATGTGTCTCGACCATGACCGCTACCTCATCGGTGCGCGTCTTGGTCTTGGATGCTTCTATCGCGGCCGGTTGAGGGCCGTGATGAACGCCTTG
>DATAPE010000064.1:0-1967 GCA_036265345.1 Actinomycetota bacterium
GATCGGGATCAGCGCGATGAGGGCGAATGCTGCCCCGATATAGGGTCGGAGCGCTTCGATCCCCAGCGGATTCCGGAGGCCCGGGTATCCCTGATCACCAAAATGTGACGGTGCAACGGTAATGATCAGATAGGCGAGCACCATCGCGCCGCCCGAGAACCATGCCCACGGTTTCCAGCCGGGTGTAGGCAGGTGCCCGTCGGGGAACAGCAGCAGAAGGAAGGTTCCTACCAGTCCGATGAAGGGAACCCAGGTCCCCTCGCCCAGGGCGAGAGCGATGTCGGGCCGTGGCAGCGACCCTGGCCGGATGTCCAAGGCAAAGGCTGCGTAGAGCCCGATCGCGGCAGCAAAGGCCTCGCCGGCACCGATCCCCAGCATGATTCTCCCGACGGAGTTAGCCGGCTGTCGGGAGACAATCAGTGCCCCCACCACGGGGAACGCCAGCATCCCGAGCGAGAAGATGTCCAGCGTGTCGCCACTCGTGACCTCGTAAACCTGAGATCCCACGACCACGACAACGATGACGCCCAGACCGATCCATACGAGACGCGTCGACGTCTGCACTCTCACGGCATCGGCTCCAGTGCCCTTACCAGGATCGGCAACCTGCCCACCACTGCCGTCCCCTCGCCGGGAGTTGACTCCACTGTGAGTGATCCCCCGATAGCCGCGACGCGGTCGGCCATGTTCTGGGTCCCCGAACCTTTAGTGGTCACGCGGGGATCGAACCCCACTCCATCGTCTCGAACCACGAACTCGAGCGCGGCATCGGTTACTGAGAGTTCGATCGATGCCTTCGTTGCGTGCGCATACTTGCCTACGTTCTGGAGCGCTTCGAGGCAGCAGAAATAGACCGCGGCCTCGATCTCCTGGGGATAGCGGGCTATGTCCTCGCCGTGGACCTCGACCGGGACCGGCGCGGTCCGTGCCTGGGCTTCGAGCGCGGCCTTCAGGCCTTGTTCGGCGAGCAGCGGCGGATAGATGCCGCGCGCCAGGTCCCTCAGGGTGTCCAGCGCTTCGCCCGCCTGTTGCTCGAGCTTGGCGATCATCTCTTCGGCCTTGCCGGGATCGCGCTCGGTCAGCCGTTCCGCCAGCGCGAGGCGCGTCCGTAACGCGACCAGGTGCTGCTGCGCGCCGTCGTGGAGGTCGCGCTCGAGGCGTCTGCGCTCCTGGTCCTGGGTCGCTACCAGTCGCTGCCGCGACGCCTTGAGCTCGTCGAGACGGGCCAGCAGCTCGGTCGTGAGGCCGACGTTTCGCAGCACCAGACCCGCCTGGGAGGCGAGGTCGGCCAATAGTCCCTCTTCCGCGGGGGTCAAGGGCTCGCCCGCGGGCTTGGTCACGGTGAGGGCACCCAGCAGCTCTCCTTGATGGCGCACCGGGATCGCTTTGTCGATCCCTTCGAACGCCGGCAGCTGGCCATCGCTGAGCGCGAGTGCAGCGGGGTCGCGGCTAGCTCCCTCGGGCCAGGTGGCGGCTGAGCGGAGCTTGCCGTGTGAGCGCAGCCACACCTCGGCATGTGCCGCCCCGGTCCCTTCGGCGACCGTGCGGGCCATCTTGGGAAGGACATCTTCGGTGGCGTAGTTCTCTGCCACCCGGCCCGAGAACTGCGACAGGATCTCGTAGGGGGTCGCCCGGTTGCCGTAGACCAGCCGGTTGGCGAAGTGCTGCACCCGTTCTCTCACCGGTTGGAACGCGATCGCGACCACCGCGGTGGCAAGGATCGACAGACCGAGGTTCGGTTTGCCCCCCGAGCCGATGGCGTCGCCGATGCCAACCACGATGGCCACATAGACCAGCGTGATGAACGCGGCCAGAGCACCGAACACCCTAGTCTTCTTGATGACGACATCGATGTCGTAGAGGCGGTACTTGAGGATCGCGATGCCTACGGCGATGGGGATCAAGACAAAGGGAATGACCGCGAGGTTGGCTATCACGTTGATCCATTGGGGCGTTGGCTGCCCGAG
>DATAPE010000065.1:0-16914 GCA_036265345.1 Actinomycetota bacterium
CGGGCACGGTGTTTTCGACATCCTCGAGCACAAGCCGGGCGTTTCACGTCGTCTGCCGGTGACCTATCGCTCGATCAAGGCCCGTACGATCTTCGATGACTTCACCGAAGCCGGCAAGACGTCGTTGGCCCTCAATATCCCGCTGACGTTCCCCACTCCCGAGATAAAGGGGAAAGTCATCGCAGGGGGCGTCCTCCCTGCGAGCCGTTCGTATACGTATCCGCTCGACCTCCAGGGCGAGCTCGATCAGCACGCTCCCTTCCCGATCAATGGGATGAGCTGGACGACGTTCAGGAACCGCCCCGAGGCATTCCTGGACGAGACCGCAGCGATCACTGCGAAAAGGCAGAAGACCTTCGAGTACCTGCTCGATACCACCGACTGGGATCTCGGCGTTCTCGTGTACGTGTCGACGGACCGGATCCAGCATTGCTTGATGCAGTACATCTCACCGGACCATCCGGACTACGCAGAGCTCAAGGATTCCCCCGTCGCCAAGCAGACGCGCGCGGTGTACCAGCAACTCGACGAGGGGTTGGGGAGGCTTCTGACGAGAACCTCCGATGACGATCTCGTGATCTTCATGTCCGATCACGGGCACCAGGCCTGCACCAGGGCGTGCACGATGGACAGGATCCTGCAGCATCTCGGTTGGCTCGAGTTCGGTCGCGGTTCGTTCGCTTTCAATCTGATCCGCTGGGGGCCGGGCCGCAACATCGCTCGCCGGATCTACGACCTGTTGAAGCTTCACGGGCGCATCTCGATCCCTGCCTCTCCCATCGATTGGGCCAAGACGCGTGCTTACACGAGTGTCGTCTCCACCGGAGAAGGTGTCTCGGTCAATCTGCAAGGGCGGGAACCCGAGGGCATCGTGGCGCGCGGCGACTACGAGAAGGTCAGGTCGGAGATAGCCGCTTCGCTCGAGGAGTTCCGTGACCCAGAGACAGGAGCTTCTCCCATCGGCAAGATCTACCGCAAGGAAGAGGTGCTCTCCGGCAGGTTCCTGGACACGGCCCCCGATCTCTTGCTGGTGCCTGCACCGCTGTACTCGCTCACTCATGCAAAGGGGATGGTCGAAGCCGCCGACTGGCTCTCGGGCGATCACAGGTTGGAGGGTGTGGTCGTTGCAACCGGCCCCGGCGTAACTCCCGGGCCGCTCGCAGAGACCGCTCGCCTCATCGACCTCGGCCCCACGGCGATGGCGGCTCTAGGTGTTCCGAGCGCCGTCCCGCGTGATGGCGTTGCTCTGGAGTCGATCGCCGGCACCGGCGCTAGCCTCGAGGTGGTGGCCGCGGCGGCATCGGTCTCGGACGAGGGCGATGAGACCGGGCTAACCTCGGATGAAGCCGGCGAGATCGAGGACCATCTTCGGGGCCTCGGTTACGTCGAGTGATCCCACCTCGACAGGAGGACAGATGACGGCCACCCGAGCACGCAGATCGTGTCTGTCCGTACCAGGGTCGAGTCCGAAGATGCTGGCGAAAGCGCCGCAGCTGCCGGCCGACGAAGTCTTCATGGATCTCGAGGACTCGGTGGCGCCGCTGGCGAAGGAAGAGGCGCGGGGCAACATCGTCGAGGCTCTCGAGAACAACGAGTGGGGCGACAAGACCGTCGTCGTGCGCATCAACTCGATCGACACGCAGTGGGCGGGCGACGACCTGAAGACGATCGTCGAAAACGGGGGCCGGTGGCTCGATTGCATCATGATCCCGAAGGTCCAGCATGCCCACGAGGTGCTCTTCGTCGATCACATGTTGCGGATGATCGAGACGAACCTGGGCCTCGACAAGAGGATCGGGATCGAGGCTCAGATCGAAACCGCGACCGGCCTGAAGAACATCCACGAGATCGCGCACGCTTCGGATCGCCTCGAGACCCTGATCTTCGGTCCCGCCGATATGAGCGCGTCGCTGGGACTCCCGACTGTCACCGCCGGCCTTCCGATGCCGGGATACCCGGGGGATCACTGGCACTGGGTGCTCGAGACCATCCTCGTAGCGGCCCGTGACGCTTCGCTCCAGGTCATCGACGGCCCTTATCTTCTGATCAAAGACCTGGATGGATTCCGCGCCATGGCGATGCGCGCCCGGGCGCTGGGCTACGACGGAAAGTGGGCGCTGCACCCCGGCCAGGTTGATGTTCTGAATGAGGTGTTCACGCCGACGCAGGAGGAGTTCGACAAAGCAGAGGCGATGCTGGACGCCTACAAGCACGCCACGGAGGTGGACCGCCGGGGGGCCGTGATGTTCGGCACCGAGATGATCGACGAGGCGTCGCGCAAGATGGCGGTGCAGTTCGCCGAGCGGGGCCGCGCTGCAGGGATGCAGCGGGAGCGCAAGCTGGAGGACTTCGAGGCGGAATGGAACCAGGCGTGATGGCCGCGCTGACCGACGTTCAGAAGGCGATAGTCGAGACGGTCCACGACTTCGTCGACAACGAGGTCATCCCCGTTGCGGACGAGATGGAGCATCGCGACGAGTTCCCCGACAAGATCGTCGAGCAGATGAAGGAGATGGGCCTCTTCGGGCTCACGGTGGCCGAGGAGTACGGAGGTGTCGGGGAATCGCTGACTACCTATGCCCTTACTGTCGTCGAGCTCGCACGCGGATGGATGAGCCTGTCGGGCATCCTGAACACGCACTTCATGGGCTGCTACCTGATCGACAAGTTCGGCACCCAGGAACAGAAAGACAGGCTCCTTCCGAAGATGGCGACCGGAGAGATGCGCGCGGCCCTCGCGATGAGCGAGCCCGAAGCAGGATCCGACGTACAGGCCATCCGGACGAAAGCGGTGCGCGACGGAGACGAATACGTCGTGGACGGCCAGAAGATGTGGCTGACGAACGGACTACGAGCGGACATCGTGATGACGCTCGTCAAGACCGACCCCAGCGCGGACCCCCCGCACAAGGGGATGAGCATGCTCATCGTGGAGAAAGAGGGCGGCAATCCCCAACCCGCTCCCGGCCTCGACGTCGGCAAGAACATCGAGAAGATGGGCTACAAGGGTGTCGAGACCACTGAGATGTCGTTCGCGGGCTTCCGCATCCCGGTGACCTCGCTGCTGGGGGCCGAGGAGGGCCAGGGCTTCCGCCAGGTGCTCGACGGCATCGAGATCGGCCGGGTCAACGTGTCGGCGCGCGCGGTGGGAGTTGCCACCCGCGCTTTCGAGGAGGCCATCCGCTACGCGCAACAACGCAGGGCGTTCGGCAAGCCGATCGCGGAGCACCAGGCGATCCAGATCCATCTCGCCGAGATGGGCACCACCTTGGAAGCTGCCCGCCTGATGCTGCTGTCCGCAGCGGAGAAGAAGTCCGCCGGCGAACGTTCCGACCTCGAGGCGGGGATGGCCAAGCTGTTCGCCTCAGAAGCGTGCAACGAGATCGTTCTCAAGTCTCTCCGCGTGCACGGCGGCTACGGCTACTCGAAGGAGTTCACCATCGAGCGCCTATACCGCGATGCCCCGTTCCTGTTGATAGGAGAAGGCACCTCAGAGATCCAAAAAACGGTGATAGCCCGCCGCCTACTAGAGAGGTACAAACTCTCCTAAGCTCGGGTTAGTCCAGGTCTCCTGCTTCTACTCGTTCTAGCCGGATGTCCCGAGCCAGTTTGTGACCGGTAAGGGGTTCTAGGGTCTCGGGCTCTTCCATACCCTCGGCAAGGATCGTGAGCAGGTCGCGTAGCGACAGGATCCCGCAGACCTCGCCCGAGTCGTCGACGACCGGCAGGTGCCGGAACCAGTGGTTGAACATGATGTTCGCGGCGTCTCGCAGCTTCGTGTCGGGAGAGATCGTTACGGGGTTCTTGCTCATGACTTCCCGAAGGCTGGTTGCCTTCGGATCGCTCCCTTCCGCTACGACCCGAAGGACGTCGCGTTCGGTCACGATGCCGGTAAGGGAGTCGCCCTCCATAACCAACAGCGAGCCGGTTTGCTGATGCCACATCATGCGTGCTGCGGCCGCGAGCGTGTCGTCGGGAGAATCGTGGATCGCTGCGGAGGTCATGATGTCGGAGACCTTCATCGCTCCCCATTGTAGTGGCCCGACGGCGCGGTCCCCGACCTAGACTCACCCCGTGCGCCTCGGCCTGGGACTTCCTCACTACGACACCAGCTTGGCGGGCGATCCGGTGAGCTGGGAGCGCGTGAAGCAGGTGGCTCTTCGTGCCGAGGCCTCAGGTTTCGACTCGGTGTGGGTATCGGATCATCTCTTCCTCGATTGGGGGAGGTATGGAGGGCCGGCGACCCAGCAAGGCGCCCTGGAGTGCTGGACGACCCTCTCTGCCATCGCCGCAGCCACGTCACACGTCCGGTTGGGGTCGCTGGCTCTGTGCAACGACTTCCGGCATCCGGGCCTCGTCGCCAAGATGGCGGCAACCGTCGACCTGCTGTCGGGGGGCAGGCTCGATGTCGGCCTGGGGGCGGGATGGTACGAGCACGAGTACGCAGCCGCCGGCATCGCCTTCGACCGGCCGGGCAGGCGGATCGAACGTCTCGGCGAGGCGGTCGAGATCGTTCAGAGATTGCTCGAGGGCGAGGAATTGCATTTCGAGGGACGGCACTATCAGATCGAGGGGGCCGTGTGCCGGCCCGGCCCCCGTCAGCAGCCCCGCCCTCCGGTCTGGATCGGGGGAAAGGGGGATCGCCTCGTGGCGACCGCGGCCCGGATCGCCGACGGCTGGAACATGTCATGGCTGGGCTCGATCGAGACTTATCGCGACCGTTTGCGTGTGGCCGACCAGGCGTGCGCCGCCGCGGGGCGAGACCCGGCGACCCTGCGCCGCTCGGTGGGGGCCTACGTGCTCGTGGGGCGCAATGATGCCGATGCCCGGGCTCGATTCGAGCGCCTTGTCGAGCGGACTCCGCCCGGTGTTTTGCGCTCCACTACCGGAGAGACGGCAGTATCCTGGGATCGGTTCCGGCGTGACCATTTCGCAGGGACGGTTGCCGAGGTGACCGACCGGCTTGGCCCCCTCAATGAGTTGGGGGTCGAAGAGGTCATCGTCTCCCTGGGTACGCTGCCGTTCCAGGTCGCGGACGAAGACGATGTGGAGCAGGCCGGCGCGATGGCGTCGGCGCTGCGCTGATGAACGGAGGACATGCGTGTTCGGTCTCGATGCACCCGAGCTCCTGATCATCCTGCTGATCGTGCTGCTGGTGTTCGGCGCGACCCGGCTCCCGAAGCTCGCCAGGTCCTTCGGTCAGGCCAGCAGGGAGTTCAAGGAAGGCGTCAAGGAGGGTTACCAGGCTCAGCCTGTTGAGGGACCGTGCCCCTTCTGTGCTACGGACGTCCCGCCCGGCGCGAAGTTCTGCCCGGGCTGCGCGAAGGGCTCGGCCGAGATAGTCGCCGAGAAGGAGCGGCAAGCGCAGAAGTCTGCCTAGACCCACCGGTTAGGGCGTGAGCACTACCTTCATGGCGTTGCGGGCTTGGAATAGTTCGTAGCCCTCCTCCGCGTCCTCGAGTCGTAGGCGATGCGTGATCAACGCGGTGGGATCGAGGCCTCCCTGAGCCACTGCGGATAGAGCCTCTTCCCAATGGTTCTGGATGTTGGCCATGCCGCTGAAGCGCAGGTCCAGCCCCCGGACCCACGTCATCCCCATCGGTAGGTCGTATCTCTCGCTGCCGTAGACGCCGACGATCGCGACGCGGCCCCCTGCGCGTGTGCACCGCATCGCCGTTCGAAAAGCTGGCGGAGCACCTACCGCTTCGATCACCGCGTCGGCCATCACTCCATCCGTGCGTTCGGCAACCACCGTCTGCGCATCCAGGGCCGAGACATCGACGGCGTCGAGACCGAGCCCGCGTGCGAACGCGACCCTGCGAGGATCGGAATCTAGGACGAGGATCTGGTCGGGGCGGCGCAGCCCTGCAGCCAGCGCGGTGCAGAGCCCGACCGGTCCGGCCCCCACGACCACGATGGTCTCACCTCGGCCGACCTCCGCCAGGGCGGCTGCATAGAAGCCGGTAGCCAGGATGTCGCCTGCGAACAGCGCTGCTTCGTTGGATAGTTCTGCATCAGCTCCGTTCAACCCGTGCAGGTTCACGCCGGCCCGAGGAACGCGCACGTATTCGGCCTGCGCGCCGTCTAGGTCTCCCGCGATGGGACCGAGGCCGAGAGCTCGGCGGCTGGTGCAGTGGTTGAAACGCCTGGCCCGGCATTCCCGGCACTCGCCGCACGCGATCAGGAACGACCCCACAACTCGTGTTCCCTCCCGGTGGGTCGTCACCGCGTCTCCGAGCTCCGTGATCGTTCCCACGAACTCATGCCCGATCACGCTGCCGGGTTTCATGCCAGGTGTCTTCCCGGTCAGCAGGTGCAGGTCCGACCCGCAGATCGCAGCGGTCTCGACCGCGACGATGGCATCGGTGCTCTCCTCTATCTGCGGTCGCTGGACGTCGTCCAGCCGGACCTCGCCGGGCCCGGCGTAGACCACGGCCCTCATCTGTCCGCGCGCGCTCGAGCGATCCGTTCCTCGGCGATCGCGATGTAGCTGGGGTCGGTTTCGTACCCGGCGAAGTGCCGTCCGGTTTCTACCGCAGCCACTGCCGTGGTTCCGGAACCGATGAAGGGATCGAGCACGAGATCGCTCTCATAAGTGAACAGCTCGATGAACCGGCGCGGCAGCGCCACCGGGAAGGGGGCCGGGTGTCCGACGCGGTTTGCCGACTCGGGTTGCAGGTCCCACACCGAGAGCGTGGCGTCGAGAAACTCCTGCTTGTCGATCGTGCTCTTGCCGCGCCTGACGCGATCGAAGCGGCCCTTGTTGAAAACGAGGCAGTACTCGTGAACGTCTCGAAGAACGGGATTGGTCGCCGATCGCCATGACCCCCACGCCGTGGATCCACTGGCGGCTTTGCCCTTCCGCCAGATGATCTCGCCGCGCATCAGGAAGCCGATGTCCTCCATCATCACAGCGATCCGCGAGGAAACCGAGATGTAGGGCTTGCGGCCGAGGTTCGCGACGTTGACGACGGCCCGACCCCCGGGCTCCAGAACCCGGTAGGTCTCGGTGAACACCCTGCCGAGCAGGCCCAAGTGATCGTCGAAGCTGACGTCGGAGTCGTAGTCCTTGCCCACGTGATAGGGGGGCGAGGTGACCATCAGCGCTACCGAGTTGGTCGGCAGCTCCTCCATGGACTCGGCCGAATGCGACCACACCCGGTCCCGCACGGGAGCATCGGCGATCTCCGAGTCTTCCGATACCGATGCGCCGACCAGCTCGCGGTCGTAGAAGGCCGACGCGTCGTGGTTCTCCCGATTGCCTGCGCCGAATGAGCGCGTCCGGCTGCCCCTCGAGGCCGCACGGGACTCCTTGGGGTCCCCTGGTATGGCGTCCTCCCGAGCCGAGCTCGCCCGGCTCCTTGCCCTAGAAGGGGGCCGTGACTCGGTGGGTTCACCCGGCGCGTTCATCGCCTCCTATGGTGCGTGAAGATAGGGATGAGGGGAAGACTCGTGGCACGGGAAGGCGGCTGCGGAGACAATTAACACGTATCGTAAGGTGTATAGATGACTAACTTCAGGGAGCTATTCGGCCACGTCAGGGCCGAGATCGCCGAGACCACGCCGGAGGAGGTCAGTGCCCGCCTCGAATCCGGCGCCGACGTCCGCTTCCTCGATGTTCGTGAGGAAGACGAGGTCCGTCGCGGCATCATCCCGGGCGCCGCCCATCTCTCGCGGGCCCACTTCGAGAGCCGGGTAGAGGACATCCTCCCGGACAAGGACGCGGAGGTAGTGCTCTATTGCGCCACCGGCGTTCGCAGTGCGTTCGCGGCTCGGACGCTGGAGGAGCTGGGCTACGAGAACGTCAGCTCGATGGTCGGCGGCTTCGAACGCTGGAAGTCGCTGGGCCTTCCATTCGACGTCCCGAGGATGCTGGACGAGTCCCAGCGAGACCGCTATTCGCGGCACCTCATCCTTCCCGGGGTCGGCGAGGCGGGACAACTCAAGTTCCTCAACGCCAAGGTTCTTTGCATCGGCGCCGGCGGCCTCGGCTCGCCTGCGCTCCTGTATCTCGCGGCCGCAGGAGTGGGAACGATCGGGATCGTCGATTCCGATGCCGTCGAAGAGAGCAACCTGCAGAGGCAGATCATCCACAACACCGAACGCATCGGAGTGCTGAAGGCTGAGTCTGCCAAAGAGACGATCGCCAAACTGAACCCAGACGTCAAGGTGGTCGTCCATCCCTTCCGTCTGGACTCATCTAACGCGAAGGATCTGTTGAGTCGCTACGACCTGATCGTTGATGGTTGCGACAACTTCGACACGCGCTACGTGGTGAACGACACCGCGGTGAAACTGCGCAAGACAGTGGTGCACGGTTCCATCTTCCGGTTCGAAGGGATGGTGTCGACCTTCATCCCCTACGAAGGCCCGTGCTACCGGTGCCTGTATCCCGAAGCGCCACCTCCCGAGCTAGCCCCTACCTGAGGCGAGGCTGGGGTCCTGGGCGTGCTCCCAGGCATCATCGGATCTCTTCAAGCGAACGAGGCCCTGAAATTGATAGCGGGTTATGGCGATCCTCTCGTCGGGCGTCTCCTTACCTTCGACGCGCAATCGACCCGTTTCGCCGAAGTGAAGATCCGCCGCGACCCGCACTGCCCGGCCTGCGGGGATCAGGCAGAGGTCGCCGAACCACCCGCCGTTAAAGCCGCCGTCTAACTCCAGCCCCGCAGTAGCTGAGCTTGCCAAGCCCAGCCTCGTAGATCCTCGCGGTCTGACTCGCCACGCGACGCCGGCCCGCGGGTAGCCTGTCGCACCATGGCCTGCAACGTGCTCACCGGGATAGCGCTGCGGTGAAGGTTGCGGTCATCGCCGATACCCACACGAGAGCGACGCAACGGCCGGTGCCTGCGGGGGCCTGGCCCTACCTGGAAAGCTCCGATCACATCCTCCATGCGGGCGACGTCACCGATCCCCGGCTCCTGGACGAGCTGGCGTCGCTGGCGCCGGTCACCGTCGTGATGGGCAACTGCGACGGGCCGGACGTGCGCGACTGGGGGGCGACCGATGATGTGCTGCTCGACCTCGACAACGTGCCCGTTGCGATGATCCACGATTCCGGTCTCAGCCCCGGACGCCGCGAACGCATGCGCAAGCGGTTTCCGGAGGCTCGGGTGGTCGTGTTCGGGCACTCCCACCAGCCGGTAAGCGACGACGATGACGTTCTGTTGCTCTTCAATCCGGGGAGCGCGACGTGGAAGCGCAAGGCCCCCTTCACATCGATGGGTTTGCTGTGGATCGACGGCGATCGCGTCGAAGGCGAGGTCGTGCCGGTATGAGGTCGCTGGGCACGATCCTCGGGGTGTGGGCCCACCCGGATGACGAGACCTATCTGTCCGCGGGGCTGATGGCGCAAGCCATCGCACAGGGCGATCGGGTCGTGTGCGTGACCGCAACCCGGGGGGAGGCAGGGTCGTTGGACGAGGAGCGGTGGCCCCCGGCGACACTGGCATCGGTGCGCGAGGCGGAGTTGATAGCGGCGTTAGCGGCGCTCGGAGTCACCGAGCACGAGTGGCTCGACTATCCGGACGGCGGTTGCGAAAGCATCCCCACCGAAGAGGCCGTGATCAAGGTCGGAGCCATCTTCGACGAGGTGCAACCGGACACGGTGCTCACGTTCGGCCCCGATGGGATGACGGGTCATCCCGATCACAAAGCGATCTCGGCATGGAC
This sequence comes from Actinomycetota bacterium, assembly GCA_036265345.1. GTDB lineage: Bacteria > Actinomycetota > CADDZG01 > CADDZG01 > WHSQ01 > DATAPE01. The sequence continues at coordinate 9,673 of DATAPE010000065.1, forward strand.
GACGACCGCGTTCGAACAGTCGGCCAAGCCGGGAGCCGCTCTCTACTACGCCACGGTGACCCCGGAATGGATGGATACGGTCGCCCCGGTGCTGGATCGCTTCGACGTGTTCTTTGCAGGCAAGCCGTCGGTAACCCCTGTTGACGAGCTCGGCATCGATATGACTCTCACCCCGGAGCTTCTGGACCGCAAGTATCGAGCGATCGCCACCCAAGTGAGCCAGTCCGAGCTGATGCTCGAAGCATTGGGACGCGATTTCTTCAACACCTCTCAGAACGGCGAGTGGTTCAGCCTGGCGGCCACGCAGCCCACGTCCGTCGCCGAGACTTAGATCGAAAGCCGGGACGTCTTCACCACGACGCACCCAGCGATCATGTCGTGCAGGGCTTGCTTGCGCCGCGTGACCGCAGCCATCAGGAAACCGATGAAGAGGATCAGCGCCGATAGATACTTCGCAAAGTAGCGAACGGTGGAGCGCAAGAAAGAGGCCTGCCCCCCGTCAACGCGCGTCACCGAGATGCGCAGCAGCATCTTTCCGATCGTTGCCCGGGCGGGAGAGGACTCCAGCAGAGCGAAGTACAGCCACCCTGTGATGATCCCAACGAGCCGCGTCCGCCCAACGTCTCCAACTCTGCCGATGGGCTGCGTGAAGACCGAGAACTTCAGTGAGTGGACTCCGAAGATGTGCGCGACGACGATCCCGATCAAGCTCAGGATCAGCGCGTCGAGCAAGGCCGCCCAGAAACGCCGCCAGAAGCCTGCATAGGGGCCGAACACCGCCTAGGTTTCCACCAAGACCCGCTCCATCCATGCGAACGGATCTTTGATCTCGTCAAGGGTAGGCAAGTTGTCGGGTGCCTCCCAGATCCGGTTGAGGGCATCGATCCCGTGCAGCTTGACGACCGCCGCGCAGAAGGTGGCGCCTGCGGTTTGCAGCGAGCGATCGACATCGAATCCGAGCACGGCCTGGAGCAGAGCCCGGCCCTCAGAGGGCGAGGCATCGTGGCGCACGAGACCCTCTTCGATCTGCCTCCGGTCCGACAGGATCTGATCGCCCACTGCGGCCGCGGCGTGCTGTGCGTATCCGTGCAACAGCGCGATGAAAGCACGCAATCGCGCCAGGGACCGAGAATGGCGCTCGCTGGGAATGACGGGAAGAACGTCATCTATCTCGACGCCGGACTGGAGACCCTCGAGACCTTTCGTCTGCAGGTCCATCAACCGCCTTTCGATGTCGCCGACGTCGATGTCGGTTGCGTCAACCAGATCGGATAGCAGACTGTGGAAGTAAGGGGTGATCCAGGGGACGCTCGACACCGTGAGCTGACGGGCCGCGTCGCGAACCGCGAGCCATCTCCGCAGGTCATCGACGGGCAGCGAGTAATCGCTCGCGACCGCCTCGACGTTGCGATCGACGAAGGTGAGTCGCGAGGGATCGGACGGCACCGGGAAGTCGTGATGCCCCAGAACCTCCAGCGCGAGGTGACCCACCACGGTGCCTGCCTGGATGCCCAGTAGGAGGGGAGTGACCTGGCCGAGGGCCGCCGTCAGCCCCGCTGCCTCCGGCTCACCATCTTCCTGCAGCCGGGCGAACTGCCCGGTGAGGTGTGTGGCGAGCTGCTCCAGCAACCATTTCCAGGACTGCAGCGTCGCGGAGATCCACTCGGTGCGGGTCAGCACTCCGGTGCGGGTCGGCTCGACCAAAGGAAGGCGGGTGTACCCGGCGATGAGTACCTCGGCAGCGCCGACAGACTCCGCGAACAGTTTTGCGGCGGCGTCGGCGGGGGGAAGGTCCGGGGCTTCCTGACTCGCCACCGCGATCGCGACCTGGCGTGCGATCTCCAGATTGACGGGTCCGTCGCCCGAGGACAGCAGCCGCTGGATCTCACGGAACAGAGGGATGTCTCCGAACGGTTCTTGGCTCATCCCTGCATGGTCGCGCCGGGGGCCGGCATCAGCGCACGGCGGCCCGGATGGCTCTGGGCAAGCTGGGGGGCGGATCAGCGGAACAGGCTCCCTGTTAGGGTGCCTCGTTGAGGGGCTGAAGGATGCAGCCGTTTCCAGCCTCCTCGGATGACGAGGAGCCTCTCCGGCCATCGAACCTTTTTCGATCTTTAGAGGAGCGAACGCGTGGTTTACCTGGTAATCATCGTTGTGATCGCAGGGGCAGGAATCGGACGGCTGTGGTGGATCCAGCGGCGCCACGCCACCAGCCTTCAGACCGTGGACGGCTTCCGCTCCAGCCTCGAGCGGCTGTCGGCTCAGCAGGGTCTCTCCCCGGACGAGCCGGTGGCGGCGCCGCCCACTGTGAGATCTTCGGCTCTCGGGGACGAACCGATGTCCGATCCCTACCTCGAACCGCTGGACCCCGCCAGGCGCGCGGCAGCCAAGCGCCGGCTCGAGGCTCGGCGGCGAGGAGCCCTCCGAAGCAGCGACCTGCGTTCCCGGTAGAGCTACCCACAGCCCGATGGCTCGCGACGTAGCGATCGATCTCGGCACCGCCAACACGCTGGTTTATCAAAAGCAGCGCGGGATCCTGTTCGCGGAGCCAACCGTGATCGCGTTGAACAAAGAGACTGGCGCGGTCCTGGCCATGGGGGAGGCGGCGTGGCAGATGATCGGCCGCACCCCCGGCTACATCGTGGCAGTGCGGCCGCTCCGGTCAGGCGCTATCTCGGACTTCGACGTAACCGAGAAGTTGATCCGGCTGATCCTGCAGAGGGCCGGAGTCACTCGCCTGTCGCGGGCACGGGTTCTCGTGTGCGTCCCGAGTGCGCTGACCGGCGTCGAACGGCGCGCGGTTGAAGAGGCGACGCTGGCAGCGGGCGCGCGCTCCTGTTACCTCATCGAGGAGCCCATGGCGGCCGCCATCGGAGCAGGCCTCCCTATCCACGAGCCGCTGGGCAACCTCGTGGTCGACATCGGCGGCGGCACGAGTGAGGTCGCGCTGATCTCGTTGGGGGGAATAGTCACAAACACTGGGGTTCGGATCGGCGGTTTCGATCTGGATGCGGCTATCCAGAACCACGTCAGGCGGGAGTACACGATCGCCATCGGCGAACGCACCGCCGAGAGGATCAAGATCGCAGTGGGCTCTGCTTTCCCTCTCGTCCACGAGGACAAGGCCGAGTTGCGCGGCCGCGACCTAGCGACGGGCCTCCCGAAGAACATCCTCATAACGACCGAGGAGATCCGGGAAGCTATCCACGAGCCCATACGAGCAGTGGTGGCGTCGGTGCTCGAATGCATCGGTGCATCGCCGCCCGATCTGGTCCAGGACGTATTGACGAACGGCATTACGCTGACCGGGGGCGGGGGCATGCTCTCGGGACTGGACATGCTGCTGTCACAGGAAGCCGAGGTGCCGGTGCACGTCACCGAGCAACCGCTGGAGGCCGTGGTCCTGGGCGCGGGCAAGTGCCTGGAAGCGTTCGACAGCCTCCGCTCGATCTTGGTCTGATCACACGCGACGGACACCAAAGCGGTCCGGTCGCCCCTAGAGTTGAGCGGTGCAGGATCAGCAAGACGACACGCAACCGGAAAGCCCCGCATCAGGCCGCGCGCCGTGGCGGCGCGTAGCCGCAGTCGTGCTGGTCGCGGCCCTCGTGTTCGCGTCTTTCGTCGTTCCGATCCCGATCTTCTTCGAGTATCTTCCCGGACCGGTCCGGGACGTCGAGTCTCTGATCCACGTCAAAGGCGCTCCCACCTATGCATCGGAGGGCCACCTCTATCTCACGACCGTTTATATCGACGTAAGCGTCACCTTGGCGCAGGTGGTGGAATCGCTTTTCCGCTCCGACGCCACCATCGTTCTGCGCCAGCAGGTCACCGGCGGCCAATCGATCCCGCAGCTCCTGAAAGAGAACAGGCAGATGATGGCGTCGTCCAAGATGCAGGCGGAGGCTGCGGTGCTGTCGGAGCTCGGGCTGGGACAGCCCACGGGAGATGGGGCCCGGATCGAGGCCACCGCCCCCGGGTCGCCCTCGCAGGACCTCTTGCATAAGGGCGATGTGGTCGTTGCGGTCGACGGTCAGAAGGTGGGGACAACCTGCGACGCCGGAAAGCTCGTCCAGGCTAGAGGCATTGGCGAAACCGTCGAACTCACCGTCGTGCGGAACGGATCTCGCCGGCAGGTCCGGGTGAAACTCGGCACGAATCCGCAGGATTCAGCCGCTCCTTATCTGGGGGTCTTCTGGCAGAACCTCCACTACCGGTTCCATCCCCAGGTTCGTGCCACCTTCTCGACCGGCCAGATCGCGGGCCCCTCGGCGGGTCTGTTGTTCGCCCTCGCTCTCTACGACAAGCTCACGCCCGACGACCTGACGGCGGGACGGAAGATCGCAGGTACCGGGACGATCCAATGCGATGGAGCCGTCGGCCCGATCGGAGGCATCCAGGAGAAGGTATCCGCTGCCGAGTCCCAGGGAGCTCAGATCTTTCTCGCTCCTCGATCCGAAGCCGCCGACGCGAGATCGGTTGCGCATGACATCTCCGTCGTGCCGATCTCCACGCTCGATGGAGCAGTCACGTACCTTCAGAACCTCAGCCACTGACCTGCACTCGCTGACCTCCTGGCCCGGCGCCGCGCCGAAGGGAAGCTAACCTGCAAGCCGTGGAGGAACCGCTCGTTCTCATCGCCGAAGACGACCCCAACGTACGCATGACGATCGAGCTCGTCCTCGACGGGGAGGGCTTTCGCACGATCGTTGCGGCCGATGGCGAGGAGGCGCTCGAGCTCGCTAGCCGCGAGCTTCCCGACGTGATCCTTCTCGATCAGAACATGCCCAAGATCGAAGGCAAGCTGGTGGTGGCGTCGTTGCGCCAGCACGAGCACACGCGCGGCATCCCGGTGCTCGTCCTGAGCGGAAGCTCCTGGGGGTCGGCTGACGATTGGCCGGGGGCCGAGTTCCTGGGCAAACCATTCAGCCCGGACGAGCTCTTGACCCGTGTAAGAGCGGCCCTTCGACCCCGATCATGAGTATCCCAGCCATAGGAACACCGCTGCCTTAATGTGCCAGTCATGGTGATCCGGCCTCGCCGTCGCGGCAGACGCGGTCTCTACCTCGTCGCAGTTCTTGTCCTTATCTTCCTGGTGGCGTTCCTGGCCCGCTTTTACACCGACGTGTTGTGGTTCCGGGAGGTCGGCCTTACCAGCGTTCTGTTCAAGAGCCTCAGCACGCAATTCATCGTTGGGGTCGTGGTGGGAGCGATCATCGGGGTGGTCGTGTGGGTGAATCTGCTCCTCGCGTCCCGCTTCGCCCCTCCTTACCCGTTCTCCAGGTTCGAAGCCGGGGGCCGCGGGGACCCGATGGACCAATACCGCAATGCCATGTTGCCGCGGATCGGCTTGATCCGGCTGGTGGTAGCGATAGTCATCGGCTTCCTGACCGGCCTCAGCGCGGCCAGCTCGTGGCAGACCTATCTGCTGTGGGCGAACCGAGTTTCGTTCGGACAAAGCGATCCGCAGTTCCATAAGGACATCGGGTTCTTCGTCTTCGAGCTTCCGTTCTTCCGGGCAGTGACGGGATGGATGTGGCTCGCCGTCTTCATCTCGCTGGTAGCCGCGATCGCGGCCCACTACTTCCACGGCGCGATCCGGCCCCAGGCCCGCCTCGCCGGCGTGATGCCGGCCGCGCTGGCGCACATCTCTGTGCTCCTCGGCCTGCTGGCGTTCGTGAAGGCGATCCAATACTGGCTCGGCACTTACATGCTGGACTTCTCCCCCCGGGGCGTCGTGACGGGGGCCAGCTACACCGACGTGCATGCGCAGCTGCCGGCCCTGAAGCTGCTCGCGATCATCTCGATCGTCTCGGCCATCTTGTTCCTGGTGAATATCCGCTTCCGAACCGTTGCGCTTCCTCTCGCGGCGGTCGGGATATGGATCTTGTTCGCATTCGTGGTGGGCGGTCTGTGGCCGTTGGTGGTGCAGAACTTCTCAGTCAAGCCACAAGAGTTGCAGCGAGAGAGTCCCTACATCGCCCGGAACATCGCCGCTACACGAAAGGCGTTCGGTGTCGATTCCGTAAAGACGTCGCAATTCCCCGCGAGCAACGATCTGACGAACAAAGACATCCAGGCGAATCAAACGCTGCTCGGGAACGTGCGCGTGTGGGATCCAGGCGTCTTGCAGAGGGCTTTGGCACAACTCCAGGCGCTCCGTACGTATTACTCGTTCAACGACGTTGACGTGGACCGGTATCCGATCGACGGACAGTTGCGCCAGGTCCTGCTGTCGGCGAGGGAGCTGTCACCCCAGGATCTCGAGGGGAAATCCAAGACGTGGGCGAACCTGCATCTCGTGTTCACCCACGGATATGGCCTCGTGGCGACTCTTGCCAATGGGGCTACTACTCAGGGTCAGCCCGAGTTTCTGGTGAGTGATGTTCCCGGAACCGTGGCCCCGGGAGCGGAATCGTTGAACCCGGCAGTGAGGCGCGTTTACTACGGGGAGTCCTTCACTCCCTCGGAGTATGCGATCGTCAACTCGAAGCAGCAAGAGATCGATTACCCGACCAAGACCGGCGTGGCGCGCAGCAGCTACGCCGGCACCGGTGGGATCCCGACCGGCAACATCTTCAGGCGCGCCGCGTTCGCGATCAGAGAGGGGGACCCGAACCTGGTCCTCTCGAACCTGCTGGACTCCAACTCGAGGATCATGATCTACAGGAACGTCAGGGACCGGGTACTGCGCGCGGCTCCCTTTCTATCTTTGGACAACGATCCCTACATCGCCTCGGTTGGCGGCCACCTGGTCTGGATCCTGGACGCCTACACGACGACTCCCTATTACCCCTATTCGCAACGCGAGGACATGACCGGTGTCGTCGACCAGGGCCAGGCGGGAGCCCTCCACGGACGAATCAACTACATCCGCAACTCCGTCAAAGTGGTGGTAGACGCGTACAGCGGCAAGATGAAGTTCTACATCGTCGGTACCCCTGATCCCCTGATCCAGGCGTGGGAGAAGGCGTTCCCCTCGCTCTTTACCGCCGGCGAGGCGCCTTCCGACCTGAAGGACCACTTCCGCTACCCCGAGGACCTGTTCAAGGTGCAGACCGAGGTCTACCGCATCTATCACATGACTCAGCCGGCGGTCTTCTACCAGAAGGAGGACGCGTGGGCGATACCACGCAATCCACTGGCGGGAAGCCAGCTGGCGCTCGACCCCGTACAGGAACCTGCCAGCCTGCCTCCGACTTATCTTCTGATCCAGCTTCCGGGTGAAAGTCAGGATCAGTTCCT
>DATAPE010000066.1:0-6562 GCA_036265345.1 Actinomycetota bacterium
CGGATCGGGTGGGTGTCCGGTGCACCGGTTGCGATCGAGGCTTTGAAGCGGTTGAAGACGAACATCGACTCGGGCGTGTTCGATGCCGTGCAGCGAGCGGGCATCGCCGCGCTCGACGGCCCCCAGGATCACTTGAGAGCGACCGTTGAGCGCTACCGGCACCGGCGCGATCTGCTTTGTGATGGGTTGAAGTCGATGGCGATAGTCGTGGAGCCCCCACGCGGCTCCATCTACGTGTGGGTTCCCGTTCCCGACGGGCACACGTCGGTGTCGTTTACGAATTTCCTCCTCGACGAGGCAGACATCGTGGTCGCTCCGGGGACCGGCTATGGGCCCTCGGGCGAGGGATTCGTGCGCTTCTCTCTTACGCTGGCGGACGACCGGCTGGAAGAGGGTGTCGAGCGATTGAGGAGGCTGGTTACCTGACCCGCAAGTCGTCCGGTCACGAAACCCGGTCCGAGCGCGAGAGCGCGATCCTCGTCGGCGCGTCCTTTGGAAACACCACGGCCGAAGAGACGGAGTGGTCGTTGGACGAACTCGAGGCACTCGCCGACACCGCAGGTGCAGACGCTCTCGAGCGGGTCGTGCAGAAACGTGACGCCCCCGATCCGGCGACGTATCTGGGACGGGGAAAGGTCGCAGAGATCGTGTCGATCGCATCCGCGCTCGATGCCGACATGTTGATCTTCGACGACGAGTTGACGCCGGCACAAGGAAGAAACCTCGAAGAGCAGGCTGGCGTGAACCCCCTCGCCGAGCGCGGCTTGAAGATCATCGACAGGACGGGGTTGATCCTCGACATCTTCGCTCAGCACGCGCGTTCGGCAGAAGGAAAGCTGCAGGTCGAGCTCGCGCAGTTGAACTACCGGCTCCCCCGGCTGCGCGGTTGGGGCGATGTTCTATCGCGACTCGGTGGCGGCATCGGCACGCGGGGGCCGGGCGAGACCGCACTCGAGGCCGAACGCCGCGCGATCCTGCGACGGATCCAGCGGGTGAAGAAGGATCTGGTGGCGCTGGAGAAAACCAGGCGACTCAAGCGGAAGCAGCGCTCCCGCAGCGGCGTACCGGTGGTTGCCCTGGTGGGATACACGAACGCAGGAAAGTCGACGCTCCTCAGGCGTCTGACCGACGCAGTAGTGCTGATCGAAGATCGCTTGTTCTCGACGCTTGACCCGACCACACGGCGGCTCGAGCTGGCTCATCGCGGCGTGCTGCTCACCGATACGGTCGGCTTCGTGCGCAAGCTGCCGCACCAATTGGTCGAGGCATTTCGCTCGACTCTGGAGGAAGTAGGGGAGGCGTCGCTGCTCCTTCACGTCGTCGATGCAACGCGGGACCCCCGGCGCCAGATCGACGCGGTCAGCCAGGTGCTGAAGGACATCGGCATGGCCGAAAGCCCTACCTTGCTGGTCATGAACAAGACCGACCTGCTAAGCGAGGACGATGTCGCAGTGCTGCGGGGACGCTTCCCGGACGCGGCGTTCTGCTCGGCAGGCTCGGGTGAGGGTATCGAGGAGTTGTTAGAGAAACTCTCCGAGGAGCTGTCGCGCCTGAGGGTGGAGGTGACCTTGGAGATCCCCTTCGCTCGCGGCGATCTGGTGGCGCGGGTCCACGAGCGAGGAGAGGTCGTGGAAGAGACCTACGACGAAAGTGGAACGCGTCTGGTTGCCCGGATGCCCCAAGAGCTGTTGAAGGAGTTCGGTTCCTTTTTTGCCGAAGCCGGCTAGGACTTAGACCTTCCGGAAGACGGCAACCACTTTTCCAAGGATCTGTGTTCCAGGGGGCGCCTCGAACGGTTCCAGGTTTTCGTTGGCGGGTTCGAGGACCATCGCCGAGCCGCGGTGTCGCAGGGTCTTCACGGTGGCTTCGGGGATGGTGTCGTGCTCACTCGGGACCATCGCCGCGACTATCTCGCCGGAGTGTGCGGTCGGCTGCTGGCGGACGATGACGTAGTCGCCGTCGAGGATCCCGGCGTCGATCATCGAATCACCGCTGACCTCCAGCATGAACACCGTGCCCTCGCCCACCAGGTCGGCGGGCATCGGGTAGACATCCTCGACCTGCTCCTGGGCAAGGATCGGAGTACCGGCAGCGATACGCCCCAGTAGCGGCACCGACCGCGCCGGCCGGCGCTCGGAGGCCAGCCCCGTCTCGGAGTCGTAGAGAACCTCGAGCGCCCGCGGCTTGGTCGGGTCGATCTTGAGATAGCCCTTGCGCTGCAGGGTCTGAAGGTGGGAATGGACCGTGGAGCTCGACGCCAGCCCGAGGGCCTCGCCGATCTCCCGGACCGATGGGGGATAGCCGCGCGCGGAGACCGTTTCGGCGATGTACTCCAGCGCCTGTCGCTGGCGCTCGGTCAGCTCCTCGACCATCCCGGACCTCCTGGGTTCTTTCGAACGGTTGTTCGCCCCAGGCTAGAGGATTCCTCGTCCACTTGCAAGAACATACGTTCGATTAGGGCCTTGCCTGCGAACGTATGTTCGCATAGAGTCGAACGTGCGTTCGAGCCGATTCTTGTCGTACCCCCTGGCTAGCCTCAGCAGGGCACCAGAGCAAAGGGAGAGGGCGATGGCAGTCAGGCAGCAGAGCTTGGAGGAGGGTTACGACACTGTCGTGCTCAGGTTTCCGACCGCGGCGGTCCGACGGCGGATCGCGGCCCGGCGCCGGGCCCTCGTTCTCCGCCGCGCCCTGGCCGCAAGCGCCCTGGCCGCCACCCTGATCCTCGTTCTGTTGGGCAGTGGTGGGGGCACCGCCCAGGCGGTCCACACCCAGTCTCCCCGCGCAGTGGTGGTCCGCCCGGGCCAGACGCTCTGGGACATCGCGACCCGCTATGCCCCCGCCTCGATCGACCCCCGCGCCTACGTGGACGAGGTACTGGAGCTGAACCACCTCACCACGCCCCCCGCCGGCGGAGTGAGGATCCGCCTACCGCGCTGATGACGGGTTACGGGGCGATATCCGGGCAACCCACAGGTTGTGGCCCTTGTGGTCCACAGGGCCCCGGCGGCAATCTTGACGAGGTGCCGCGATGAGCTTGACTGACCGGTCCCACGGGCGTAATTTCACGGTTGTGATTCGCAATATCTAGCGGTAAAGTTGTAGCAGCTCACCACATCTAGTGGTTTTTCGTATCGATGAGGCGCCACGGCGTCCGGACGATCAAGGGAGATTTGGGCGGTGGCGTTGAGCGAGATATCTACCGGCACTGACAAGCTTCAGCTTCGCAGGTACTTCACCACGCAGGGCGTGCATCCCTTCGACGAGGTCGAGTGGGAGCTCCGGGATGCCGTGATCCAGAACTACCGGACGGGCGAGATCGCGTTCGAGCAGAAGGACGTCGAGTTCCCTCGGTCGTGGTCCCAGAACGCCACCAACATCGCGGCTCAGAAGTACTTCCGGGGCTCTCCCGGGACTCCCGAGCGCGAGCGTTCGGTGCGTCAGATGATCAACCGGGTCGTGGACCGCTACCACGAAGAAGGTGTCGCCCGCGGTTACTTCGTCGACGCCGACGAGGCGCAGATCTTCAAAGACGAGCTCACCCATCTCCTCGTGACCCAGAAGGCTGCGTTCAACTCACCGGTCTGGTTCAACGTCGGCTGGCGGCCGAAGGGTGAAGAGCAGGTGTCGGCCTGTTTCATCCTCTCGGTGGAAGACGAGATGAGCTCGATCCTCAACTGGTACGTGGAAGAAGGCACGATCTTCAAGCATGGTTCCGGCGCGGGCCTCAACCTGTCGAAGATCCGTTCCTCCAAGGAGCGGCTGAAGTCGGGGGGAACCGCGTCGGGTCCGGTGTCGTTCATGCGCGGCGCGGACTCGTCGGCAGGAACGATCAAGTCGGGCGGTGCCACCCGCCGCGCCGCCAAGATGGTCGTGTTGAACGTGGATCATCCCGATATCCGCGACTTCATCTGGTGCAAGGCGCTCGAGGAGCGCAAGGCGAGGGCCCTGCGTGCCGCCGGGTTCGACATGGACCTGGACGGCAAGGATGCTCACTCGATCCAATACCAGAACGCCAACAATTCGGTGCGTGTGACCGATGACTTCATGAACGCGGTCCTGGAAGAGCGCCCCTGGAAGCTCACCGCCGTTACCACCGGCGAGACGATCGACGAGCTTCCGGCCAAGGATCTGTTCCGAGAGATCGCCGAGACCGCATGGGAGTGCGCCGACCCCGGCATGCAGTACGACACGACCATCAACGACTGGCACACGTGCCCCAACAGCGGGCCGATCAACGCCTCGAATCCGTGCTCCGAGTACATGCACGTCGACAACAGCAGCTGCAACCTCGCCGGACTGAACCTGATGAAGTTCCTCGACGACAACGACAGGTTCGATGTCGAGGCCTACAAGCATGCGGTCGAGGTCATGTTCGTAGCGCAGGAGATCTCGGTGGGGTTCGCGTCCTACCCAACGACCAAGATCAGCGACAACTCCGACAGATTCCGGCAGCTGGGACAGGGCTACACCAACCTGGGTGCGTTGTTGATGGCGCAGGGCCTTGCCTACGACTCGGATGCGGGCCGGGCGTGGGCGGCGGCGATCACTGCGATCATGACCGGCCATTGCTACGCCACCTCCGCCAAGCTTGCGGAGCGAGTGGGACCGTTCAAGGCCTACGAAGAGAACAAGGAGCCGATGCTCCGGGTGATCAAGAAGCATCTGGCAGCAGCCTGTGAGATCCCACAAGGCCTTGCCCCCGACGAGCTTCTGACCGCGGCGAGGGAAACCTGGCACGAGGCGCTGCAACTGGGCGAGATCCACGGGTACCGCAATGCGCAGGCAACAGTCCTGGCTCCCTACGGCACGACCGGGCTCCTGATGGATTCCGACACCACTGGGATCGAGCCGGACCTCGCGTTGAAGAAGACCAAGAAGCTGGTCGGTGGCGGAACGATGTCGATCGTGAACCAGACGGTGCCGCGGGCCTTGCGCAAGCTCGGTTACAGCGAACCGCAGGTCGCCGAGATCGTCGCCTACATCGACCAGAACTCGCACGTCATCGATGCTCCCCATCTGAAACAGGAGCACCTCAGTGTGTTCGACACCGCCATGGGCGAGCGCTCGATCCACTACATGGGTCACGTCAAGATGATGGCGGCGGTGCAGCCTGCGATATCCGGGGCGATCTCGAAGACCGTGAATCTCCCCGAGAACGTGTCGGTCGAGGACGTCGAGCAGGTCTACATCGAAGGCTGGCGCCGAGGACTCAAGGCGCTGGCTCTCTACCGCGACAACTGCAAGGTGGGACAGCCCCTGGCGGCGTCCAAGAAGGGCGATGACAAGAAAGATGTGATCGCGGCGGCTCAGCCCGAGCCCGTCCGGCGCCGGCTCCCCAAGGCCCGGCGTTCCATGACGTTCAAGTTCCGGGTTGCGGACACCGAGGGCTACCTCACCGCCGGCGAGTTCCCCGAAGGGGGAGTGGGCGAGATCTTCCTGCGGGTGGCCAAGCAAGGCTCGACCCTCTCTGGGGTGATGGACGCATTCGCCATCTCTATCTCGATGGGTCTTCAGTACGGCGTGCCGCTGGCGGCGTACGTGAAGCAGTTCTGCAACACACGCTTCGAGCCTTCAGGGATGACCGATGACCCCGATCTACGGCTGGCAACGTCGATCCTCGACTACGTCTTCCGCAGGCTTGCGGTGCACTACCTCACCCCCGAAGAGCGTCATGGGCTCGGCATCAGAACTTCGGGTGAGCGGAAGGCCGAGATCGAGTCCCGGATCGACGATGCTGCCGCCACCGAGCCGAACGGCAACGGAAATGGGAACGGCTCGGGCAACGGACACACCAAAGAAGAAGGTGTCATCGTCCTTGCCCCGGTGGCCAGCGCTCACACCGGTTCGCTCCCGTTCTGCGGCACCTGCGGGACCCAGATGCAGCCTGCGGGATCGTGCTTCGCATGCACGTCATGCGGCTCGACGAGCGGATGCTCCTAGCAACATGAAGAGGTCGAAGATCAAGCGCTGCGGCGAGTGCGGAGCCCAGCTCCGTCAAGGGGTTGCGAACTGCCCGTTGTGCGGCGCCGACAGCGATGCTGCGGGGGCCGCGGATCGGTGGGCGGCCCCCGTCGTGGAGGTCGACAGCTATCAGTCGAACGTTCGCAATCTTCGCGAGCAGCTAAAAAAGCTGCGGGACGATCACCCGGAGGCGGTGTGATCAGCACTCCGTACTATCGCTAGGTGCGGTGTCCATACTGCGACTCTGAAGAGGACAAGGTCGTTGACTCGCGTCTGGCGGAAGAGGGCCGGGCCATCCGCAGGCGGCGTGAGTGCATCGCGTGCGGCCGCCGCTACACGACCTTCGAGCGTGCAGAAGAGACACCACTGCTGGTTAGCAAGCGGGGCGGGCTCGAAGAACCGTTCGACCGCAACAAGATCATCAGCGGGTTGATGCAGGCGTGCAAGAACCGGCCGGTGTCGCCTGCTGCGGTAGAGGCCATAGCAGAAGACGTGGAAGAGGCGATGCGGGCCGATGCCCCTCGACCCGTCCCTTCTTCGGAGATCGGCCGGGACGTGCTCGAGCGATTGCGGCAGCTCGACGATGTTGCCTACCTTCGGT
>DATAPE010000067.1:0-3221 GCA_036265345.1 Actinomycetota bacterium
GCCTGTAGCTCGATCAGCTTCCGATCCTTCAGTGCCTGGACCAGATCAGCGGGCGAGTACGACGACCCGAGGCGACTCCACGCCACCAGATCGGCGTTAGGGGCGATGGCCGCGGTGGGGTCGATCTGAAGGAAGGTCAGATGCCGAACCAAGCGGACGAGGTTGGTCGGCCGCTCCCTTTCCAAAAGCTGCGCGCGCACCGCGATGCGGCGAGCGTCGGTAAGAGACAGCTGGTGAACGGTCACGCGTCGAGGCTATGTCACGGCCGAACCGTCCTGATCTTGCACCGCACTCGGTGTGCTGGAATGAACCGATGGATGCCCTTGAGCTCGCCCGGCGCTTCGCACTGGGCGGTGCGGCGAGGCTGTCGGACGCACCCGTCGCCCGCGGCAAGGAGGGAGTCGTATGGCGGCTGGAGACGACAGTCGGCAACTGGGCGGTGAAGGTTCCGTTCCACCGGACCAGCGAGAGTGAGGTCCGCTTGTCGACGGTCTTCCAGGAGGCGGCCTTCGCGGCCGGTGTCCCAACGCCGAAGGTGCGGCGGACCACAGAGGGAGCGGAGACTTCTCGATGCTCATCGCGCAGCTCGGGCACATCACCGAGATGGGCTGCGACCGACTGGCTGCACCCCAACGTTCGTTCGCCAGACCGTGCCGACTCCGCCGCGTGGATAGCCGAAAGTCCTCGACGAACCGCACACCCGCGATCTACTCGAAACCCTTTTGGGAGCAGCAAGGGGTGACGGCACGATAAGCGCCGATCGACCGACGGGATGAGGTTGGCCGTCCTCGTTTCTTACCCCAGCAGCCCGGTCACGTCCTGACTCAAGGCCGGGAGAGCAGATGTTCAAGCTTGTCGAAACTGTCGTTCCAGCCGTCGCGGTGAAGCTCACGCCGCGCTTCGGTCTTGAACGGAGCCTGGTTGAGTAGGACTTCGGTCGACTCGCCGACCTCCTGAAACGTCAGGCGGACCAGGCTCTCGACGTCATCAGGATCCGGATCTTCCCAGGCAAACGTGTACTCGAGCCGCGCGGGCGCAGCTACGTCACGGAATTCCCCGCTCAGATAGAAAGCGTCGCCTCCGGGCGGTTGCATCTCGATCCGGTAGCGCTCCCCGACGCGGGCATCGGATTCCAGGCTCGGAATGGTGAACCCATTTGGCCCCCACCATTTCGCCAGCTGAACGGGCTCGGTGAACGCCTTCCACACGATGGAGCGGGCAGCATGAAGCAGGCGCTCGATCTCGAGAACGAACTCGCCTGAGCGCGCACTCACTGAGGAAGGCTCCCTTCCCGATGACCGCGTAGTCACAGCCTCGACCATAAGGGCTGTCCTCGAGCGCTCACTCCCGTACTTATCGACGGCATCCGATAACCACACTCATCGACTGCCCGCCGTTGATCCGTTTGTGAACGGACCGACCGAATCCCCCGGGAAGTCTTCCAGGGCAGCGATCCCAACTAGGATGACGAGCCAGAAGTGTGATTGCAGTCCCAACCGGCAACGTTGATCATCGGGTGGTCCGTACCACCAGCTCGTGGAGGCCTTTGGTGTCGGTACGCGAACAGGTTCGGAGCAACGCAGAGCGGTACGTCGGATGGTTGCAGGAGGCATGTTCGATCCCGTCCATGGCATCGGATCGGAAGGGTCTGGCCGACATGGCGGCGTGGGTCGAGTCCAGGTTCGACGACCTCGGGGCAAAGACCGAACGGCTCGTGTACGAGACCGCCCCCGAGATGCTTCTGGCGCGGCTGGGGGCCGGCCCCCGCACGGTTCTGATCTACGACCACTACGACGTCCAGCCTGTCGATCCCGTCAGTCTGTGGCACTCGAGCCCGTTCGCGCCCGAAGTGCGCGACGGAAAGATGTACGCCCGGGGCGTGGCCGACAACAAAGGGGACCTGGTCGCGCGTCTCGCCGGCTTCGAGATCTACCAGGAGCTTTTCGGAGAACCCGGCGTGCAGGTGAAATTCCTCGTCGAGGGGGAAGAAGAGACCGGCTCCCGTTCCTTTCCCGCCATCGTGTCGCGCTACGGCGAGGAGCTGACGGCCGACGGCTGCATCTGGGAGGGCGCGGGCGTCGACCATGTGGGCCGGGCGGAGATCGTCTTCGGGGCGAAGGGTCTCGCTTACGCGGAACTCACCTTCAGAGGACTCACACAAGATCAGCATTCATCTCTTGGTGTGGTCGCGCCGAGTCCCGTGTGGCATCTGGTCGAAGCCCTGTCGACTCTGCGTGATCACGATGGTCGAGTGCTTATCGATGGCTTCTACGACGATGTGCGGCCTCCGAGCGCCGAAGACGAGAAGCAATTAGAGGCTCTTCCCTTCGAGGAGGAGATGGAGAAACAGCGTCTGGGCATCACCGACTTCGTCGGAGGCGGTACCGGCATCGATTTCAGGCGGCGCTTCTTCTTCGAGCCCACCTGCAACATCGCAGGGATCGTCGCCGGCTTCACGGTTCCAGGCGCCTCGAAGACGGTCCTACCCAAGGAAGCGATGGCGAAGGTCGACATGCGCCTCGTCCCGGACCAGGACCCCGACGACATCATCGCCAAGCTGAGACGGCATCTTGCAAATCGGGGTTTCGATGACATCGAGGTCGGCACCCACTCGATGGAGCACCCTGTGCGCTCCCCTAGCGACTCCGCGATCGGGCGGGCCGCGATCGCCGCAGCTGAGGGAGTGTTCGCGGGGACCGCCGTGGCGCCGATGATGATCGGAACGGGACCGATGTATCCGGTTGCCAGCACGCTCGGCATCCCGACCGTCTCACCCGGCGGGGTGTCGCGGCCCGACTCCGACATCCACGCGCCGAACGAGAACTGCCGGATCGAAGACTTCTTGAACGTGATCGAGTACACGGTCGGCTGGCTGAAGGCGTACGCCGAGCTCGAGGGTTAGTTCAGCTTCGCCCCAGACTTATCGCCAACGAACGTGCCCGGCAGCGCAAGTCGGATGAGGCGTTAGCCCGACTCCAGCGAACGCTTCAACGATTTAACAGTTCGCGTTCGTTCGGCTTTCGCCATCAGCGCCGCAGCCGGCTTCATCAATCGCATCCACCCGAAGAGCTCTCCTTCCGCGACGTGATGAACGATCGTCCCGTCCTGGTCTTCCTCAAGGAAGTACGTGGGGCGAGCCTCCATCATCCCGGAGCCGAGCCACCGCAGAGTCTCTCGGAACCCTATCCGCGACAGCGGGTCGAAGTCGGTCACTTCACCCT
>DATAPE010000068.1:0-15097 GCA_036265345.1 Actinomycetota bacterium
GGTGGAAAAATGCACCAGCACCGGATGCCGGCGCGCTCGAACGCCGTTGACCGCGGCGGCGCGGGTGGCCGAGGTATTCACGACGAGGAGATCCCCGGGAGACAACCAACCGGGAAGGTCGCGGAAGCGAGCATGTTCCAAACGACCGGGCCGGGCCACCAGCAGGCGCACGGAGTCGCGCGACAAACCGCGCGCCTCGGGAGGCTCGGTCGCAGCGAGTGCGGGCGGCAACTCGAAGGCAGTGCGCGGACTGCTGTCCAGATAGGTGCTCATGAGGCGCTGCTTTCCTGCAACCGAGCCAGGTCGCCGGCACGGTATCTGCCGCTAGGCCGCCCTTCGGTGATGAGTCGCACCAGAGAAGGCACCACCGCCTCGGGCTCGGGGCGGTCGGAGATGTCCTCTCCCGGGAAGGCATCCTGGTGCATCTTCGTGCGCATGTCGCCGGGATCGAACGTGTACACCCGCACCTCGGGCTGCTCCTCGGCGAGGACTGCACCTATCTGTTCGAGGGCGGCCTTCGAAGCTCCGTAGCCTCCCCATCCCTCGTAGGGCTCCGCGGCGGCATCGGAGGTGACGTTGACGATCGCGCCCCGGCTCGCGATGAGGTTCGGGAGTAGCGCTTGGATGAGCCCGAGCGGCGCCAGCACATTGATCTGGAGCACGCGCTCGAGCTCAGCCATCGGGTAGTCGGAGAGGTGGGGGAGTGGGCTGATCCCAAGAGTGCTGGCGTTGTTGATCAGTACGTCCAGGCCCCCGGCTCGCTGCACCGCGCCGACCAGTGCGTCGCGATGCTCGGGATCGCTTACGTCTCCTGCGATAGCGGTGATCCGGCGACCATCGAGGTCCGCTATCGCGCCCGCCAGAGCGCTCTCGTCCCGCGCATCGACGATGAGGTGCCAGCCGAGCCCGTTCAGCTCCCTGGATAGCGCCAACCCGAGGCCTCTCGAAGCGCCGGTGATCAATGCAGTGGGCATGTCAGCTCCTGTCAGGTAGGTATTGCACTCATCCTAGAAGTTGAAGTAAGGTTTAAGTCAAGCGATTTCTTCGAAAGGATGGTGAGATTGGTGGCGAAGGGTTCTCTCACGGTGGGAGAGGTCGCCCGGCGAAGTGGATATGCCCCTTCAGCCCTGCGCTATTACGAGCGCGAAGGACTCATCCGCGCAGATCGGAGCATCGGGGGTCAGCGCCGTTACCAGAGGGTCGTGCTGCGCCGGCTGGCGTTCATCCGGGCCGCCCGGCATGTGGGCTTGACGCTGGATGAGGTCCGCGACGTGTTGACCGAGCTTCCCGAGTCGCGGACGCCTACGCGAGCAGATTGGTCGCACATCTCTCACTTGTGGCGTCGCCGTCTCGACGAGCAGATCGAAGCGCTGGTAGCGCTGCGGGATGGCCTCGACTCCTGCATCGGGTGCGGCTGTCTGTCGCTCAAGCGCTGCCGGACGTTGAATCCGCAAGATGTCGCCGCGGCCCATGGGCCGGGCGCCGTCTACCTTCCCAAGAAGCTGCGGCAGCCCCTCGCCGCGGGAGAGGGCTGAGTCAACCCGCTGGTTCGAGGGATCGTGAACAGTTAGCGGCCGACCGTGCCGTCGATCTGTTCGCGGAGGATGTCGGCATGACCGGCATGCCTCGCGGTCTCCTCGATCATATGGACCAGGATCCAGCGCATCGACTGCGTGTCGTGACCCTGGCGCCGCGAGCGCGCGGCCTTCATGTCGAGATCCGGCGTCGCATCGGTTATCTCTTGCGAGCCGGCGATCGCCGAGCGGTACATGTCGACCACTCCGGATATCGTGTCTTCCGGTACCAGATCCTCACCTCCAGGGCCAAGCTCGAAGTCCTCGCCGACGAAGGACCAGCGGAACCAGCCCAACTCCACGACGGCGAGATGCTTGACGAGGCCCAGCAAGCTTGTACCCGATGGGACGAGAACGCGACGGGCCTGCTCGTCGTCCAAGCCGTCGAGCTTTGCGACCATCCTGTCGCGCAGATAGTCGAGGAACGCTGTGAGCATGGTCCTCTCGTCGGTGCTCTCTCGAGGTGGTGGGACATCTCTATTAATGGGCACTTGAGGTCACCTCGGCCGTGTTTGGGGGCTGACATTTTTGGGGTTGTGCCGGCGAGTCAGGCTACCCGTCTCGAAGATCGGCGGATGCCGTTCGGCAGAGGGGCTGCGGGGGCCGCGACTCGATATCTCGACTGGCCGCTCATCTCGGGAAGTCTCCCGACGGAGACAGAATCCGCGGCCCCCGCAGCGGGCCCGAAGGGCCACCCGTCTGCAGCCTGTACTTCGGCGCCGATCGTTGTTTGCTTGAGCGCCCACCGGGCCCAGGCGCCGAGTCGGGCGTACCTTGTGCGCCGTGATGACGCCCTCCTCCCCCGGGATCGCAGCCGTTCAGGCGGTGATCGTGGCTGCGGCCGCCCTGTGTTTCGGGCGCCTTGTCGTCGAGGCCATCGCGGGCCGCTGGGAGCTCGATCGATTGGTCCGTTGGGCGCTGGCGTTCCCGGGATTGCTCTTGTTCGTGTTCGCGATGATGCTCGTGCACATCGTCACCGGTGGGGCGATCTTCTCCCACGCGTGGGTGACGCGTGGTTTGACGGTTGCAACCGCTGCTGCGCTGATCGTGCGGGTGCGAGCGCGTGGAAGCTCGCGCCGGGGGGCCAGGTTGCAGCGCTGGCAGATGTGGACGGTCGTGGGAGCCTGCCTTCTCGGGGCGCTGGTGTGGGGCTCTCCGATCGCCCGAGCGCTTCCGCTCAATTTCGTACCCGATACGAACCTGCATATGGGGTGGGCAACCCAGCTGATGGCCGGCGAGTCGACGCCGTCGACGGTTGTGACCGGCAACGTGCCGGGATCCTATCCGTGGCTCTACCACGCACTCACTGCACTCCTCGCGCGCTTCAGTCCCGGGGGCCGGGCATTCGACGCGCTCGGCGCCGTTCAGTTGTTGCAGGTCGTTGGGGCGATCCTGACTCTCTTCGGACTGGGCAAAGAGATGACCGGCAGATTCGTCACCGGGGCTGCGGCCGCGTTCTTCGGGGCTCTGTGCGGAGGATTCGGGATCGGCATGCTGCTCAACCCGGGCCTGAGACAGCGGGCCCCCAACCTTCCCGGTACGAGGATGCCGTGGTTGGGTGACGTCCTGTCGCGACGCCCTTACAACTTCGCCTTCAACGACGTAGCCCCCGCGTACCCGAGGGATGTGAGCTTCTCTTTGCTGCTGGCAGCTTTGCTTCTGCTTGTCATGGGGCTTAAGCGCAAGAGCTTCCCGGCACTGATCGCAGCCGGAGTTGTTCTCGGGCTCACGGGCTTATCGGGTGGCGAGGCGGTGATCGTGGGCACTGCCGCCGCGACCGTCGTGTGTCTGGTTCAGCGGGAAGTACGACCTCTGCGAGCGGCGCTGGCGGTACTGGTGCCGCTGGGCGTGGTGTGGGGAACCTGGCTCGTCCCCCTGATGGTCAATTACGTCAAGCTCGGGGGCTTCGTCAACATCACGCACGTCGGGCCGGTGGTGCTCACATTCCCCTATGTGGTGCTCTCGTGGGGGCTCGCCACTCCCTTCGCCCTGGTGGGCCTCGCCGCCAGCGTGCGACGACTCAGGAAACCAGAGGTGCTGGTGCCCCTTGCTCTCGTCGTCATAACTGCCGTGATCATGGCCTCGAACTTGATTACCGCCGCTTTCGGAAGCGCGTTCATGACGCTTGGACGCGATCATCGCTATTGGGCCCTGTGCCAGGTGGGGGCCGCACTGCTCGCCGCGCTCGGCGCCACCACACTGCTGGATCGGATGAAGCCTCATCCCGCCCTCGCAACGGGAGTTGCAGCCGTTACGCTCGCTTTGGGCGTAATGGCGCCCGCGCTCGGCAGCGATATCTACCCTCAGAAGCAGCTCGCCGACCACCTGATCGAGGCTTCCCTGGAGGGGCGCCCCACGTTGCTCAACGCGATGGCCCCCTCGCCCGGCGACCGCTGTGTAGCTGCGGTCCCCAACAATCGTCTGGCCCGGGAAGTCTTCGCCTACACGGGGTACCGGTTGGTGCAATGGGTGAATGCGCCAAGCAGGCCGAACGATGCCCGTATCCGGTGGCGCGATATCTACCGCCGCATCCCGGGAGATCTGGAGCGCGCGGCAGACAGTCAGATCCTCACCACGGGCGTGGGCTCCGTTCAGCGGTGGCGCGCGGTGGCGCGCAGATACGACGTCAATTTCGTCGTGGTTCCAGAAGCCCGCGCGAGCTCTCCCGTATTCGCAGCCTTTCCTAAACAGAGGTTCGTGTTAGATCCGGCCCCCGTTACTCTCGTGCGCGTGAAGGCGTGTTGAGGCGGTCCCTACGAAACACCACGATCTCTGCAGCTCTCGGCGTTGCAGCCGTGGCCGCGGGCGCGTGCACGCAATCGCCGGCTCCCCGCTCGAGTGGAAGCCGGCCGAACGTGCTGATCATCGTCACCGATGACCAGCGCATCGGGAGCTTCGCCGTTATGCCTCAGACCCGCCGGTATTTCTTTGGCGGGGGAACCAACTTCAAGCAAGCCTTCGTGACAACTCCGCTGTGTTGTCCGTCACGCTCCTCGATATTCAGCGGCCTCTACGCGCACAATCACGGCGTCGTAAACAACGGTCCCGGGCTGGCTGAGAACCTCGATCAGCATCTTTTGATCCAGCACTATCTTCATCGCGCCGGATACCGGACAGGTCTCTTCGGAAAATATCTCAACAAGTGGAAGACCACCCAAGCCCCTCCGAACTTCGACGACTACTCGTTCTTCTCCAAAGGAGAGCCCTATTACAGGGGGCACTGGAATCACAACGGCCACCTGGTGAGTCCCCACGCGTATTCAACGACCTACGTAAGGCAGTTGGGCGAGCGCTTCCTGCGATCGGCAGAAGACCACGATGCTCAGCCCTGGTTCCTCTATCTCGCCACCGCTGCTCCGCACGGCCCGTCGACTCCGGAGAAGAAGTACAGGAACGCTCCCGTGCCGTACTGGAAGGGGGAGCCTGCGGTATTCGAGAAGAACCGGTCCGATAAACCGCCCTATGTGAGGCAGGACCACGCCGGCATCGTGCGCGGACGGCACGTTCGCCGCCGGCAGCTGCGTTCCTTGCGCTCGGTCGACGATCTGGTTGGAAGCGTCATGCGCCTCCTGCAGCAACTCGGCGAACGCAACACGCTCGTCTTCTTCATCTCGGACAACGGCGTCACGTGGGGGGACCACGGACTGCGAGGAAAGATCGTTCCCTATACGCCCTCGATCGAGGTCCCCATGATGATGCGATGGCCCGGCCACGTAGCCGCCGGCAGGACCGACCGGCAGCTCGTCGCGAACATCGATATCGCCCCCACCATCATGGATGCGACCCATCTCACGCCCGATCACCCGATGGACGGCCGCTCTCTTCTGCATCCCCTGCACCGAAAGTCGATCCTCACCGAGTACACCCTCATGCCCAAATACAACGTGCCAACGTGGGCATCGATCCGAACGAAGACCTCTCAGTACATCGAGGACTACAACCGGGCTGGGACGAAGGTGCGGTTCAGGGAGTACTACAACTTAAAGACAGACCCATATCAGTTGACCAACCTGCTGGCCGACGGCAACCCTTCAAACGATCCGAACGTCAAGGCATTGTCCCGCCGGTTGGCTCAGGAGCGAACCTGCGCCGGCGGTGATTGCCCTTAGCCTTACTGCTCGGCCTCGGTCTGCCTCGGGTTGTCCTGTCCGAACGTGTGGATCCCACACTCGGACTTGTCGAGCCCCGCCCACCTTCCATCCCGCATCCCCTCGCCGTCGCCGATCGCACGGGTGCAAGGCCAGCAGCCTATGGAGGCATATCCCTTCTCTAACAGCGGGTGAGTGGAGATGCCGTACTCCGATATGTAGGACTCGACGTCATCCTTGGTCCAGTTGGCGAGCGGATGGATCTTCAGGATCGCCCGGCCCGAGGGGAGCATCTGCGGCTGCGAGATCTTGACGCTGGTTGCTCGTTCAGGGGACTGGTCGCGCCGCAGGCCCGAGATCCACCCGTCGAACTCGGCCAACGCCTCTTGCAGAGGCTCGGTCTTGTTGATGTGACAGCAGAGGTTCGGATCCCGGCGGTACAGCTCGGGTCCGTAGAGCTCGGCTTGACCCTCGGGCGAACGGTGGTTGCCCTTCAGCACGACCAGCTTCAACCCCCATTCCTCGGTCTTTGCGCGCGCGAACTGCAGCGTCTCGGGGAAGTGGAACCCGGTGTCGAGGAAGAGGACCGGGATGTCGGGCTTGACCTCGCGCAGCATGTGCAGGATGACGAGCCCGGACGACTGGAAAGAGGTCGCAACGACGAGCCGGTCGACCGCGAAGGTCGCCCACTCCAGGATCTCGCGAGGGTCGCCCTCGCGATCCATCCGCAAGGAAGCTGGCCCCGCACCCGCGGCTGCAGGCTGCGGGTTCTGCTCGTCCGGCATGGCTACAGGAACGCGCTCTTCACGCGGCGCCCGTCCCAACGAACGTTCGGGATCAAGGCATCCTTCTTCGCCTCGATGCGGTCCTTGTACTTCACCAGATCGCCCAGCATTATCTCCAGCTCAGCGTCGACATCGTGGCTTGGCTTGTAGCCAAGGTCGAGCAGCTTCTGGTGATCGGGCTCGTAGAAGTGCTCCTCCATCTCCATGCGCGGATTCTCGAGGTTGTGGACCTCGACATTCATGCCGAGCTTCGCCGCGACCGTCTGAACCTTGCGCGCGAGCTCGCCCACGTCGTACACCTCCTCGAACTGGTTGAAGACCCTGTATTCGCCCTCGGCGGGCGGATTCTCGAGTCCCAGGGTAAGGCACTGCATCGAATCCCTGAGCGGGAGGAAGCCCCTGGTTTGATGCCCTTTGCCGAAAGGCGTCAACGGCTGACCGATGACCGACTCGCAGCAGAACCGGTTGATCGCTGTGCCGAAGCACTCGTCGAAGTCAAGACGGGTGAGCATCCGGTCGTCGTTGCCCATCTCATCTATGCGCGTTCCGAACACGACGCCTTGCATCACGTCGGTGGCGCGGATGCCCCAGATCTTGGAGGCGAACATGATGTGGTTCGAACCCGAGACTTTGCTCCAGTGATAGAAGGAGCCTGCCTGACGCGGGAACGGCAACCGGTCCGTCCGGCCCCGGTAATCGATCTCGAAGAAACCCTCCGGGATCGCAACGTTGGGCGTCCCGTATTCACCCATCGTGCCCAGCTTGAGGAGATGGGTCTCCGGGCTGAGGTCCCGGATCGCGAACAGGAGATTGAAGGTAGAGCCGACGTTGTTCCTGTGCACGAAGGTCGCGTGGTGAACGTCGATCATCGAGTAGGGGGCCGACGGGCACTCGCCCAGATGTACGACGGCCTCAGGCTTGAAGTCGGTGAAGATCTCTTCCACCAGCGAGTATTCCGAGAGGTCGCCTTCCCAGAAGCGCAGGTCCTGGTCGAAGGTCTCCTTGAAGGCGCGGCGCCGGTCCTCAGGCGATGCGATGGGGGTGGCGCTGTCAGAGCCCATCTCCTCTACCCACTCACGCCGGGAGAAGTTGTCTGCCCCGCCCACCTCGTGACCTCTGGCGGCGAGGTATTGGGCCAAAGACCAGCCCAGATATCCATCCACCCCGCAGATGAACACCCTCATGTGTTTCCTCCTTCGGGACTTGGATCCACCGTCCCAGGCGGTCGGTTTGCTTCCGCTGCCTCCGGTGGAACCTGTGACTGGTCTGTTATCGATGCGGTTTCCGGCCCAAGGATACCCATGGCGGCCCCTGGTTAAGCGGCAAATCGAGGGCAGGCTTGCCCTGTGGGACCCGGCCCCGGTGGGCCGGGGGGCAGGCGGCTGTAAATCGGTGCTATAGACCGGGATTTCGGTGCCGATAGAAGGGGATGAAGAAGTTTGGGTCGGTGGAGAGGCTCGCGGCTGGGGGCAGCTTGGTGCTTCTCGCCGCGGTCAGTCTGCTCGCCTTCCTGTCCCCGTCGCAGCGGGTCGCCTGGCTGATCGCCGGGATCCTGGGGCTGGCCGCGATCATCGGCCTCCTGCTGCGCCAACTCAACCTACAAACCACCTATCTTCAGAGAGCGCGCGCGGAACTGAGCGACAACAGGGAAGACCTCACCGGCTTAACGGTGGAGCTGACCGAGATGAGTCTGGTCGACCCTCTGACGGGGGCACGCAACCGACGAGGCTTCATCGACCTGGTCGACCACCAGATGCGGGTCGCTGCCCGCGAATGGAAGAAGTTGCACTTCGTCTTCGTCGACATAGACGACATGAAATCGATCAATGAGGACTTCGGCCATGCCGCCGGGGACGCGGCGTTGATCGAGATCGTCGAGATCATCTGGGCCAGTTCCCGCACGGTCGACGTGGTGGGCCGGATGAGCGGCGACGAGTTTGCAGTTGCTTTGATCCATGCCGACGATCCCTCGATAGTTGCCAATCGCATCGCAGAGGGAGTCGCTGCCAGGGTCCGCGATCCCAAGCATCCTTATGAGCTCCACGTCAGCCTCGGTGCCGCAACCTTCGATCCTGCTGCTCCAGACACTCTCGACGAGATGATCAAAGAGGCACGTGAGGCGATGTTCGCCGCGAAGCATGCTTCTGCTGAAGAGCGGGCCAAGAAGCTCGCCTCTCCCTCGCTTCGCTGAGCTCCCCGTACCTCTCCACCTAAACTGGTGTGAACTGAAGAGTCCCTGAGGAGATCCCCCTATGGCAACGCGAGACGATTTGCGAAATGTCGCCATCGTTGCGCATGTCGACCACGGCAAAACCACTCTCGTCGACGCGATGTTGTGGCAGACGGGGGCTTTCCGGGCCAACCAGGATGTGGCGGCGCGCGTTATGGACTCCATGGATCTGGAACGTGAGAAAGGCATCACGATCCTGGCCAAGAACACCGCGGTCCGTTACGGCGACGTCAAGATCAACATCATCGACACGCCGGGCCACGCCGACTTCGGCGGGGAGGTAGAGCGCGGTCTAACGATGGTCGACGGGGTCCTCCTGCTTGTCGACGCCAGCGAGGGGCCGCTTCCCCAGACGCGCTTCGTTCTTCGCAAAGCGCTCGAGGCGCGGTTACCCGTGATCCTGGTGGTGAACAAGGTAGATCGTCCCGACGCCCGCATCACTGAAGTTGTGAACGAGGTCTACGAGTTGTTTCTCGACCTCGACGCCGATGAGAGCCAGATCGATTTCCCCATCGTCTACTCCAATGCGAGAGCGGGCTGGGCATCGCTGGACCCCACACAGGGTGGGAGTGACCTGAAACCGCTCTTCGAGGTCCTTCTCGACCACATCCCGGCCCCCTCTTACGAAGAGAGCCATCCCTTGCAAGCACTCGTCACCAACCTCGATGCGTCTCCCTATGTGGGCCGGCTGGCGTTGTGCCGCATGTTCCACGGCACGATCACCCGGGGTGAGCGCATCGCCTGGTGCCGGGCCGACAGCACGATAGAGACCGTCAAGATCACCGAGTTGTACGTGACCGAGGCTTTGGACCGCGTCGATGCAGCCGAGGTGGGGCCCGGGGAGATCTTCGCCATCGCCGGTCTCCCGAGCGTGACGATAGGCGAGACCCTGTCCGATCCCGAAGACCCTCGTCCCCTGCCGGTGAGCCACTTCGACGATCCCAGCCTGTCCATGACTGTCGGTATCAACACCTCGCCACTGGCGGGCCGGAGTGGAAACAAGCTGACGGCGCGCCTCGTCGAGGGCCGCCTGGCGACCGAGCTGGTGGGCAACGTGTCTATCAGGGTCTTCGATACCGACAGACCCGACGCGTGGGAGGTCCAGGGCCGGGGTGAGCTTCAGCTGGCAGTTCTGGTGGAGATGATGCGTCGCGAGGGCTTCGAGCTGACCGTGGGCAAACCCCAAGTGGTGATCAGGGAGGTTGACGGCAAAGTGCACGAGCCTGTCGAACGCCTCACGATCGACGCACCAGAGGAGTTCATGGGTGTGGTCAGCCAGATGCTGGCCCTGCGCAAGGCCCGGCTCGAGAACATGGTCAACCACGGGACCGGATGGGTGAGGATGGAGTACCTGGTCCCGGCCCGGGCTCTCATCGGCTTTCGCACGGAATTCATGACCGAAACTCGCGGCACCGGACTGCTCCACCACGTGTTCGATCGCTACGAGCCATGGCACGGCGAACTCCGGACGCGTCCCACCGGAAGTCTCGTCGCCGATCGAGGGGGGCCGACGACTTCCTATGCCATCGCCAACCTTCAGGAGCGAGGAACCTTGTTCGTGCCGCCTGGGGTCGAGGTTTACGAGGGCATGATCGTGGGGGAGAACTCACGCTCGGACGACATGGATGTAAATCCCACCAAGGAAAAGAAGCTGACCAACATGCGGTCATCCACCGGCGACGAGTTGGTTCGGTTGATCCCTTACAAGCAGATGTCGCTTGAGCAAGCGTTGGAGTTCATCCGCGAGGACGAGTGCGTCGAGGTCACGCCCGATCAGATCAGGTTGCGGAAGGCGATCCTCGCAGCCAAGGACCGCGTGCGGGCCTCCCGGCGCTCGTCTAAGGCTCAGCTTCAGGCCGCGGGAGGCTAGAACTTCCGCTTGGGCCGGGGTCGCATCATGGATCGTTTGCCTCGGTGCGAGGAGTAAACGATCTGAGGTGCGGCGGTGACCATGCCTTCCTTCTCGAAGTCGCTCTGCAGCTCGAGACGGGCTGCGATGCGGCTCATCCCCGACTGCTGATCCGGCATCACCAAGGTGGTGCCGACGCCTGCACGGCCGGCGCGTGCGGTCCGTCCGACACGGTGGACGTAGGCCTTGTCGTCCTCGGGCGGATCGAAGTTGATGACGTGCGTGATCTGATCGACATCGAGCCCTCGAGCTGCGACGTCCGTTGCGACCAATACGTCGGCGGCTCCTGTGGACAGTGATTTCAACGCCCGCTGACGTGCGGCCTGCGTGAGGTCCCCATGCATGGCCAGCGCGCGAACGCCCTTGGACTTGAGCCGTTGCACCAGCCGGTCTGCGCCCCGCTTGGTTCTGACGAACACCAGCGTTGTTCCCCGATTCTCACGGAGAACGGTGACGAGGGTCTCCACCTTGTCGCCGCTGGTTACCGGCAGGAAGCGATGCTCAGCTTCGTCAACGGTTTGCAGCGCGGACTCCACCTCGTGCAACGCAGGATTGCGCGTGTAGGCGCGAGCGAGATGGCCGACCTGTCCGTCCAGAGTGGCCGAGAAGAACATCGTCTGGCGCTCCTTGGGAACGTCACGGACGATGCTGTCGACCTGGGGCTGGAAACCCATGTCGAGCATCCGGTCGGCTTCGTCAAGGATCAAGATGCTGACGCCCTTGACCGAAAGCAGCCTGCGATCCATCAAGTCCTGGAGCCGTCCTGGCGTGGCGACCACGATGTGGGACTTCACGGCCTGTTGAGCTTGCTCCCGGATACTGACGCCTCCGTAGACCGAGGCGATCCGAAGGCCCTTCGCTTTGGCCACCGCGCTGATCTCTTCGGTCACCTGCACCGCAAGCTCACGGGTGGGGACCAGGACCAGAGCAGCCGGACGCGGACCCGACGCCTTCAGTCTCTCGACGATGGGCACTCCGAAAGCGAGGGTCTTACCGGAGCCGGTTCGGGATCGAGCGAGCACGTCCCGGCCCCCCAGCGCGTCGGGCATCACAAGTTCCTGGATCTCGAAGGGGCTATGGATATCGCGACGCGCGAGTGCGTCGCAAACGGGCGTGGAGACGCCCAATTCGGTGAATGTGGACACGTATCACTCCTTTGGGTGCTGCTGCACCCGGTCAGCGGAGATTCATCAACCGCAGCCTTCAGGAGGAACGGAGAGCAAATCTCACAGGCAGCGACGTGCTGCCTTCGTCCACACCCTATCAGTTGAGCGAGTGGATAGCCGGAAAGCTAGTCGGGCAGTACCGGCGGGGGAGGCTCGAACGCGTCCGCCTCGGTCCAGGAATCGCCCGTTACCGCGTCGTACGTCCTGTGGGCTGGCGCTTGCTCCTCGGTCCCGGGGGCAGGGTTTCGATCGAGCATCTCGAC
Organism: Actinomycetota bacterium; assembly: GCA_036265345.1. GTDB lineage: Bacteria > Actinomycetota > CADDZG01 > CADDZG01 > WHSQ01 > DATAPE01. The sequence goes on from DATAPE010000068.1 coordinate 12,016, forward strand.
GTCGATCATGATCGTGGGAAAGACCTTACGGAGCCGGAGATCCACCTCTCCAACGTTGTGCAGCCCATGGATCGCGCCTTTGGGAACGAACAGGGTCATGCCCTCACTCATCTCGAGGCGCTCCTCTTCCAGGGTGACCTCGGCACGGCCCTCAAGAACCACGATCATCTCGTCCGTTCGGTGCCGGTGTAGCGGGATGCGGTCGCCGACACCCACTTCTTCCACGATGAGACAGAGATCCTGCACGGCTCCGGCAGGACCACCGGGGTCGGTCACCAGACTCCACCGGGATCGGGGCCGGTAGTCGTCTTCGTCCACAGTCATCGGTTGCAGGTCGGGCGGCCCAGCTATGGCCATCACTTGCCTCCTTTCTCAGCGAAGGAGCGTCCGGGTCCGGTATGTATCACCATGCTCCAGGTTGCACAGGCTACACACCGCTGCCTCGATCCCCCCGGTTCGCCGGACCTCCGGCGATGATCTTTAAGAGGAGGCCGACGAGACATGGCCGGTGTACTCTGAAAGAGCCCATAAGGGCACCGCATCCGACAGGGTCCAGCCCGCGCTCTCTCTTGTGACGGTGTCAGAGAGGAATGCCGTGGCTGAGGCCGAACAACGCGACATCTATTCAGATCTGGCCGAACTTCACGGCGCGCTCCTTGAGGATGAAGCCCTGGACACCGCGCTGGACCGCGTCGCTGCCATCTCCTTGCGATCGCTGCCGGGATGCGACGGAGCCGGCGTCTCGCTGGTCGAGCGCGAGAAGGTAACGACCGCGAGTGCAACCGATGAGACCGTCGAAGTAGTCGACTCCGAGCAATATCGAACCGGTGAAGGGCCTTGCTTGGAGGCGATCAGACAAGGGACCCCTTTCATCGTGGAATCGATGGTCGACGACAAGAGATGGCCGGAGTTCGGTCCGCGCGCCGCCCAGAACGGGATCCTCAGCTCGCTCTCGATGCCGCTTCGAGTCCACGATCGAACGCTGGGTGCGTTGAACCTGTATTCGCGCAAGGTGTCGGGCTTCACCGCGGACGACGAGAAAACGGCAACCCTGTTCGCGGCTCAGGCTTCTGTCGCGCTTGCGAACGCTCATGCCTTCGATCGTGTGCGAGCGGCGGCAGATCAATTGGAAGAAGGGCTGAAGTCGAGCCGCGTCATCGGGCTTGCCATGGGCATCCTCGTAGAGAGAGAGAACTGCAGCGAGGACGAAGCTTTCGACATGCTTCGCGTTATCTCGCAGAACGCAAACGTCAAACTCCGGGATGTCGCACAGCAGCTGGTGGATGCCACGAAGGCGCGGGAAAGGCCCGCTTAAGCAAGACGTTGGGCTAGTTTGACTGGGTGAGTGGGGATCGACCGAGGCTGCCACGGCCCGTGAAACGGACCTTAATGGTGCTCGTGATCCTGCTGGTCGTCGAATACCTGATCCTTCCTCAGATCGCCGGCATTCGAAAGTCGCTCTCGCTGCTCTCGCAGGTCGATTTCACGTTCGTTCTAGCCGGGGTCGTCTTCGAAGCAGCTGCGCTGACTGCCTACGCCCAGCTCACCCGCGCGGTCATCCCTCGGGGCCAAGGGCCCACCTTCTTCACGCTCCTCCGGATCGGTCTGACCACACTCTCGGTCAGCCACATCCTGCCGGGGGGCGCCGCGGCCGGCAGCGGCCTGGGATACCGGCTGCTCACTGAAGCCGGTGTTAGCGGACCCGACGCCGCATTCGCACTGGGAACCCAAGCGATCGGCTCGGCTGTGGTCCTGAACGTCCTGTTGTGGCTCGGGCTGGTGATCTCGATCCCGCTGCGAGGTTTCAACCCCCTTTATCTAACCGCCGCCATCGTCGGGGTCATCGTGATCGGCGCCTTTTCGAGCTTGGTCCTGCTGCTGACCCGCGGCGAGGATCGCGCTGCCCGGATCCTTCGCTCCGTCGCGAGGAGGGTGCCGTTCCTGGATGTCGACACCGTCGATACGGTCGTGCGTCGCCTGGCGCAGCGGGTGGACGCCCTGATGTCGGATCGCGCCCTCGTGCGACGAGCGATCCTGTGGGCCACCGCCAACTGGTTGCTGGACGCCGCATCACTGTGGGTGTTCCTGGCAGCGTTCGGCTACCGGGTGGGGATAGATGGGTTGATCGTTTCGTATGGATTGGCGAACGTGCTTGCCGCTATCCCGATCACGCCCGGGGGCCTCGGGGTGGTCGAAGCGGTCCTCACATCGAGCCTGGTCGGGTTCGGCTCGCCTCGAGGCGTCGCGATCCTCGGCGTCATCGGCTACAGGCTCGTCAACTTCTGGCTGCCCATCCCGCTGGGTGGGCTCGCCTCGGTCTCCTTGCGCGTTGCTCCGGGAGCGCCTACCAGAACCAAGGAAGAGCTGCGGCGGCTTGCCGAGGAAGGGTCTGAGGAAGCCGAGGACGCGCGTACGTGGGCTGCGAGGCACGGCATCAAGGTGGGCCAAACCAGCGACGACACCGCCTGACCCGTTTCTTTGCTAGCTCATTACCTATGTACTGTCCTCTGCGTCCACGAAATCTAGTGGAGACCGATAAGTAGGACGTGTTCCCGTGAGAGAGGTCAGTCTCCGAACAGTGAGAAGACGATCTTGCGCTCGCGCGGGTGGTCGAGCTCGAGCAGGAACAAACGCTGCCAGCGGCCGAGGATCGGTTCTCCTGCCTCCACCGGGATCACGTGTGAGGCGCCGCCCACGATCATCTGGATGACGTGGGCCTGGCCGTTCTTGGGCTCATCGACGTCCTGGAGGTTTTGCGTGCGGCGCTCCAGATCGTCGTGCGCGTAGTAGACATTGCCGGGCACGAGTGACTCGATGCGAGCGCAGAGATCGTCGAGGACACCGTCCTCCCATTCGTTGATGATCAGAGCGCAGGTCGTGTGGCTGCAGTAGGCCACTGCGATCCCATGCGTGACTCCCGAGTCCTTCACCGCACGCCGGAGGTCGTCCGTCACATCAACGAAGCCCAAGCGCCGGTCGCAGCGGACCTCGATCGTCATGTTCTCCAGTCTCATACGGGCCTCATGGTACGAGCTTGATGTTGTGGGGGCCCGCATCGGGAATGACATCAACCTGAGCAAGC
>DATAPE010000069.1:0-5660 GCA_036265345.1 Actinomycetota bacterium
AAGCGGTGCAGCTCTTGCTGGACTTCGCCTTCAGAGACCTGAATCTGCACCGAGTCTACGTGCACGTGCTCGGCACGAATGGACGGGCATTGCGGCTCTACGAGAAGGTGGGGTTCGTTCGTGAAGGAACGCTTCGTGAAGCCGCCCACATCGACGGTCGATATGTGGATATCGCACTACTTGGAATCTTGCGTGATGAGCAGACTCGGAGCTAGAAAACTGGTTGCGATTCACCAGCCGAACTTTTTTCCGTGGCTGGGTTATTTCGACAAGATCGCCAGAGCGGACATTTTCATCGTCCTGGACAATGTGCAGTTCTCGAAAACCGGGGGAACGTGGTCGAACCGGGTTCGGATCCTGCTGGAGGGACGGCCTACCTGGGCAACTCTACCAGTGGAGCGCTCGTTCCACGGCGTGCGGCTCGTGCGTGAGATGCGGGTCGCGAACGGGCCGTGGCGGGTCCGACTTCTGCGGGCATTCCGGGGCGCGTATCGACGAGCGCCCTACTTCCATGAGGTATTTCCGCTCGTTGAAGAGTTGATCGAGACGCCGACCGATATGGTGGCTGAGTTCAATCTGACGGTCGTCCGAGCACTGACCACCCGCCTCGGTCTGGATCCAGGCAAGCTGATCGTGGGTTCTACGCTCGGCGTCGAGGGAGCCGGCACTGACCTGCTCGTGAATGCAGTGCAGGCGGTGGGCGGCAGCGGGTATCTGTGCGGTGGTGGTGCGCAAGGCTATCAGGATGACGAGAGGTTCGGACGGGCAGGAATTGGGCTTGTTCAGCAGGTGTTCCGGCATCCCGTGTACCCACAGCTCGGCGCGGGCGAGTTTGTGCCGGGGTTGTCCATCATCGACGCGATGATGAACTGCGGCTTTGTCGGGACGCGGGAGCTGATCGTTGGAGCAAACGCGGGGACCGAAGGGCGTTTGGGAGCCGCGTCGGGCAGGTGGTGCGGCTGATGGCCACGATGGGGCGCATACGTCGGGCTATCCGGAGAATGCTGCGGGAGCGGCCTCGGGCGAGAGGAGCGGCCGGCTCTCGCGTACGCAGTGTCCTGTTCCTTCGTAACAGCTACTACCATTTCTACTACTTGGCCGAGGCACTTCGTCGACGCGGCTGGGACGCTCTGACGGTGAGCACTGACGATCCCGAGGGACCGCATGCGAACTACTACCATGGCGAGGACGTGAATCTCTGGGATGCCGACCCTAAACGCTTTCGGAAGAACATCGAGGATTGCTACTGGGATGCGCTCGAGCGCTTTGCTTTGCTGCATTTTGCTGGTGACGGGCTGCTGACGTTCTTCCCCATCTCCCCAGAGGACTGGGAAGCAGAGGAACCGTGGGACATCGTGGAGTGGCGTCGCAGCGGTCGGAAGATTGCCTATACGATCAGCGGCTGCAATAGCGGCGTCGCACAGTCTACGGTGGCTCGGTGGTCAGCCCTGGGCGGTTCGGTTGTATGCGACAAGTGCCCCTGGCAGCTGACACCGACAGTCTGCAATGACGCAAAGAACCTCGCGTGGGGCCGCAAGGTTGATCGCTACTGCGATGTGATCTTCACGGAAGGGTCTCCGGCCCTGGACTATCAGGCCATCCACAAGGCAGTGAGGGAACCGACCACGATGTGCCTGGACCCGGAGTTCTGGAAGCCTGACCTCGCCGTCCCGGATCACCTGAAGATCAAGCGCAGTGACAACGAACTGCTCGTGTACCACTCCTTCGGGAACTATGACCTCCGAACGGCGCACGGCCGGAACATCAAGGGGACTGGAGCGATAGAAGCCGCGATTGCGCGCTTGCAGGCCGAGGGAAGGGCCGTCCGGCTCATCTTCGTGACCGATGTCAAGAACACGGAGGTTCGGTACCTCCAGGCCCAAGCCGACGTGATCGTCGATCAGCTGAACTACGGACGATACGGCGCGACGGCCCGGGAAGCGATGATGTTGGGCAAGCCCACGATTTGCTATATCAATCGTAGCGAACCGAAGCCCGCCGACAAGCTGCGGTCTACGCAGGAGCTGCCACTGGTGTCTGCGACAGAGGAGACGGTCTACGAAGTCCTCCGTGATCTTCTACTTGACCGGGAGCGGCGTCGCCGTCTCGGCGTGGCCGGGCGCGCATTCGCGATGAAGTGGCATAGTGCCGATGCCTGCGCGGAGCGGTACGAGGCCATCTATGACTCCGTGATGGGTGGGCAGTTCGGCGGCCAGGCCTCGAGGCCGGAAACCGAAGAGGCATGCAAATCCTAGGCTTCGACCGGGCAGATGCCCTACGGCTGCTGAACTTCCTCAAGATGGGCCTGCGGGACCGATTCCTCGGGTCGACGCTGGGACTCGTGTGGGCCATCGTCAACCCGCTCCTCATGATGGGCATCTTCACATTCGTGTTCGCGTTCGTATTTCGCTCGCGCTTGCCGGGAGCGGAGACGAGCCTGTCGTTCGTCATCTGGCTGATCAGCGGATACGGGCCATGGCTGGCGATCAGCGATAGCCTGGCGACGAGCACAGGCGCGGTGACCGGCAACAGCGGCCTGGTCAAGAACCTCGCCTTCAAGACCGAGCTGCTGCCCATCGCCGGTAGCCTGATGGGGCTGGTCCCGCTCGCGGTGAGCACCTGCTATCTGGTGGCGCTCCTCGTGTTGAGCGGAACGCGGCCATCGTTGAGCTGGCTCGCCATCCTCCCGGTGCTCGTCTTGCAGTTCGTGTTTATCACTGGCATCGGCCTCTGCCTCGCTGCGGTCAATGTGTTTGTCCGGGATACCGCCATGGTGTTACCGAACGTCCTGATGATCTTGCTGTTCAGCTCGCCGATCTTCTACCCGCTGAGCGAGTTCCCGAAGGTGCTGCAGGGAGTCTTGCAGTTCCATCCGTTCCAGGTAATTGCCGAGGGCTACCGGCAGCCGCTCTTGCATCGGGCGTGGCCGGCGCCTTGGAGCCTCGCCTACCTGGCCGTTCTCTCGGCGATGGCGTTCCTCGGGGGCCTGGTGTTCTTCCGCAAGCTGAAGGGATATTTCGATGCCCGGATCTAGTGGGGCGGGAGGGCTGCTCGCGACAGCGGTACCGGGCGCGGCGCGCGACGAGGAAACGATGAGCCGGTCGGTTGTCGAGTGTCGGGACCTGAGCAAGACCTTCGTGTTGCTCGACGGCCAGTCGATCTGGCCGGTGATCCTCGGTGGCCACTTCGTGAAGGGCTTTCCCGCGGTGCGCGATGTGACGCTCCAGGTCCGCCAGGGCGAGTTCCTGGGTGTGCTGGGCCGCAATGGCGCGGGCAAGAGCACGCTGCTGCGGACGCTCGGCGGTGTGTACGCCCCGACCTCGGGGACCGTGAGGGTCGCAGGACCGCTGTCGGCGATCTACGAGCTCGGGATGGCGGGCAACGAGCTGCTGACCGGACAGGACTTCGCGAGTCGGTGGCTGGCACTCCACGGGAGCGGACGGCGGCAAGTCGACCGACTTCTGAGTGAGATCGCCGAGTTCGCCGAGTTAGGAGAGTATTTCGACAACCCTATCTACACTTACTCCGCCGGAATGAAGGCCCGCCTGTTCTTCTCGGTAGCCACGTCTTTGCCCGGGCAGATCTACCTCATCGACGAGGTTCTTTCCGTGGGCGACGAGCACTTCCAGACGAAATGCTGGCGCCGCCTGCGGGAGCGACTGGCGGCGGGGGCCTCGGGAATTCTCGCCACCCACGACTGGACGTCGGTGCTCAAGTTGTGTCGTGAAGCCTGCGTTCTGGAGCGCGGCCGCATAGTGGATCGGGGTTCGAGTCCGGCGGTTGTTCAGCGCTACCTCGGTCTGCCTCAACCACGTGGGGACGCCGCAGCGTTTGCAGCCCATCTGCCATCGGCGTACTGCGCGTTGGCCGAGGAGGACACGACGCTGTCCATCCCGATCGACGTGAAGGTGACCTCGCCAGTCTGGTTCGCTTGCTCCGTCGAGAGCTTCCGGCAAGGCATCGGCTGGAGCCATCTGCTGCAGGTGGAGCCGCGCCCCGTCGCATCCACGCCTGGCCTGTATGAGGTCGCGGTGACTATTCCGACACTGCCCCTCAGCCCCGGGGAGTACTCGCTCAACCTCTTTCTGAGCGAGCGCGGTGCGGAGGGGACCTTTGTGCCTCTGGATGTCCGGAGCTGGACTTACGGGAACGATCTGGCGTTCGCGGTTGCCGGGAAGCCGCGGGAGAGCGTGAGCGTCCTACCGCTGCGCTGGCGGGGTGGGCGGACCCAGTCGTGAGCTACCGCATCCGGGTGGAGGGAGTGACCAAGCGGTACGAGCTGACGACCTCGCGCCCGCTCCCGCGTGCTGCTCGCCCGCTTCTTCGCCTGCTCGGAGTGCGACACGAGGCGGCGCGAGGTGTCGATCACAAGATGGCGCTCGACGGCGTCTCGTTTAGCGTCACGGAAGGGGAGCGAGTCGGGATCATAGGCGAGAACGGAGCCGGGAAGTCCACTCTCCTCCACCTTCTCGCGGGGGTCGCAGCGCCGACGGGGGGCTCGGTCGAAGTCGATGGTCGTGTGCATGCGGCGCTGACCCTCGGTCTCGCCCTGCGGGAGGACCTAACGGGCCGGGAGAATCTCTACCTCGACGCCGAAGTCCAGGGGCGGACCAGGGCCCAGACGAATACCGTCATCGACCGGATGATCACGTTCGCCGACCTCGGCGACTTCATCGACCAGCCGGTCCGCACATACTCTTCCGGAATGAAGGCGCGCCTGGCCTTCACCAGCCTGGTCTTCGTCGAGCCGGAGATCCTGCTCATCGACGAGATGCTATCGGTGGGTGACTACTGGTTTTCGCAGAAAGCGACCCACGCGGTGCGCGAGCTCTGCAGCAAGGGGCGAATCGTGATGCTCGTCTCCCACAATCTCGAGTCCATGGTCAGCATGTGCTCCCGCTGCCTGTGGCTGGATGGGGGACGACTGGTCGCGGACGGGGACCCCGCGCAGGTCACGACTGCCTATCGCGAACGGGTGCGTCAGCGCGACGAGGTCGAGACGGCGGCCAAGTTCTCGACGCAGGGGCAAGAGTGGGCGCTCGATAGCGCTGTGCGGATCAAGCGGGTGACGGTCGGTTCGAGTCGTCGGTCGGGCCCAGCCAGCGTCCTGAGCGTCGGCGAGGACGCGTGGATCAGTGTGGAGCTGAGGGTTGACCAGGCACGAGATGACCATGACCTTCGACTCTGGATCGAGCGGCTGGACGGCCTGCGGATCACCGAGAATCGCTGGTCGGAGTCTGGCGGCGTCCTGAGCTCGTTGGCTGGGCGGGTCGAGGTAGTGGCCGAGATGGCACCGATGATCCTCGGACCCGGCCTCTACCGCGTCCAGGCCGAGCTGGTGAGCGCTGAGACCACGGTGGCGACCGCGGGGGCGGTGTTCAAGGTCGTATCCGAGCGCAATCTCGTCGGAGGGCAACCCGCGCTCTGGGTGCCCATGGAGGTGTCGTGCCGGCCGAGGGCGGCGCCGGCCGAGCGATGAGAGCGGGCGGAGACGAGTCGTGAGAGACCGGATAAGAACTCTCTACCTCGACGCCAATGGATGTGGCCGCCAGGTGATCCGGGCCGATACCGTTCTCCGAGGGGTCTTCGGCTACCGGGACGGGGCGGCGCCGCCGTGGGTCCTCCGACGCTCGACGCGGGCGGCGGAGCTCTTCTCGTAC
>DATAPE010000070.1:0-8278 GCA_036265345.1 Actinomycetota bacterium
AACGCCAGGACGTTGCCATAGTCGCCGTAGGTCCGAAGCAGGTCGGGGTACAGATGCACGATTGTCAATCCGGTGCTCATTGGAACGCGTTCGCTCGCCGATGTCTCCACGCGCGAGTCAACCCTCGTCGCATCGCGAGCATGGCCGTATAGGTTGCGAAAGTAACTGCTTCCTGCCCGGGCGCGCATCTCTCGGCGGCTTGCCTTACCGCGGTGGCGATGTTCGCCTCCGCCGCCTCGGGAGTGCCGCCCGCGTACTTGATGCGAACCGCGACGTCCTGCGCGCGGCGGCCACTGGGGAACAATGGGATCCTCGCTTCGACGAGGGATTCGAAATCGGCGTCCCAGATCCAGGAGATATCACGTCCATCCGCAGCCAGGTCGTTCACCGCCACTACGGCACTGCCCGTTCGAGGATCCGAGCACGCTTCGTTGATGACCACATTCGCGCCGGCCGGATTCTTCATGAGAAGGACGTGCACCGGATGCCCGGCGACATCGAGAACCTCGTCGCGTCCGAAGCGGGGAACGAAGCCAGCCAGCGACCGGCAGGCATCCTCTACGGGGATCCCCAAACCTCCGGCCGCTGCCACTGCGGCGGCTGAGTTGTAAGCAGCGTGGATGCCGCCCACGGCCAGCGAGGCCCGCCAGCCGTCGATCTCGATGTCCACCCCGGCGAGGCCGCGGTCTTCTACGATCCGCGCTCTCGTCCCACCGTGGCCAGAGGTCCATCCGCAATGCGAGCAAGCGCCCGTACCCAGATGCCCGATGGTCCGCACGGTGTAATCGAAGTCACCTCCGCAGCGGGGACAGATCTGCGGCTCGGAAGAGAACGACTCGGGGCTCTCTTGCGTCTGTGGATCCACACCAAAACCGATCTCGGGACCGAGTCGGTCCTTCACCGCGAATCCCAGCAGAGGATCGTCGAGATTGAAAACGACGCGGGCATCGGCTTGCAGCAACGCGGCGCTGCGTCCGAGCAGGGCTGCGACGCTTTCGGCTTCGCCGAACCGGTCCAGCTGGTCGCGAAAGACGTTGGTAAGCACGAGCAGGTCTGGGCGCAACACTTCGACCAGATGGGGAGCGACCGCCTCATCGACCTCCAGGACGATGTAGTCCGTAGCGGGGGTCACATCCAGGAACGCGGTGAAGATGCCTCGTGTCATGTTCGACCCGCCCTCGTTGCCGGCGACGATGCTGCCGGTCGCGCGCAGGATGTGTCTGATCATGGAGGCCGTCGTGGTCTTCCCATTGGTGCCCGTTACGAGGATCACGCGGGCGTTCGCCGCGGACGCCGTGCTCTTCAGAAAGGTCGGGTCGAATCGCTCGAGGAACAGGCCCGGCAGGCTCGTCCCGCCGCCGGCGCCGATCAGGCGCACGACCGAACGCAGGCCGCGGGCCGCCGTCCGGACACCGGCTTTCCTTAGTGGGTGATCGCTGATGGAGATCCTTATCTGTTGCGAGCGGCCAGCCGCCTGCCGGCCGGCCTCTGGTGGCGTAACCGTAGCGCGGGCGGTGATTCTCAGCGGCCGGTCTTGCGGGCCTTCCACACCTCTTCGGACGGCCAGCGCCGGGCCCATTCCAGGTTGACGAACTGGTAGCTCGTTGTGGCGCCTTCCGGCGGTCTGATCTCGATCAGGTCTTCGATCTCGAACCCGTTGTTGCGCAGCACGCGGATCATGCTGCCGTATCCGAGATGAAACTCGACGCCGTCGTCCCCCGGCCATTCGAAGCGGTGCATCCCAAAATAGTCCCGCTGCATCTCGGCGGTCGCCGGCACTTCGTCTTCGTCGGGCGCACACACCATCAGGATGGTTCCGTTCACCAAAAAGATGAGCTCGCCGCCGGGACGCAACAGGCGCGCGGCCTCCGGGATCCACAGGTACGGGTCGCTCCAGATGCTGGCACCGTACTCGGAGATGATGACGTCGAAGCTCTCGTTCTTGAAAGGCGAGGCTTCCGCTGCCGCGGCGACGATGCCAAAGTCGATGCTGAACTCCTTCTGGAACGACCGGGCGCTCTGAAGTTGCGCCCACGTCGGATCCAGACCGATGACGCGCGCTCCTCGGCGCGTGAGCCATGAGGAGATGTAACCCGTCCCGCATCCGAGTTCCAGTACGTCCCGCCCGCCGACTTCGGGTAGAACATGAAGTTCGGTTTCCGGCACGTCCCATATACCCCAGACGACGGGGCCTCCCCACCGCTTTCGCCCCGGCCCAAAGTGATCCGGCGCCGCCTCGGTCCAGCCTGCCTGGTTCCTCGCGAGGTAGTCGAAGGGGTTCTCCATGGCCGCTCGATCCTAAGATCGCCAGCCGGGTCGGAAGGGTTTCTCCTTCATGGGGTTAGATTCACGCCTCCCCATGGAACTGCAAACAGAGCTCGAACGCGAGCAAGCTCACATCGACGCGTCGTACCGCTTCCTGGCCGCCATGCGCGAGCGCACCCGAAAGCTGGTCGAGGAAGGCGAGCTCGGTGATTCAGTAGACGAAGAGATACTGAAGGCCGAGCTCCGGGATCGGCTCGCGCGCCTCCAGGACACGAATAGCCCGCTCACCTTTGGGCGGATCGATGGAGGGGCCGGAGACACCTTCTACATAGGGCGACGGCATGTCCGCGATCTCCAGGGTGAGCCCGTCGTGGTCGACTGGCGGGCCCCCGTCGCGACGCCCTTCTACCGGGCGACGATCCACGACCCGCTGGACCTGAAGCTACGCCGCCGGTTCGTTCTAGACGGCAGAACTTTGGTGGACCTGTTCGATGAGGACTTCACCGATCCGGATTCTCTGGTGGAAGGTGGTCACGGTGGCGTGCCTGACCCCCTGCTCGCCGAACTGGGTCGCGCCCGCACCGGACAGATGCGCGACATCGTCGCCACGATCCAGGCCGAGCAGGATGAGATCATCCGGGCGCCACTCCGCAGGGTCATCGCCGTGCAAGGGGGGCCGGGCACCGGGAAGACGGCGGTGGGATTACACCGGGCGGCGTTCCTTCTCTACGAGCACCGCCGCTTCCTCGAGCGGGAGAAGGTGCTGATCGTGGGACCGAATCGTCTGTTCCTCGAGTACATCTCGCAGGTCTTGCCCTCGCTGGGTGAGACTGCGGTGTACCAGACGACGGTCGACACCCTCGGCTCCATGGAGTTTCGAGCCCGCCGGGAGGATGTACCAGAAGTCGCACGCGTGAAGGGCGATCGGCGCATGGCCGCGATCCTGCGCCGGGCGCTGTGGAATCAGGTGACGTCCCCGGACACGCCGATATCGAAGCTGGTCGCGGGGGTGCACTTCCATGTCGCGCCGGCGGAACTCGAGAACATCGTGCGCGATGCCCGAAAGGGCGCGCCGCCCTATCGCCTGGGGCGCGAGGCGTTCCAGCAACGCTTGGGCCGGCTGTGGCTCACGGGGCACGAAGTCGATATCTATGCCGCCGGGCTCGACGCGGAGGACTTCGTCTCACGGATACTTCGCTTCCCCGACATCAGGAAAGCGCTCGACAGGGTGTGGCCGCCGGTCAATCCCGCGAGTCTCGTGCGGTCGGTGCTCACGAGCCGGAGCAAGCTCTCCGAGGCGGCGGCCGGCGCGCTGTCGGCGGCCGAGATGGATGCCCTCCAGAGCGTCAGGTCCCGCACGCTGCGGGAGCAGGGGTGGAGTCGCTCGGATCTGCCGCTGCTCGACGAGGCGGAATGGCTCATCACCGGAGCTCCTCTTACCTACGGCCACTCCATCGTGGACGAGGCTCAAGATCTGTCCTCGATGCAGTTGCGGATGGTCCGCCGCCGGACGATGCACTCTTCCATGACGCTGCTCGGGGACCTGGCGCAAGCAACCGCGCCGGCGTCGCAGCGGTCGTGGGAAGAAGTCCTGGACGACATCGAGCAGCCGGGCGGCGAGATCACGACTCTGTCTATCGGGTATCGCGTCCCCGAGGCCATCCTCACTCTTGCCAACCGCCTGCTTTCCATAGCGGCTCCGGATGTCCCTCCAGCTCGGTCTGTTCGCCGCACCGGTGATCCGCCGCGCCTCGTCCGCGTCGACGGTGGCGATCTCGGTGCTCGTGCCGCCGCGGAGGCCGAGGAGCTAGCGGATATCTGGAACACCATCGGAGTGGTGTGCAGCGAGCGTTCGATCGAGCGCGTTCGCGCTGCGCTCACCGAGGGGACCATCGATTTCGTCTCATGGGAGCAAGCCGAGTTGGATCATCCGGTAACCCTTCTCGACGCGCTGGCGGCGAAAGGTCTGGAGTTCGACGCGGTGGTGGTCGTCGATCCTTCCGGGATATACGGGGAGGAGAACGGCGCTCGGCGCCTTTACGTCGCGATGACCCGCGCGGTGCAACATCTCTCGCTGCTCTACGAACGAGAGCTTCCCGGGCCTCTTCGATCCGGACCCGACCTCGAGAGGCTCTCCGCGTGAACCGAGAGCCCGAACCGATCAGCTCCGCGCGTCTCGACCTGATCTCGGTAGGACTTGACTTCGTGCGGGCCGCCCTCGACGGCCGTATCGAGGAAGCGGAACGATACGCAGGGGTCACACTGCCCTCAGGGTGGGAGCGGGACGCTCAGAGCGCGCTTCGTTACCGGCGCGCTCAGATGGAGGCGGATCCGTCGACGCGGCCGTGGCTGTTGCGTTTGATCAGGGTCAGAGACACCGGAGAGGTCGCGGGCTACGTCAACTTTCACGGCCCCCCCGAGGATCGCGGATGGGTGGAGATCGGATACCAGATCGAGCCGTCGTTTCGGCGGCGTGGCTATGCATTCGAGGCTGCCATCGCGATGTTCGAGTGGGCTGCCGATCAGGGCGTCGGCCGTTTCCGGGCATCGGTCAGTCCGAATAACCAGCCCTCGTTGGCGATGGTGCGAAAGATGGGATTCCACCGGGTGGGACACCAGTGGGACGACATCGACGGACTGGAATACGTGTTCGAGGCGTCGCTGGCCGATGTGCTGAGGGCAAAACACGCCGCAGAGGAAGCCGGGGCAGAGTGAGACATCTAGTCAAGCTCAGATAAGTCACACTGGACCGATGGCCAACTACCTGTTCGTAACCACCACCGAGATCGCGGCCCCCGCCGAGCGCGTGTGGGGGGAAGTGGGCAGCCTCGAGAAGTGGACCACCTGGTGGCCCGGTTTGGTTGGGGTTCGCGAGCTCGAGCCGGGAGACGAGGATCTTCGCGGCGCGCTCATAGAGTTCACTTTCAAGAGCAGGCTTCCTTACACCCTGTCGTTCCAGGGCCGCATCACGCGCGTCGACCGGCTGCAACGTATGGATATAGAAGCGGTGGGCGAGCTCGAAGGAGTCGCCGTTTACGAGCTGGAGGACAGGGGCCAGTCAACGCGGCAGCGGCTGACGTGGACTGTCAAGACGACAAAACCCTGGATGAATGCGCTCGCACCGGTGGCGCGTCCTTTCTTCGCGTGGAATCACGACGTCTTGATGAAGGCCGGAGCACGTGGCCTCGCCCGCAAGCTCGGCACCGAGGTCACCTACTTCGAGTCCGGCCACCCCTTGCGCCGGGTCGCGATCTTTGCCCCGGTCGCCGCGGGGGCCTGGTGGCTATGGAAGCGGCGCCGCGTCGATTAGAGGATCTGAAGCAGGAGCCTCGGCGTAGGGGGGCGAGCAGCGAGACTCCGCCCACGCATCGTTACCTTCCAAGAGCAGGCGCATGGAGCCGCGCAGAGCGCTCACCTCGGAGTCGGAGAGGTGGCGCGAGAAATATCGGTCGATGGCGGCCGCCATGACCGGTCGCGCCGCGGCGAGAACCTGTTCTCCCTCAGGGGCCAGTGCCGCGTAGACGACACGGCGATCCGTTTCGCACATCCGCCGTGAGACCAAGCCCCGTTTCTCGAGGCGATCCACGATGCGGGTGACGCCGCTCTTGCTGAGCAGCACGAGCTCGGCGAGGTCGTACATGCGGAGGCGCCGGTCGGGAGCGCCTGCCACACGGACCAGGACCTCGTGTTCGGCGAGCGACAGGCCACAAGCGGCTTCCAGCTCGGCTTCGATCCGCGAGTTGACCACGGCGTGGGTCTGGACCAGGTTCAGCCATGCCTGGAACCGTTCTTCGTCGAGGGCCCCTCCGTCGCATCTCTCCATGACCCGAGTATAGCCCGAGCTGGTTGACAACTCAACTATTCTGGGATATAAAGTTGTCAAAGCAATAGTCGACAGAGGTACCACCTCGGAAGGGAGCAGGAAATGGCTTTAACCGCAGTGCAAGAAAGAACGATCCCAACCCCGGGACGGTGGGAGCTCGACCCCGTTCATTCCACCGTCGGGTTCTGGGCTCGCCACCTGGGCCTGTCCAAGGTGCGCGGGCGCTTCACGCAGTTCTCGGCCGACATCCAGGTCACCGAGCGCCCGGAGGATTCACACTTCGAAGCGACGCTGGACGCCGGCAGCATCACCACGAACTTCGATATGAGGGACACCCACCTCAAGTCCGCCGACTTCCTCAACACCGAGTCGTTCCCCGACATCAGATTCGTCTCCACCTCCGTACAGCCGGCCACGGACGGTCACTGGGCCGTTGGCGGAGACCTCACGATCCGCGACATCACCCGCCCCGTCACGCTGGACGTTGAGTTCCATGGTGAGGTCGCCGACCCCCAAACCGGGGGGAAGCGCGCCGGTTTCTCCGCAGGGCTGGAGTTCAACCGCGAGGACTTCGGGATGACGTGGAACGGCGCTCTCGAGGTCGGCGGCTTCGTGGGCAAGCAGGTCCATGTCGATATCGAGGCCGAGGCTCTGCTCAGCACAGAAGAGGCTTAAAAGCCCGCTGTTAGCGGAGTGGCCGCTGGATCCCAGCGACATCCAAGGGCGGACGTGCAGGTCTGGCGTCCGCCCTACGCAATTCTTCGGATAGCGGCCCCAGACCAACGGTTCTAGGTTGAAGACGTGTTTTAGGGATCCGGCCGGCCGGCCGTTTCCAACCGTGGCTCGAGGTCATGGCGGTAGGGGGAGATCACCGTGGTAGGCGAAGCGGAGCGACGCAGTACTGAGCGGCGCAGCGGGGACGAACGACGAGCCCCTTCGAGGAGCGATCCGCTTCCCCGACGAGCCCGATTGCGGCGCCAGGCCGACGTTCTGGCCCATCTCAGCACCTCCTTCAAGGACGGCCCCACGCGGGTCCCTGAGCTGCCCTGTCTCGACGCGACCGCCCTTCATTTCTAGCTCTCCAGGCATATAGGGCGCCCGAGTGCCAGGGACCCTTCGACGCAGGTTGGCAGTATGAGCTCGATCTTGGGTTTTGACCCTCAAGCAAATGCGTATCTCGGCCGAGAAATGAAGGGCAGCCGGTTTCCACCGCCAGAAACCTGTTGTTGAGGTCGTGCGGTCTGTCTTCTTCGGAAGGTGTGCCGCACGACCTCGAACCTCTAGGCGGCAAGGAGAGCGGCGATGCAGACCAAGCTGGGCCGGGTGGCGGGGATCCTGCTCGTATTGATGGGTGCCGCCTCCATACTCGCAGCGCTCGGAGGGATGGGCTCCGCGGGGATCCACAGCTGGCCTGGGCAATGGGTGCTTGGCGCGGCCGGTCTCATCTGCGGCCGGCTACTTCTGGCCGCTGCTTTCGATCTTCATGGGGCCAGCCCTAAGGCCGTAGTGGCCATCCAGACTGACCCCGACGACGCAGGCCACAGGTTCGGCGCCCCGGGCCAACCATCGTCCCAGGAGCAATCCGAGACCGACTGGTTCGCCGCCGCGACGAAACTCTAGGAACCTTCTGAACCGGCTCCCTCCCCCGCGATGCCTAGATCCTGCTAGACGCTCACCCCCTCGAGCTCACGCTCGATGGCGGCCAGCTCCTCGGCGCTGCCCTGAACCTTCGGGCCCTTGAACCACTTGTGGGCCGATGCAAGCCACCAGCCTCCCGAACCCAGCAGCACGGCCCCCGTGGCGATCGACGCGTAGTTGAAGCTCGAGCCGGTTACGGGGTAGACCTGGGGCAGGACGAAGAGGATGGAAATGAAGGCGACCCAGACGACTGCGATCCACCCGATGGGCTTACTCCACCGGCCCAGGTGCCACGGTCCCGGAACGAAATTCTCGTCGTTGATGAGACGCAGCAGGATCGGTATCGCATAGGCGATGTAGAGGCCTATAACCGCGATGGATGTCACTGCTGCATAGGCCACGGGGCTCCACAGGTAGGGGACCCCGAGGATGAAAGCTCCCACCGTGGCCAGCCAGATCGAGTTCGTCGGTGTCCGGGTCCGCTTGTTTATCCGGTGGAAGAAGGCCGAGCCGGGTAGGGCGCCATCGCGAGAGAACGCGTAGATCATGCGC
>DATAPE010000071.1:0-1615 GCA_036265345.1 Actinomycetota bacterium
GCGGAGAAACTCCGCAACGGCGAGCCCATTGCGGCAGTGCCGCTCCATCCGCACCGGCAGCGTCTTGATGCCCCGCAACACGAGCCAGCAGTCGAAAGGACCCGGCACCGCGCCGCCCGCGTTCTGATGGAACTTGAGCGTCTCGTAGATCTCCGGGTTGTTGCCGACCACGACACCGCCGACCACGTCAGCGTGACCGCCGAGGTACTTGGTGCTGGAGTGCAGGACGAGATCAGCTCCCAGCGCCAGCGGGTTTTGCAGATACGGTGAGGCAAAGGTGTTGTCGACTACCAGCAGCGCCGGGTGATTGCGAATCAGGTCCGCTACGCCTCGAATATCGACGATCTTGAGGTAGGGGTTTGTCGGTGTCTCTGCCCAGATGAGACGGGTCTCCGGCCGGATGGCGGCGCGAACTGCCTCCAGGTCGCTCATGTCGACCAGGGTGTAGTCGATCCCGTAACGGCTGATGACCCTGGCCACGAAGCGATGGGTACCGCCATAGGCGTCGTCAGTGAGGATGATGTGGTCGCCGGGGGCCAACAGGTAGGAGATGTTCTGCGTCCCGGCCAGACCGCTGGCGTAGGCAAGTCCCCAGGCCGCCCCCTCGAGCGAAGCCACGACATCCTGCAACGCGGTGCGCGTCGGATTGTGGGTGCGGCCGTACTCGTACGCGCCGAGGGCGTCAACGCCTTTTTGCACGAAGGTGCTCGTCTGGTAGATCGGGGTGGTAATGGCGCCAGTGGTGGGATCGGGCTCCTGCCCGGCGTGAATGGCGCGCGTCTCGAAAGCGGTCTCTTGCCAATCGGCGGTCATGCGTACTCCTCCCCCAAACGATCCCCCGGTCATGCGCCGGAGATCAGAGGCCGGGGACTGGGGCAAAAAGTGCCTTCAGATCGGCCGACAGTCCGGGAATAGTAGCGGAGACGGCGACGTCGCTCGTCGTCTGTTCGGTGCGGTAGCGACCATGCTGGGGATCGCTGAAGATCGTGATGGTCACTTTCTCCGGATCGACGAGCCAATACTCGGGGACGCCGTATCGAGCATAGAGATCCCGCTTGGCCACGCGATCTTTTGTAGCGCTTGACGGAGAGATGATTTCAATAGCGAGGCTAGGGGCGCTTTCGAGCCTTGTAGACCCTAGGACCTGCTCGCGATCCAGAAGAACCACCATAAGGTCCGGCTGAGGAACATTCTGCTCATCAAGATACACATCAAACGGGGCTCCGATCACAAGTCCGAGACCAGGTTCGACGATTGCGCGGTCAAGCAGGACATCGAGCCGGTGAACAACGATCTGATGCATCAGGGACGGCGACGGCGTCACGACGATCTCTCCCTCGATCATCTCCAGGCGGTCGTCGCGAGTTTCCCGCTCCTGCTTCAAGTCCTCGTAGGTGAGGGACCGGGATCGAATAGCCATGACCATGCTCCTACGAACGCTCAGCTCCCCCGATGGTGGGCCACGTACTCGAGGACATCGGCGCGCGTGACGACGCCGATGATCGCCCCGTCGCGCTGCACCAGCACCGCGGGTGCGCCGGAGGCAAGCATCGGCACGACGCGCTCCACTTCCTCGTTGGCGTCGACAAGCGGGAATGGGCCGTCCATCACTGTG
>DATAPE010000072.1:0-3156 GCA_036265345.1 Actinomycetota bacterium
GAGCAGCATCCACCCAGCCCGCCTCGAGCTCTGCCAGACGAGCGATGTTAGCCCGCGCCCACGGCTCGATCTCGATCTCCGGCTTCATCATCAGCTGTCGCCACCCGGTCAACGGCACCCTCTCTTCGGAGATCGCGTCGGTCTCGACCGGTGACGGTGTAAGGGATGCACTCAGAGCGGAGAGCGCGTCCAACACCCGCTTCAGCTCGTTCGATCGCCACGGGAGCTCGGGCTGTTCTCCTTCGATGTCTTCGAAGACGAGCGCTACATACTCTCCATCATCGAAGCTCCCCAGCAAGCGTGGAACCGGGGACGAGGCAGGCAATCTGGCTGCGATCACTGCCTCTCGCCGGTGCATCTCCGGTGACTCGGGGTTCGGTGCATTGCTGATGGCCTTGATGAAGACGCGCCCGCCGTCCGAGAGTTGCATCCGCGCCGCCATCCCGGGAGAGAACCCTCCGGGCTGATCGATCGCAGCCACGATGCGCGCGCCGACGATGTCCTCCAGCGCCCGTCTCACGCCATCGGGTACGGCCGTCCAGGGCAGGCGTGCGCCCTGAGCCGGGGGGAACGCCTCAGCCGGTATCCGGTCGTTCGTCATCTCGATCCTGTATCGAAGGCAACACCGCAAGAACGGTGAAGCGCGGAGCAGTCGCTTGGGAGGATTATCGACCCATGGCGACCAGACTTCAGCAGGACCGTTTCCGCACCTTCATCGACCTCGTCGCCGACAGTCTGGACGAACCGGCGACGGGGACCGAGCTTGCGCAACGCGCCTACCTCACGCGCTTCCACTTCGACCGCCTATTCACGGCAGTTGTAAGCGAGTCGCCCGGAGCGTTCCGGCGCAGGCTGCTGCTCGAGCGCGCCGCCTACAGGTTGGTACGGGGCAATACACCGGTGACCGAGATCGCCCTCGACTCGGGCTACGGATCCAATCAAGCATTCACCAGAGCGTTCGAACGCGCTTTTGGAGTCCCTCCGAGCGAGCACCGGCGGCGAGGCGTGCCGAAGTTCCGGTTGGACGCCCCCAGCGGTGTGCACTTCCATCCCCCAGCAGGTTTGTACGTGCCCAGTAGCGACGATGAAAGGAGAGGTTCGATGGACTTGACCGACCGTTTGATCGAACACGATCGGTGGCTTACAGGAAGGATGCTCGATGCTGCAGCTTCGCT
Source organism: Actinomycetota bacterium (assembly GCA_036265345.1). Classification (GTDB taxonomy): domain Bacteria; phylum Actinomycetota; class CADDZG01; order CADDZG01; family WHSQ01; genus DATAPE01. Next base: position 1,176 of record DATAPE010000072.1, read on the forward strand.
GAGTGAAGAGCAGCTGGACGCTCCGATGGATCTGGCCGAGGAGGAGATCCTGTTCCTGGACGGCCCCCTCACGGTGCGCTCCATCATCAACCGTCTGGTGTTCACGAAAGAGGTGTGGACCGCGGCGCTTAAGGGAGCCGAGTGTCCGGAGCCGGGAGAGGATTCGCTCTCCGCGATGCGAGGACGACTGGAAGCAGTCGACCCCGAGTTCCTCGAGATCGTTCGCCAGGTGCGCGACCGTGGCGACTGGGACGCGGTATTCGTCGACCCGACGTGCAATCCACCGGAGTCGTTCACCTTCGGTGCGATGGTGGCGCACGTTCTGACCTTCCAGGCCTATCGTCGCCAGTTGCTCCTGGTCGCTCTCAAGCGGCACGGCGTGACGGACCTTGGTTACGGCGACCCGATCGAGTGGGAGCGAGCGGTCGCCGGCTGACGATTCAGCTACCGCTGGAGGGGCTGGAGCTCTACCCCGCGGCGGAAGCGAAGGCCTCTGCATACTTCGCTCCGGCCCCGGTGTTGTAGAGCACGACCGGCCCCTCCAGCCCTCCCTCGCTCGCCAGATCGGCGGCTGCGGCGACCGTCGCGGCCCCCTCGGGACAAGCGAAGATCCCTTCAGAGGATGCGAGCTCTCTGGCCGCTGCGACTATCGCCTCTTCGCTTGCCGCAACCACGGTTCCTTGTGATGCCCGGATGACTTCCATCACTAGGGCGCCCTCCGCGGGGGCCGGCACCCGCAATCCGGCCGCGATCGTGTCGGTCGCGCCCTCCCACGGGGGAACGCTTGTGGCGCCGCTCGCGAACGCGGTGGCTATGGGAGCGCACGTCGCAGCCTGTACGCCGACCAGGCGCGGTGGAGCATCTTGAGCCCACCCGAGTGCTGCTACCTCCTCAGCGGCCTTGGCCGCCGCTATGGCAGCCACTCCCCCGCCGACGGGCATCACGATCGTGCGGGGGAATCGCATGTTGGACTCGCCGCCGAGCGCATCGAACACCTCGAGCCATGCGGTCTTCTTTCCTTCCACTCGATAGGGCTCGGAGAACGTGGTCGCCAGGAATGCGCCGCGCTCGGCAGCGATCTCGGCGGCCCGCGCTCCCGCATCGGCAATCGTCCCGGGAACGAGGATCAGCTGTGCACCCGCGAAGCGAACCTCAGCCTGATTGGCTTTGGGAGCGGTCTCGGCCATCGTGACCGTCAACGAGATTCCTGCCCGCGCCGCATACAGCGACCACGCCCCTCCAGCGTTACCTGCACTCGGCATCACGATCTCGGTCGCTCCAAGCTCCACGGCTCGCGACAACCCGATGGCGGCCCCTCGCGCCTTGAAGGTAGAGCCCGGTAACCCGGAGTCGTCTTTGACAAAGACCTCGGTCCCCCACCGCTCACTCAAGGAAGGCGCAAACATCAGCGGAGTCATAGCCTCGCCAAGCGTCACCGGGGTGTCTTGGAGTGGCAACAGCTCGGTATAGCGCCACATGCCGGGCGGTCGCCGGCGGACTTCTTCGAGATCGAGGGGTGCCAGGTCATAGCGCGGAAGCAGCGTGCCTCCGCAGGAGCAGCGCGCTTGCAGCCGGCCGGCGGCGTATTCCTTTCCGCATCGTGAACATTCGAGGTGCGTCAATCTCGAGGCCATCGGTGACAAGGCTAGAGGAGAGCGCGAGGCAGCTTGCAGATCACCATCCGGCAGGCGCAGCAACTGCTCGGCTATACCCTCTATTTCCGAGCTGAAGATGAACGAGGAGGGCTGAAGTTCTTGTTCTGTGGTCACTGCGGAGCCGAGAATCTGGAGGGTCGCAAGTTCTGCACTCGCTGCGGGACGCCCTTGGACTCCAGATGCCCCACCTGCGGAGCCCCAGTCGAGGCCGACGCGCTGTTCTGTGGTAGCTGCGGAACCTCCTTAACCGCGGAAGGCTCGGCCGGCTCTGCTTCCGTCACGTCTGCCCGCCGCCAAGCGGAGCGCCGCGTTGTCTCGGTTCTCTT
>DATAPE010000073.1:0-4201 GCA_036265345.1 Actinomycetota bacterium
AAGAGCCAGGGCAGCGGCAGCGGCAGCGAAAACGATTCTCGCGGCACGCAGATCCTCGACTTCAACGGCAGCGGCCGCTATCAATTTTGGGAGTCGGCGATCGACGCCAACAAGACCGATCCGCTGATCGGCATCGGTCCGGGTACGTTCCAATTCTGGTGGGCCAAGCACGGAAGCGTCGCGGGGGCGCCGGTGCTGGACGCCCATTCCCTGTACATCGAGACGCTGGGCGAGCTCGGGATCATCGGGCTCCTGCTGATCGGCGGGTTCTCGATCGCATTGCTGGCCCTCGGGACCGTCCGAGTGCTCAGGGCACCGCCGCAGACGAGGGTCGGGATCGCCGCCGCCACCGCCGGGTGTGCGGCGTTCATCGCGGTGGCGGTGGTGGACTGGGTCTGGGAGCTCGGGGTCCTACCCCTCATTTTCTTCACGCTGGCCGCGATCGCGGTCGCCGGTGGGATCGAGCCGCGGACCCCGGACCGCCTTTCCTCGCAGCTGCCCGTGTGGCGACGCTACGGCGAGCGCGCGGTCATCGCAGCGCTCGCGATCGCCGCCCTGATCGTGATCGCGCTCCCCCTTGCCGGGGCGGCTTCGATCCAGCGCAGCCAGGACGCCGTCGCGGACGGTGATCTTGGAACGGCGCTTTCGGACGCCCGCCAGGCCGCGGCCGTCCAGCCCTACGCCGCCGCTCCCCGGATCCAGGAGGCCCTGGTTCTCGAGGACCAGGGGAGGCTCGGTCCCGCGCTCAACGCGGCTCAGAAAGCGACCAGGAATGAATCGGCCAACTGGCAAAACTGGTTCGTCCGGTCGCGATTGGAGGCCCGAAACGGAGATGCTGAAGCGGCGCTTCGCTCCTACCGCAGGGCGAAATCTTTGAACCCGCGCTCGAGCCTGTTCTCCCAATGATGTGCGGGTGTCCGACTATGTAGCGTCGCCCACTGGGCCGACAGGCGTCACGACGTTGTGGGGCCGGCGGTTGTCGAGCTCGCCTTCATCGGGTTCTCGACCTCCGCCGGTATTGACTCAGGGCCGGTCGCCGGGATAGTGTCAGCAATCGCAGGGAGACCGGTAGAGGATCGAACACCTAGTGGCGGTCTCACGGTCCAGAAAAAGGGGAATCAGGATGAGATTCAAGTTGTTGGCCGCGGTGCTTGGCATCGCGATTCTGTTCGCGAGCGTCGCGACGGCGGCGCAGGCCAAAAAGAAGTACTCGACCAGCATCCACTACCTCAACCGCTCTCTCGTGTCGCCCCCGTCGAGGGATACCGTGTTCTCGGGGAACCTGCGATCACGGAAGCGGGCGTGCGTGCAGTTGAGGATCGTCAGCGGCTCCCAGAACCCCGGCAATGGCTTCCACCCCTTCGATATCGCCCTCTCGAGCTCCCATGGCGCCTGGGCCGTACGCGGAGTCGTCGCCCGCAGATCGCAGGTGAAGATCGTCGTGCCGAAGCAAAGGCATCGCCACTTCATCTGCAAGCGGGCCAGCATCACATTGCCGGCGACGCCATAGCTGGGAACCTCAACTCCGCCGGGCTGGGGAGTGGTTCCTTCATTGGAGGCTCGAAACGGAGACGCCGAAGCGGCGCTTCGCTCCTACCGCAGCGCGAAATCTTGAATCCGCGCTCGAGCCTGTTCTCCCAATGATGTGGGGGTGGCCGACTATGTGGCGTCGCCCACTGGGCCGACGGGAGTCACGACGTGTGAGGTCCCGCTTTGCGTATGAAAGCGATGCTGTCGAAAAGGTGAAGTTCAGCGACGTCACTTACGCCTGACTCCGTTTGGGTTCGATCGATCAGCCCCTTGATGAGCTCAATTGCCGTTCCTGGCGTTCCAGATGGCCCCCCTCGTACTCTCCAGCGTGATAGGCCGTCCAGAGGTCCTCGATCACATACCAGCCGTCAGGTCGAAGCGCGGGAAAGAGCTTGTCGAACGAGGCGCGAATGTGACTGGCGATGTGGCTTCCGTCGTCGATCACGAGGTCGAACCCTCCATAGCGGTCAATGATGTCCCCGAGGAAATTCTCATCGGATTGATCGCCCGCATGCATCTCAATCCCGGGGAGATGGGTTGCGGGGGGGGTCAAGGTCGATCCCGACGACCGTCGCCTTGGGCAGGAAGCGTCGCCAGAGGCGCAGCGATGCCCCTTTGTCAATCCCGATCTCAAGCACGGTGATGGGCTTCGACCGCATGGGACCGATGAGCTCGCGGTAGGTGTCGGTGTAAGAGTGCCTTTGCGGCCCCTTGTCGGTGTCGTAAAGGATCGAGAGGGCCGTAGGCGACCGCGCGGCAGCACGCTCTACGGCACTTTGAATCGGACTCGCGATCCGTTTCGGGAGGTGCAGGTGGAGAGCCCTGACATGCGAGAGGGCCTGAGTGAGCGCCGCATTCATGCCCACCCTTTATCTGGGTTCGGGGGTGGCTACCCCTTCTCCTTCCACGACAGGCTCTTCTGAGATCCCACCTTGGCCCGTAGGTGTGCCTTGCCCCGTATTCGCAGCGGGGCCTTGAACACCTCGCCATCTCTGACCGACCGGCGCTTCACCGTCTTCCAGCCGCGGTGACCCTTGCGCAGCTGGATCTTCACCGTCCCCGTCGCCGGCGACTTGCCCCACGCGAGCACCTTGCTCTTTGAGCGGCGATCGGTCACGAACGGGAAGCTGAAGGCCGTGTATGACGGCTTCGGCCTCCCATCGCTGAAGAGGAGCCCGTTCCCGGTAAAGGGGTTACCGGGAAGATCGCGAAGCGGCTGCTGGATCGCCACCTTTGCTCGAGCCTTCCAGTAGAGGTAGAGGCTCTGCTGGACCCATCGTGCCTGGATGTGGACGCGGACCCCGCGGTGGCTTGGGGGATCGCTGATCCACCAGAACTCCGTCGCCCAGAGCTTCCTGTGTATTCCCTTCGGCCGGATCGTCCCGTGTCGTTGCGCAGCGCGCACGACGCGCATGATCCTGCCGAGGTCGGCGGTCCCCGCGTCGTCGGGGTTGATCGCGTGCCGGGTCGGTGGACCAGGGCCCAACGCGTGGTGCGAGATGACGTCGAGGCTCACCGGATCTGGACAGGAAACCGGCTTTAGCTTCCGCCGATCCTTGAGGCAGAGCAGCTGCCGCAGGAAACGGACCGGGCGCATGCGGGGATGCTTGAAGCGCGGATTGTGGGCGGGATCGCCGAAGGGGGCAAGCGCCGGGCCGATCACCAGGTTGTCGCGACGAACCGACTTCGCGCCCGCGTAGAAGGCGTTCGCCAGCCGCCGGTAGATCTCCGGGCTCACGGGCTTGCCGTGTTGATATTGGGGCTCGAGCAGCGACGGCAGGTTGGGCTCGGCCCACGGCTCGAAGTACCGGACCCGGGGCAGATTCCCGTTGCCGGAATAGTGCTGGGCGAGAGCGTGGGCGAAGTCGTTGAAGGCGCTGGCATCGGGCTTCCAGGTGCCGTCGAACAGAGCGCGGTCCTGGCCGGGTCCCTCGGCCCAGTCCGGGGCATAAGTGACGCTCATTAGCACGGGAAGCCCCCGCTGTTGCGCCTGCCGCACGATCGCATCGGGCGCGCTCCAGTCGTACGCGGGATCTGCCGGGTTTCGCGGCTGGGCAGGGCGCGTGGGCGCGGTCGACCTCCAGCTGATGCCAACACCGACGATCCCGATGTTCGCGCCGACCGCCCGGTCCCAGTTATTGCCGATGTCCGTCAGGCCCGTGGTGAGGGGGCGCGCGGCGGACGCTTGAGACGTGGCGGCAAGGCTGAACGCCAGGACGAGCGCGCAGCCGAGGGCCACGAGGGCCCGATGCAACGTCTGGAATGTCCCCGCCGAACGCAATTTCATCCCGCCTAGTTCGCGCCCCGACGCACCACCACCGCGGGAACGGTCCGCAGCAAGAGCTTGACGTCGGTCCAGAGCGACCAGTTGGAAATGTAGATGAAATCCAGCTTGACCATCTCCTCGAACGGGATGGTGGTCCGTCCCAGGACCTGCCACAGGCCCGTCATTCCCGGGGCGAGGTGCAGCCGCATCCGCGCGTACCCGCGGATCCGCTCGTCCTCGGATGCGATCAGCGGCCTGGGCCCGACCAGGCTCATGTCGCCGCGCAACACGTTCCAGAGCTGTGGCAGCTCGTCGATGCTCGTGAGGCGGAGGAGGCGGCCGACCCTCGTGATGCGGGGATCGCGATCGAGCTTCAGCCAGTGGCGCTCCTCGCTGAGCGGACGG
>DATAPE010000074.1:0-2909 GCA_036265345.1 Actinomycetota bacterium
GGCAGCCCGGCGGATTCTGGTTCCGCTAGTTCTGGTTCGAATCCAGGCGCCCCAGCTCGTACGGCCCGGTAGTCTAGTTGGCCGAGGACGCCGCCCTCTCAAGGCGGAGACCACGGGTTCGAATCCCGTCCGGGCTACGAATGCAAGTGAGGTCGCTCGCGTCAGAGCGAAGGCCTCTCGACGAGGGAAGGAGCACGACGTTGAACCCGACCGACCTCGCCGAGCGCCCCTATCTGAAGACCGACATCCCCGAGTTCGGACCCGGAGACACGGTCCGGGTGCACGTTCGGGTGGTCGAAGGCGAGCGAGAGCGGATCCAGGTTTTCGAGGGCATCGTTATCCGGATCCGCGGGAGCCAGCTGTCGCGGACTTTCACCGTCAGGAAGATCTCATTCGGAGTGGGCGTGGAACGCACCTTCCCTCTGCACTCGCCCATGATCGCGAGGGTCGAGGTGGCAAGTCTTGGCGATGTCCGCCGGGCGAAGCTCTACTACCTCCGGTCGCGGGTCGGCAAGAAGGCGAAGGTCAAAGAACGGCGCCAAAGCTGAGCGATACCGTCAGCGCCCCCCCGGAGACTCCCGTTCCCCCGCCGGAGATAACCGAAGACGCGCCACCACCAAAGAAGAAGGGCTCGTTCTTCCGCGAGCTTCCAGTTCTTATCGTCGTCGCGTTCGTCATCGCGCTGCTCATCAAGACTTTCTTGCTCCAGGCGTTCTTCATCCCGTCGGCCTCTATGGAACCAACGCTGATGGTGGGCGACCGCGTGCTGGTCGAAAAGGTGAGCTACCACTTCGGCAGCCCGTCGCGCGGCGATGTGGTGGTGTTCGAGAAGAACCTCGGCGTTCAAGCTCAGCCGACCAATGAGCCCGTATGGACCGACGTCGTGAACGCCTTCAAGGGCCTGTTCGGATTTCCGACGGGGGGCCGCGAGGATCTGATCAAGCGGGTCATGGCGGTGGGCGGAGACAAGATCGAGGGCCGTGGGGGCAGTGTCTACGTCAACGGAAAGAGGGTTGCAGAGCCGTATCTGCCGGCGGGCGTGAAGACCTCCACCTTCGGCCCGATCACTGTTCCCCAGGGCAAGCTGTTCGTCATGGGAGACAACCGGGGGAACTCGGATGACTCCCGTTCTTTCGGCCCGATCCCCGTCAGCAAGGTGGTCGGACACGCGTTTGTCCTGCTCTGGCCCCCAGGTCGCTTCTCGGGACTGTAAGTGATCGTTTCATCCGGTCCCGACGCCAGCGGTGTCCTCGAGGCTCGTCTTGCCAGCGTCGGCTTCCGGTACGTTGCCGGCGCCGATGAGGTGGGCAGGGGAGCGCTGGCCGGGCCGCTGGTCGCCGCCGCAGTGATCCTGCCCCCGGACGCCGAGATCCAGGGCCTGCGGGATTCGAAGCTCTGCACCCGGCTCCAGAGGGAGCGGCTGGCCGAGCAGATCCGGGATGTGGCCATCGCCACCTGCATCGTGCGCGTTCGCCCCGAGCGCATCGATCGGGATGGTCTGCAGCGGTGCAACCTTCAAGCGCTGCGGCGGGCTCTCAAGGGGCTCGGGGTTCCGCCCGACTACGTGCTTCTCGATGCGTTCCGCATGAAGCGCCTGCGCTGGCCCGGCCTGGCGGTGAAGAAGGCGGACGTCATCTCGAAGAACGTGGCCGCCGCCTCGATCATCGCCAAAGTGACCCGGGACCGCTCGATGAGGCGGCTCCACCGTCGTCACCCCGAGTATGGATTTGCAACAAATGTCGGTTATGGGACCAGGGGCCATTGGAGGGCGCTCCAGCAGTACGGGCCCTCTCCGGTGCACCGCCGATCCTTCTTCGGGGTGCTCGGTTTCCAGGGCGAAGATGGCACCTTCATTCCTCACGGAGTGCAACACTTGGATGGTCGGAGCGAGCCTGAAGGAGAGTGGGAATGAGCGTCGAGGACCTCGAGAAATATGAGGCCGAGATGGAGCTCCAGCTCTACAAGGAGTACCGGGATGTGCTCCCGATGTTCAAGTTCGTGGTGGAGACCGAGCGGCGCTTCTACCTCGCCAACGAAGTGAGTGTCGACACTCGCCATCTGGGTCCGAAGGTGTGGTTCGAAGTCGAGCTCACCGATGCGTGGGTGTGGGACATGCACCGGCCGGCGCGCTTCGTCTCGCACGTCAAGGTGGTCACCTTCAGGGATCTCAACGTCGAGGAGCTGTCGCAGCTCGCCGAGCGCGACATGCTTCCAGACCCTCCCGGCATGGAGCGCTAGACCCACATAGGTAGCGGCGGCTCCTGGCTCGCCGGTCGGGTTTTGTCACAACCGGTCCCTACATTCACCCGCGTGGATCCTCGCAGGAGTCTCGGGCGCGCCGGCGAGCAGCTTGCCGCCCGGCGGTACACGCGGCAGGGCTTCGCCATCCTTGACCGGAACTATCGCTGCCCCCAGGGTGAGATCGACATCGTGGCCGCACGCGAGAAGCTCCTCGTCTTCTGTGAGGTCAAATGCCGGCACACCTCGCAGTGGGGCGAGCCCTCCGAGGCAGTGGGCTGGCGCAAGCAACAGCGGTTACGTCGCCTGGCCGCAGCGTGGCTGGCGGACCGGCGACCCGCCTTCAGCGAGCTTCGCTTCGACGTGGTGTCGGTGGTCATGCGCGACGGGGCCCCCGAAGTAACGCAGATCACAGACGCCTTCTGATCCCCGGCCACCCCACTCGCTCTGTCGGAGCCTCTGATCTGCCTACCCGCACCAACTCTGTCAGACCCCCTCTCTATCGTCTCGATCGCCGCGTATCCAAGGGCCAGATCGGAGTGGTCCTTGCTTGCAACAACAGAATCTTTCGCCTTGGTAGGTACCGAGGCGCGCATCGTGCAGGTCGAAGTAGACGTCGACTCGGGCATCCCCGGGTTCTCGATCGTTGGTCTTCCCGCCCGCTCTGTCCG
>DATAPE010000075.1:0-2320 GCA_036265345.1 Actinomycetota bacterium
ATCCTGGGAGTTGGCAAGGGCTCTGACTCGCCCCCTCGTTTGATTGAGCTTCACTATGCTCCCGCCTCGGCGACCCGGAAAGTCACTCTCATCGGCAAGGGCATCACATTCGATTCCGGCGGTCTCTCGATAAAACCCGCCGCCGGGATGGAGGACATGAAGACCGACATGTCGGGGGCGGCAGCCGTGATCGCCGCCATGACTGCGTTAAGGGATCTCAAGGTCGGGGTCGACGTCACTGGCTTGGTCCCAGCTGCAGAGAACATGCTGGGGGGCAGGGCCATCAAACCGGGCGATGTGATCCGACACTACGGCGGACGGACCTCGGAAGTCCTCAACACCGACGCCGAGGGCCGACTCGTTTTGGCAGATGCCCTGGCCCTCGCGTCCGAGCGAAAACCCGATGCGATCGTGGACGTGGCAACCCTCACGGGAGCGATCGTCATCGCATTGGGGCTCACGGCCGCGGGCATCTTCTGCGACGACGACGATCTACGGAGCTCTCTGCTGGCCGCGGCCGGGGCCGCTGGGGAGCGCTTCTGGTGGATGCCGATCTTCACCGACTACCGCAAGCAGCTCGACTCCGAGATTGCCGACATCAAGAACGTGGCGACGAAATGGGGCGGGGCCATCTTCGCCGCCAACTTCTTGCGCGAGTTCGTCGATCCCGCTATCCCGTGGGCACACCTCGACATTGCAGGATCCGCGCGTGCAGAAGAAGATCGATACGAAGTGACCAAGGGAGGAAGTGGGATCGCGACCGCCACGCTGATGACGTGGCTCGAATCGCAAGGCGCCTAGAGATGGCGTCTACATCCGGAGACGGCCCTCCCGGAGAGAAGGTCGTCACGCTGCGATCGCAACCCGTCGTCGCGGAACCACTGCCTCGGCCCAAGCCCCTGAGCCGCCTTCATAGCATCGCCACTGCGGGGATGGCTCTGTGCGCGTTCGTGGGGATCATCTCGTTGCTGGCCCTGATCACAGTGAGGTGGCCGGCAAACAGCAGTCGCTACGTCAAGGGTGTGTTCATCGCTGCCGGATTCGGTTTGCTCTTGTGTTGTTGCATTGCAGTGTTCTCTGCGGCGAGAGATACCTACGCGCGTCGCAGTGCATCCACCGCCCCCAAAGAACAGGAGTGATGACGCCATGGAGATCGAAGGACACCCCACCGAGGACATGATCCAGGAGCTTGAACGACGAGGAGGAGTGCGGGTCGCCGGCAGCAGCTCCGGGCCGAATGTGAACGCGCTCCGGTTCGTCTCCGAGCGATTCGATGACGCGGCCGGCTTCTGGATGTTCCTGCCGAATGAGGCGTACATGACCGGGATGGACGACATCCCTGCTGGCTAAGGCACCAGCACCAGAGACTTACCCACGTCGACTGCGGCAGGCAAAGAGCCGGCTCTAAGCTCGAGCGCATAGCGCGCCCCCCACACGACACGCGTCAATCGAGCAGGCGCCATCGACCTCACTACGTGCAGCACCTTCCACGTGCGATCACAGAACACGACATCGAGGGGAAACCTCATGCCGAAGGTATGGATCTGCCGGGCGGGCTCGAACACCATTGCGGTCCCTGGGGGCATGGCCGACTGGCCCATCAGCCCTCGAGCTCGGTCGAGGGCTGAGCGCGCCCAACGCACTTCCGACGCAACCACGATCTCTGACGAGGAAACGCAGATCTTCACCTGAAGTAGGTTACGCGCCCGTATCCGCGGGTAACCCTAGAGGACCTGACAGAGCTTCCTGGAGGAACCTTGGACCAACAGAAGTGGGAATACACAACGGTGCCGTTGATCTCGCACGCCCTGCAAGAGATCCTCAACCAGTGGGGCGAAGAAGGCTGGGAGCTCGTGCAAGTCCTGGAGAGCCCTTCACTGGGCATGACCGCCTACCTGAAACGCCCGAAGCAACCCTCGTAGATTTCTGAGCGAGCCTGGCCACGCATGGCGTGGTCCTGCAACCACGAAGATAGCTACTCGGCCCGGTACTCACCCGAGCGGCCCCCGGACTTGCTGACCAGGTGCACGTCGGTGATCGTCACCCCGCGTTCGGTCCCTTTGACCATGTCGTACACGGTGAGCGCGGCGAGCGCGACCGCTGTCAGCGCCTCCATCTCCACGCCGGTTCGTTCCACCGTTCGCACCGTCGCCGTCACCAGGAAACCCTGATCATTCGGCTCGAGATCCACGTCTATCGCGCTGATCGAGAGTGGATGGCACAGCGGGATCAGCTCGGAGGTCTTTTTGGCGGCCATGATCCCGGCGACCCGCGCCACTCCGAGCGCATCGCCTTTTGCGAGGCCACCCGCAAGGATCAG
>DATAPE010000076.1:0-5959 GCA_036265345.1 Actinomycetota bacterium
GAACGACTCGGGTTGATCGACCACGACGCAGAGGAGTTCGATGACCTGCTCGAAGTGCTCGCCGAGGGACCCTCACGTTTCGGCCCCGACGTTCCTATCGATCGCAATCCCACCAAATCTCTGGCGATGGAGTTGAGCGGAAAGACGCCGGTCGTCTACGGACTTAATCCCGTCACGAGCGCAGCCGCGGATCGCTGGAAGCGCCAACTCGGTGAGAACAGCAAGGTGATGGCGTTCGCCAACGCCTTTCCCGACGCGCACCACGATGAGGCTGTCGGCTGGGACCAAGAAGCCGAGGCCTTGAAACGATTCTCTTTCGTCGTCCTGTCAGATGAACGCGCCGATCCCCGGCTGCTGCGCCGGGTGAGCGCAAGCCGCGAGGTTCTCACCGAACGCGGGGCAGCGGTCGAAGTCGTCGAAGCGAGAGGTCACGGAACGCTGGGCCGCTTGTTTTCGCTGGTCCAGCACGGCGACTACGTAACTCTCTATCTCGCCTTATGCCGGGGGATCGACCCCACCCCGGTGCCGGTCATCGATCACTTCAAGTCGGTGCTGGCAAAGGCATGACCAGCCCCGGCGGGTTGGCTGCCGGTGTCGATCTCGGCGGCAGCAATCTCCGCGTGGGCCTCGTTGCCGAGGGCGGCCACGTGGTGTGGAGCCGTAGCGAATCCACGCCCGCCAGTCACTCCCCCGCCGAGGTAGCCGACGCCATCGCGCGCATCGTGCGCCAAGGCGCCGGCGAGCACGGGGTCGAGCTCGATGCGCTGCCCGGCGTGGGGATCGGCATACCCGGCGCGGTGGATCCGGTCACCGGGGTCAGCGTGCTGTCTCCAAACTTCGGCTGGAAGGACGTGCCCTTTGGCGCCATGTTGCGAGAGCGGTTGGGGCCGAAGGTGGCGATCGACAACGACGTCAGCGTTGTCACTTATGGCGAGTGGCAGCATGGCGCCGGAGCGGGGGTCGCCGACCTGATGTGCGTGACCGTTGGGACGGGTGTGGGGTCGGGGCTGATCCTTCGCGGCGAGCCCTACCCTGGCTCGGCCGGCGCCGCCGGGGAGATCGGCCACATCCAGCTCGACCCCAACGGTCCGGTGTGCGGATGCGGTAACCGCGGCTGCCTGGAGGTGTACGCGTCGGCCCAAGCCGTCGCCCGAAGCGCGCAGCACCGCGGTTTGACATCCGCGGACGGAGGACCGGCCACCGCGCAGGAGGTCGCGGAAGCGGCAGACCAGGGCGACCCTGTCGCCGCAGAGATCCTCGCGGGCGCCGCGACCGCGCTGGCTCACGGCGTGGCGGCCGCAGTGAATCTGCTGAACCTCAGCCGCGTCGTGATCGGCGGCGGACTGGCCCGGAGCGGTGAGGCCTTCTGGGCTCCCCTTGAGAACGCCTTCCGGCCGCAGGTGATGGCTCCGCACCTCGCGCATGTGGCAGTGGTGCCGGCGGCGTTGGGCGATGACGCCGGGATCCTCGGCGGGGCGTGGATGGTCCGGCGCTCGAGATCGGAACCGTGACGCAGCAGGCCGGCCCCCTGCCCGCAAACCAGCTCCGGCCGCGCATCTCTTTGGACGGGCCGTGGGATCTCGCAGTGCCGGGCTTGCCGGCGCGCAAGATCGCCGTCCCGGGACCGTGGCAGGCCGATCCCGACCTTCGCACTTACACGGGAACGGCGACCTATCGCCGTCGCGTCCAGATCCCGACGGACTGGGAGGGACGCAGGATCCTTCTGCACTTCGGAGCGGTGGATTACCGGGCCTCCGTCCAGGTCAACGGCGTCAGGGTCGGCGAGCACGAAGGGGGCTACTTGCCCTTCGATCTCGAGATCCAGGATGCGGCGCCCGCGGGGGCCGAGGCGATCATCGAGGCGACGGTGTCGGACGACATGGCCCCCGACATCCCCAAGGGCAAGCAGTCGTGGTACGGGCCCCTCGCGGGGATCTGGCAGCCGGTGTGGCTGGAGGCGGCGGGCGACCTCTATATAGAGGAGCTTCGGATCGCGGCGGATCCCTCCTCCGGACGGGTATCGGTCCGACCCTCGCTCGGCGGGAGCGCAGGCGATCATTCCTTCAGGTTGGTGGTGCGGGGGCCGGACCGCGCGGTCCAAGAAGCGGACGACCTGGCCGTGACCATCGCCCGTCCGCAGCGATGGGACCTGGATACGCCCGCCCTGTACCGCGCCGAGGTGAGCGTGCTGCGGGATGGAGCGTTGATGGATACGCAAGCCGGCACCTTCGGCTTTCGGACCGTCGAGGCGCGCGGGGGCAAGATATGGCTCAACGGGCGGCCGATCTTCCTCGCCGGCGCGCTCGATCAGGACTACTACCCCGCGACGATGTGCACGCCGCCATCCGAAGCCTTCCTCCGCAGCGAGCTCGAGCTGGCAAAAGAGCTCGGGCTCAATTGTCTGCGGTGCCACATCAAAGTTCCGGATCCGCGGTACCTGGACTGGGCCGACCGCGTGGGGATGCTGATCTGGGCCGAGCTGCCTAATTGGGAGACACTCTCGCCCGAGGCCGAGCGCCGGGCGAGAGAGACGCTCGCTGGGATGATCGCGCGCGACGGCAACCACCCATGCATCGTGGCGTGGACGATCATCAACGAGAGCTGGGGCGTCGACCTCGTAGGGGATGACACGCACCGGAGGTGGCTCGAAGAGATGGTGGATCTCGTTCGCACCGCTGACCCTTCGCGCATCGTCGTCGACAACTCAGCGTGCAAGCCGAACTTCCATGTGCGGAGCGACCTCAACGACTTCCACTTTTATGCCTCCATCCCAGACCAGCGAGACAGGTGGGACTACTTCCTCGAGGACTGGACCAAACATCCCGGCGCGACCTTCTCGCCCCATGGCGACGCGACGCGCAGGGGCGACGAACCGATGGTCGTGTCCGAGTTTGGGAATTGGGGGCTTCCGGATCCTGCCGGACTGCTCGAACAGAACGGCGACGAGCCATGGTGGTTCGACACCGGACAGGATTGGGCCGGCGGCGTGGTGCACCCGCACGACGTCGAACGCCGGGCGCGGGAGTGGAGATTGGACGAGATCTTCGGAAACCTGCTTGCGATCTTCGAGGCGTCCCAGGAGCACCAGTTCGAATCGATCCAATACGAGGTCGAGAAGATGCGGCTCCGGCCGGAGATCGCCGGCTTCGTGGTCACCGAGTTCACCGATCTCTTCTGGGAGTGCAACGGACTACTCGACCTCCACCGCCGGCCGAAGGCAGGCCACGGCGGCTACCGGTGGATCTTCGGGCCGGACCTTCCCATCGCGGTTCCGGAGCGACGCCGGTGTTTCGTCGGAGAGGAGATGAGGATCGCGATGCACGTCGCGCATGCATCCGATCGCGATCTGACGCGTGCGACGCTTCGCTGGCGCGGCTCGGACGGAAGCTCACAGGGAGAGACCGCGGTGGATGTCTTGGGGTGGACCGCGCCACGCGTAGCAGACGTGATCATTCGGCCGCAGTCGGCGGGGCGTCTTCGGCTGGAGTTGGAATTGGTGGACGACACCGCCGCCATGGCCGGGAGGAACTGGACCGATATCGCGGTGTTCGACCGACCCGAGCCCGAGGTGGCCGCGTGGTCCGACGACCCGGCGGTGCTTGGCTTTCTAGAGGGTGCCGGGTGGCCGACCGACCGCACCGGTGGAACGTTGGTATCGACCGGCCTTGATCGTCGGCGATCAGGAGTCTGGCTGGCAGCCGCCGGTGACGAGGGTGACGGCGTCCGAGCGGTCGAGCGAACCGGGTCGGCATGGGAAGGCGATTGGGCGCAGGGGATGCACTGGTTCGATCCGGCTCTGCGCCGCGGCACTCCCCTGCTTCCGCGCGTGGACATCACATGCGGCCGAATGGTCCCCTCGGCGGTCTTGACCGGCCCGCGTCCCGCGCAGACGCTTGCAGGGATGTACGTCGGCTGGATCCACAAGGCGGTAGCGACGGCGGCGGTTCTCCGCCCGGGAGTGGTGGCGACCACCTGGCCTATCTTGCAAGCTGGCCCCCGAGATCCGCTGGCAGTCTCGTTGCTCGCCAATCTGCTGCTAGCAACGATGCGATGACAGCCGCGTGGGGGTCGGAGCTCGAACGGCTGGGTCTGTCGAACTTCCGGTGGGCGACCGGTATCGAGGACACGTTCATCGCCCAGGTCGAGCCGGGCAAGCGGCGCCTCGACGAATACGAGCTCCAGCAGCATTACCGGTTCTGGCGCGAGGATCTCGAACTTGTAGCCGACACGGGCTTCCGGACGATGCGCTATGGGATCCCGTGGTACCGGGTCGAGCCCGCAGAGGGTCGCTTCGACTGGGCGTGGATTGATCGGGTCATCGGCTTCCTCCTCGAACGAGAGATCGACCCGATCGTGGACCTGATGCATTACGGCACGCCGCTGTGGCTCGAAGACCAGTTCCTGCATCCTGACTATCCGGAGCGAGTTAGTGCCTATGCCACGGCGTTCGCGCGCCGCTATCCGGACGTCCGTTACTACACCCCGCTGAACGAGCCGTTCATCAATGCCGAGTTGTGCGGGCGAACCGGACACTGGCCCCCGCACCTGCACGGTGATGCTGGCTTCGTCCAGGTCATGAACGCGATCTGCAAGGGAATAGTGCAAACCGTCGACGCTCTACATCAGGTCCGGCCGGACGCGGTCATGGTGCATGTCGAAGCAACAGGTTGCGGTGTTACCGACGATGAGGCGCTCGAGCCCCGGCTGAACCTGGACATGGACAGGATCCTGACGATGTTCGAGCTGGTCACGGGCGGCGTGGACGAGGGCCATCCCCTCCACCGGTACCTCACCACCAACGGCCTACAGGGCAACGACCTGAACTGGTACCGCAGTCACCCCATCGAGCTCGACGTGATCGGGCTGAACTACTACCCGTTCATGAGTGTCTGGCGCCGGTCCCTCGCAAGCGACGGCAGCACTACCCAAAAGGCGGAGTGGGGTGGGGGCCGGTTCCTCGATCTCGTGGTTCGGGAAGCGTTCAATAGATACCAGAGACCGATCATGATCACCGAATCCAGCTTCAACGAACGCGCCCGCGACGGAAAGGCGTTCGCCGCACCTCCCGATGCACCGAAGGACACCGACGACGCGTGCCGCCGGCTGTGGCTGGAGGAAGCAGTCGACTCGCTGCGAACACTCCTCACCGATGGGATCCCCGTCGTGGGGTTCACCTGGTGGCCCCTCTACGACCTGATCAATTGGGAATACCGCGACGGAACCAAGCCTGTCGAGAGCTATCTGGAGCCCATGGGCCTCCACCGGCTGCGGATGGACGAGGAGAGAGTCTTCCGCCGCGAACCTCTCCCGGTGGCGACGCGCATGCGCGAGATCATCGCCGCGGGTGCCCCGGCAGGCTAGCCGGAGCCGGCTCCCGCAGTCACCGAGGCTATCGGGCCGTCCGCAGAAGGACCTTCGTCATAGATCGAACGGCCGGTGTCGATATCGAAGAAGTGCATCGCGGTGGTGTCGACATAGACCTGGATGTCTTCGGCCACCCTGACCTTGGTGCGCGGGCTCATCCGGGCGACGAACGCGGACGTGTTCTCGCTGACCGCAATCTCGAGTTTCTCCAGCGAGTCGGATCCGGCGTCTACGGCCAGCTCTTTGGTGTCCTCGGTAAGAACCGAAGGAGCGTTAACGGTGAAGTGAACGAACACCTCCGACCCCATGTTCTCGCGCAGATCCACAACGACGGGTATCCGCTGGTCCTCGGGGCTTCCTTTCACCAGGGACGCGTCTTCCATGTCCTCCG
Source organism: Actinomycetota bacterium (assembly GCA_036265345.1). Classification (GTDB taxonomy): domain Bacteria; phylum Actinomycetota; class CADDZG01; order CADDZG01; family WHSQ01; genus DATAPE01. The sequence goes on from DATAPE010000076.1 coordinate 5,756, forward strand.
GTCTGATCCCCAGGACAACCTTCCTTCCCTCGTAGCTGCGGAGTGCCGGGCGCAGGGTCAGCGCCTCGTCGTCCACACGAAGCCGGCTCCCGGCGAACTCAATGAATACAGCTCAGCCTGCACCTGTTAGTGACGCCTCGACGAGGTTCATCGCCGGTGACCCGATAAAGACTGCAACGAAGAGGTTGTCCGGCCGCTCGTACA
>DATAPE010000077.1:0-1904 GCA_036265345.1 Actinomycetota bacterium
GGGTGTCCGTAGGCCCTCCAGCGGAGATGCCCTTCCCCAGGGTTGATCGTCCAGTCTTGGTCCCTATATCGCATCGGCGGAGGTGACGAGGAGCATTACAGATGAGTAGTAGCGATTACGTGTTCGGGCGAGGCCGGTCCCGCGGCACAACGGCCGCTGATTTCATAGACCGTCTGACAGCGGGAATGACGCCCCAGGAGAGGGAGTTCAGTTCTTGGCCAGGGCCATGGATGAGCAGTTCCTCGTCCCCGGCACCAACATCCGCTTCGGCTGGGATGCTATTCTCGGGCTATTTCCCGGCATAGGCGACGCCCTTACAAGCGCGATTTCGCTCCTCATCGTGCATCATGCTCGGCAAACAGGCGCTTCACCTGTGCTCTTGGCGCGGATGCTCGCGAATGTCGGGGTCGATTTCCTGCTTGGAAGCATCCCGCTCGTAGGTGATGCGTTTGACCTCGCCTGGAAGGCCAATCGCAAAAACGCTCGGCTCCTTGAGCAGCACCTTCGAGGAACAACGGGTCTTCGCGATCTTCGGCGGAGTTAGCATGTGTGGGCGTGTAATCCAGAAGTCAGGACCCCTTCGCCTCGCCATTGTCGAGGGCCTCGATGTAAGCGATAGCCGGTTAGGCAATGTGCCACGCCGCTATAATGCTGCGCCTAGCCAGGAACTGCTGGTCATCCGACAGAACCACAAGACTGGAGAGCGTTCGCTCGATCTACTCAGGTGGGGCTTGATCCCGAATTGGTGCAGCTACCCACGAGGGGGTCGTAAGCCGATCAACGCCAAGGCTGAGAGTGTCTCAAGGCTTCCGACGTTCAGAGAGGCCTATGCTTTCCGTCGCTGCATCGTGCCAGTCGATGGTTTCTTCGAGTGGAGAGCAATCAGAGGCGCGGGTCGAAAGCAGCCCTATGCCATCGGCATGAAGGATGGCTCGCCCTTCGGCTTAGCGGGGCTATGGGAGAACTGGCGTGACCCGAATACGGGTGAGTGGGAGCGTACCTTTGCGGTGGTCACGGTGCCCTCGAACGAGCTAGTGGGTCGTATCCATGACCGAATGCCCGCCATCCTCAGGCCGGAGAGCTATGAGCGCTGGCTCAGTTTAGAACCCGATCCCAATGATCTGCTATCCGTCAGAGCCCATGACCATGTGGCCGATCTCGACGCGGGTTAATAAGCCGGAGAATGACGACCCGTCGATCTTGGATCAGGCCAGTGAGCCCGTGGATTGGCAGGCTCCACTTGATCGGTCTGATGACGAATCTGGAAACAAAGCACAGACGAGCGTGGGATAAGGGCGGCTGGCACGGCCTTACGCGCACGAAAGCCCGCAACAGATTGCAGTCGGAGGAGCAAACATGAAAAACCAACGTGTGTTAATGGTGATGGTCACTTGTTTAGCGTCGATGAGCATCAGTCCCGCTTCGGCTGCACCAAGGGAAGTCGAAGAGTTCTGTCTTGACCGGTTGCGAAACGTTCCGGTTTCGCATCCGTACGGCACGGGAGAAGCGTTCATGGCGAACTGCATCGCTAACCTCACCCCGGCGCCAACCAAGACGCGCAAGTATCGCAAGTATTGAGTGGCAGAGGCGCAACCTGAAGCCGTCAGGTGACTCACCCAGACTCAAAACCTTAGACGGTGCCGAGACTCAAAACCGAGAAGGAGCCTGAGCAAGCCTGGAATGGCTTCTAGACGGGCACCTGGGTTAGAGATCGATAAGTGGTCGATTAGACAGCCTCATCTCGACCGTGAACCTCGGCAGGGGGAGCCGTCGCCTCCACCGCGGTGAATGGCTCTAGTATCGTGTACTCGTGGGTGGCTCCCGCAGGAACGAGCCAAGAGTCTCCGGCCTTCAGATTTAGCGTTTGTCCTTCCAAATCGAGCTTGGCGCGACCCGAAATCACA
>DATAPE010000078.1:0-1501 GCA_036265345.1 Actinomycetota bacterium
GACCACCGGCCTCTTCGACCGGCGGACGACGTCGGCCGACACGCTTCCGAGAAGCGAGCCGGCGATGCCACCGTGGCCCCGGGTCCCGACGACGACGAGGTCGGCGTCCCGGCGCTCGGCGATCATCGCGATCTCCTCGGCCGCGTCGCCCTCGAAGATCTCGAACTCGGCCTCGACTCCGGCCTCCTCGGCCAGCGTCCTCGCGGGGTCCAGGGCTGCGCGGGCTCGGTCGAGGTGCTCGCTGAGCTTGTGCTGGTAGACGGAGCCACCCAGGAGGTCGGATACCTGCGCAGTGACGGCCACGACCAGCACCTTCGCGCCCAGCCGCTTGGCGAGGTCGAAGCTCTCCGAGAGGGCCGCCTCGGAGCCCTTGGATCCGTCCGTTCCGACGACGATCGTTGCCATCAGTCCCTCCTTCGGTTCGCCTGGACCACGACGTTCCGGGCCGAACCGCGCACACCCTAGAGCGACGAAGACCCGGCCTGAATCGTAACGCCGGGCCCGTAGGTGGTGTTCACCTTCAAGCTGGAGCGGCCGGACGGGACGCCGAGTCGTTTGGGCAAACGCCCACCTTCGAATGTCTCAGAAGTGCTCGAGCACTCCGCGCGGGGCGCACGGATTCAGAACCCGACGCGCCGCGCGCGCCGGGCTTGCTGTTTCCACTACGAACACGCCGAGCAGCGTCACCAAAGCTGCTCGCGCTACGGGTTATGTTCGGTTTAGGGCCTTGCGCTTGTTGACGCAGCGGCGAGCTCGTCCGCGTGCTTTCTCGCGAGTGCGGCGTCAAGGACTGCATACTCGGCCTCCTCGATCGCGGCGTACGCGTAGTCGACTGCAAACGCGGCATCGTCTTCTGCGTTGTCGGCGTTCGTCTGCGCTCGATCCAGGTTGTGCTCTGCCCGCCTGGTCTCGATGTCGGAACGCATCCTCTCGATGTGCTCGTCCCACGAACGCTGCAGATCGTTCCACCAGACGGACAGCTTGCCCTTCTTTGCGTCGGCCGTTGCACGGAGCTTGTCGGCCTGAGCCTGAGCAGACGTCCGCGCGTTCTCGACGTCCTTCTCAAGGTCTTCTGTGGCCTTTGCTTGTGCGGCTGCAGCGCGGTCTTGTGCCTCTTTGGCCCGCGAAGCCAGCTTCGTCAACTGATCCGATACGGCCATTTCAACCTCCTCGGCTTGTGCCTCGTCATCGAACAAGATTCAGACACTTGCGAACGACCCTTCGCTTGGGTTCGTAGACGTGCGTTAAATAGGCGCCTCCTCTCGGACCATGGAAACATCGGCACGGTGCCTCCAGCCCTAGCTCGCGGACAATCATCAGGACTTCGCGTGCGTGAGTCAAGGTGGTATTCGCCAGCCCTCTGCGACCGTGGCGCTGACGCGTTGTGAGCGGTGCTCAGCGGTAGGACGGCTTGCCCTCAGCTCGGCTGCTCACCACAGCCAAAAGGAGGGGGTAATCCACGTCCCTACCTCCTTTCGGTACGTGCCGTGGACGCTACGCC
>DATAPE010000079.1:0-18026 GCA_036265345.1 Actinomycetota bacterium
GACGATGGCGGCACGATGGAGCCGTACACGGTGCGTGTGACCCACGTGTACCGGCGTGAGGACGGCGAGTGGAAGATCGTCCACCGCCACGGTGACATCGCACCCGTCGACCAGAGCCCTCCGGCAGAGGCGTCCTAGAGCCCCACCTCTCACGGTAGCAAGGAGGTTTCACGGCGCGTGGGGCGCTCCTATGATGCCGCCGTGCGCGCACGGATCGTGTGGTGGGTCGGTTGGTGGCTGGCGCTTCTCGGCCTATGGCTCCTGCTCGTCACCGTCTCGGTTGCCGAGTTGGTCGCGGGCATGATCGCCGCCACGATCGCGGCCACGGCCGCCGAAGTTGTGCGCGTGCAAGGGCTCGTCCGGTTCGATCCGGACCCGCGCTGGTTCCTTCGAGTGTGGAGGCTGCCGCTCAGCGTGGTTCGGGACTGCTGGATCCTCGGAATCGCCCTCGTCCGTCACCTCGGTGGTCACCCCGTGAACAGTGGCTTTCGCGCTCTCCCGTTCCGGAGTGGAGGCGACGGCGATCGTGCGTCGGCGCGCCGAGCATTGATAGTTCCGGCTCTCTCGGTGTCACCGAACACATACGTCGTCGGGATCGATGAGGAAGCCGACCTGATGCTCGTCCATCAACTGGTTCCATCACCCAAGGAAGACGCCGCCAGAGAGGTCTTCGCCGACCTGTGAACGTGTGGCTGCTAGCGGCGCTGGCACTGATCCTGGGCTTGATCCCGTGCGGGATGGTCACGTTGCGAGAAGCGCCGATGGACCGCCTCGTGGGCCTAGAACTGGCGTCGGTGATCATCAGCCTCGTTCTTCTTCTGCTGGCGCAGGGGCTCAACCGGCCCCCGTTCTTCGACCTGGCTCTGGCCCTGGCGCTGCTGTCGTTCGCCGGGGGCCTCGTGTTCGCGCGTTTCCTGGAACGCTGGGTCTAGCGACGTGCAGCGAGCGGTTGTGATCTTCCTTCTCACCTCGGGCGTCGTAGTGGAGTTGATGTCTTGCGTTGGTGTCCTGGTCATGCGTCACTTCTACGACCGGCTGCACTACGTCGGCCCCGCTTCGACGCTCGGCGCGTTCCTGATTGGGGCGGCCCTTGTGGTCCAGAACGCCCTGAAGCAACAAGGCGTGAAATCGATCCTGGTGGTCGTCCTTCTCGTGATGATCAGCCCCGTTCTGACGCATGCGACCGCCCGCGCCGCGCGCATCCGCGAGTTCGGTCGCTTGGTTGTTCTCGATGAGGAGAGGACCTCGTGATCGAGGTCCTGCAGTTCGTCGTGCTGGTCCTGGTGGCCGCGGCCAGCGTCGGCGTCGTGGCATCTCATGACCCTGCTCGTCAGGCCATAGGGGCTAGCTTCTACGGACTGCTGCTGGCGCTGCTCTTCTTCCTGTTCCAGGCCCCCGATGTAGCGCTTTCCCAGCTAGTGGTCGGCGCCGTCGCATGGCCTCTGATGATCATGCTGACGCTCGCCAAAGTTCGAGGAGGCTCGGAGTGACGGCTTCGGGTCGCCGCCGCCTGGTTCTGATCGGAGGGGCAGGCCTGGCGGCCCTCTATGTTTGGGCGATCTTCGGACTTCCCGACTTCGGCCACTATCGCGGCCCCTACGGAGACATCATCAACAGGGTGGCGACTCCGGAGCGCCACCTGACCGACACGGTCACCGGAGTCAACTTCGACTACCGAGGCTTCGACACGATCAACGAGGAGATGATCCTGTTTGCTGCGGTCGTGGGTCTCACGATCATCCTGCGAGCTCAGCGCGACGAGCAAGAATCCCAGGGCGACGAGGACCATGCCCGCTGGCGGATCGCACCCCACACCAGCGACTCCATCCGCGTCCTCGGACTTCTGCTGGTCGGACCGATCGTCCTGTTCGGCATCTACATCGTGATCCACGCTCACCTGAGCCCCGGCGGTGGCTTCCAAGGAGGCGTCATCCTGGCGACCGCGCTGCTCCATGTCTATCTAGCCGGCGAGTATGTGACTGCCAAGCGCCTGACTCCCGAAGCTGTGATCGAGGCGACCGAAGCCACAGGGGCAGGGGGTTTTGTCGTCATCGGGCTTGCCGGTCTGATCTTCGCACGCTGGTTCCTCGAGAACTTCTTCCCGCTGGGCACGACCGGACAGCTGATCTCCGCCGGGACCATCCCGCTGATCAACGTGAGCGTCGGCCTGGCGGTGACGGCCGGATTCGTACTCATCCTCGCGGAGTTCATGGAGCAAACAGTCGTGTTGCGGCGAAGGAGCCAGACGTGAGCGTCTTTCCCTTCTTCGTTGCTGCGTGGCTTCTGCTGGTGGGCATCTACGGCATCGCTACCAGCAGGAACTTGATCCATCTGATCGTCTGCCTGTCGGTGGTGCAGTCCTCCACCTATGTCCTTCTCCTGGCTGTCGGTTACAAAACCCATGCTGCGGCCCCCGTGTTCCTGAACGTCCCGCTATCGACGCCCGCGGTGGACCCCGTCGTGCAAGCGCTGGTGCTCACCGACATCGTGGTGGGAGCGACCGTGACCGCTCTTCTGCTGGGGCTCGTGGTGCAGACGCACAAGCGCTCCGGAACCTTGGATCCGGAAGCCTTGCACAGCCTGCGAGGCTGAGGACCTCGTGCCGGCGCTGCCCGTTGCGATCCCTCTGATCGCGGCGGCCCTGTTGCTGGCCCCGCCGAAATCGACGCGCCGTCAGATAGTGGATGCCTTCGCCGTGGCCGTCGCTGTCGCGGTTCTGGTCCTCGGTGTCGCGCTTGCGGCCAGATCATCAGGAGGGCGGGTGATCTATTGGTTCGGTGGGTGGGAACCCCGTGGCGCAGGCGGTCACCTCGTGGCTCTCGGGATCTCGTTCGCCGTCGATCCCTTCGGTGCGGGGATGGCCGCGCTGGTGGCCGGCTTGATGTGTGCGGCGTTCGTTTTCTCGTGGCGTTTCTTCGAGGAAGTGGGCGACTTCTTCCACGTCTTGATGCTGGTCTTTCTCGCCGCGATGGCCGGCTTCTGCCTCTCCGGCGATCTGTTCAACATGTTCGTCTTCTTCGAGCTGATGAGCGTCTCCGCGTATGCATTGACCGCCTACAAGGTGGAAGAACGCGGCCCCCTCCAGGGGGCGCTCAACTTCGCGGTTACGAACAGCGTGGGCGGGTTTCTCCTGCTGACAGGCGTCGCCCTGTTGTACGCGCGCACGGGGGCCCTGAATCTCGCCCAGATCGGAGCAGTGCTTGACCGCGGCCACCTCGACGGTCTGGTGATCGTTGCCTTCGCCTTCGTGACGACGGGCTTCCTGGTAAAAGCAGCGGTGGTGCCGTTCCACTTCTGGCTCCCCGACGCCCACGCGGTCGCGCCCACGCCGGTGTGCGTGCTGTTCTCGGGCGTGATGGTAGAGCTCGGTCTTTACGGCGTCGCACGTGTGTACTGGACGGTGTTCGGCGGGATCATGTCCGTGCACGTTCCGGGCCTACGCAGCGTGCTGATCGGCATGGGTGTGATCACCGCCATCGTCGGCGCGCTCATGTGCTCACTGCAGCATCATTTGAAACGGCTGCTTGCTTTCTCGACCGTCAGTCACGCAGGTCTATTCCTGCTCGGGTTCGCGCTACTCGATCCGAAAGCCCTTGCGGGGGTGGCCATCTACGTCGTGGCCCACGGGGCGATCAAGGGGAGCCTGTTCATCTGCGTCGGCATCCTGCTTGATCGCAAGGGCAGCGTCGACGAGAGGCGCATCTTCGGCACCGGCAAGGACCTCCCTTATACCGGCGCGCTGTTCGCCATGGGGGGCCTCGCACTCGCTGGACTTCCCCCTTTCGGCACCTTTCTCGGGAAGGGCCTTATCGAGGAACAGGCAGGTGAGCTGGGCCTGCACTGGGTCCCGTGGCTCTTCCTGGCGGTGTCGGCCCTCACGGGTGGGGCGGTCCTCCGGGCCGCCGGACGGGTGTTCCTCGGCTGGGGACGGCGCCCGAAGTTTGATGAGACCTCTCGGGAGGAAGGGGACGAGGACCGCGAGACCACAGGAGCCAGCACCCACACTCCGGTCGTGATGCTGGCTCCAGGCAAATTGCTGGTAGCGGCAGCATTCGTGATGGGAGTGCTGCCTTCGGCGCCGCGACATGCCATGAGCGGCGCGGTTCAATTCGCAGATCATCATGGCTACGCCGCGGCAGTCCTGGGGACCGCGCCGGTGTCTCCGCCCGGCCCATCCGGTTCTGCTGGGGCGACTCTGTCCTCGGTGCTGCTCGGAGTCGCGGGGGCAACAGGCGCGATCGCCGTGGCACTACTGGCTCTCTTTCGGGATCGCCTCCCGCGCGCGCCCGTCGGGCTCTTGCGGCCGGCCTTATCGCCGCTGGGCCGGTTGAGGGACCTGCACAGCGGTCACGTCAGCGACTACGTTGCCTGGCTAACGGTGGGGGTAGCGGCGTTCGGTGGGGTCCTTGCCGCCGCCTTGCGCTGATGGGATTCAGGCGGAGTGCCATGGGTAGCTTGTTCGCAGCGGCGAGGTGGAGGAGCGAGCTGTGAAAGTTGCCGAGAGAGCTAAAGAGGCAGGGGAGAGCGCACAGCAGAAGGGCAACCAGGTCAAGATGCCCTTCACCCAAGGACGACTTGGTCTGGTCGAGTTCTTCAAGGAGAGCTTCGCTCAAGCAAGCAAGGACCATCTCGGCGCGTTCGCGGGCAACCTGACCTACGCAGCCTTGTTCGCGCTGTTCCCGTTCATCATCTTCCTGCTGTCCCTGCTTGCCATCTTCCACGCGACCGGCCTCGTCAACACCCTGTTGGACAAGGCATCCCACACGTTGCCCGCGAACATGGTTGCTTTGATCGGCACTCAGTTGAAGCGGATAGCGACTACCAAGGCGACAGGCGCATTCACCGCGGGAGCCATCATCGCTATCGTCGGTGCGCTGTGGGGGGTCTCCGGGGCCTTCCGGGGCGTGATGGAGGCACTGAACGTTATGTACAACGTCGACGAGAGCCGTCCCTTCGTCAAGAAATACGGAGTCTCGATCGTGTTGTCCCTGATGACGAGCGCGCTGCTCGTGGCGGCCGGTGTGCTCGTGGTGGCCGGGCCGGCGATCTCGAACTACATCGCTCGGGTGACCGGGTCCGGGCGGGTCTTTGTCATCCTGTGGGAGATCCTCCAATGGCCCGTGCTGATAGTCGTGGTCTTGATGGCGTTTTCACTGATGTACTACTTCGCGCCCAACGTCGAGCAGAAGTTCAAGTGGATCACTCCGGGAGCCGCGATCGCACTGCTGTTCTGGCTTCTCTACACCTTGCTGTTTTCCTTATACGTGAACAACGTAGGCGGACACTCTTACAGCGCGACTTACGGAGCGCTCGCGGGCATCGCGATCTTCATGATCTACATCCACCAGACGGCTTATTTCTTTCTGTTGGGGGCCGAGATGAACCAGGTGATCGAAACCCACATCCCGGAGGGAGAACGACCCTCGGGATCTTCCGGATCGTCGGGAGACGGGAACCCAGCCGCGCCGCCGCCACGCACCTCGGTCGCTACCCACCCGCCTCGCATCGAGGCCAGTGGACATAGTTCGCCAGGGGCGGGAGAGCGGGCCGAAGCACAGCTGGGACGGAAGGTCCTCGCGGCGGGGGCGGCGGCGGGACTGGCCGGGATGATCTATCGGTGGTTCCGGCGGGGTCGCACCTGACCTGTCATCGCTCGGTCTGCTCATTGGTTAGATTTGGTTCCGCATGACACTGCGGGAGTTGCCGATCGTCAAGCAACTGAGGGCGCGTGACGCGTCCGGGCTCGGTGCCACCGCGATGTCGCCCCGCAGCAACGACCTCTTGCCGAGGACGAGCAGCGCCGACAAAGTAGTGAAGTCGGTGTGTCCGTACTGCGCGGTCGGCTGCGGTCAGCTGGTCTATGTCCAGGACAACAAGATCACCGACATCGAAGGGGACCCCGACTCCCCCGTTTCAGAGGGCTGTCTCTGTCCCAAGGGGGCCGCGACCTTCCAGCTGGTCACCGGTTCGCATCGGCTGCACAGCGTGCTGTACCGCAAGCCCTACGGCACCGAGTGGGAGACGATCCCCCTCGAACGAGCCATGGACATGGTCGCCGAGCGCGTCAAGAAGACGCGTGAAGCGACCTGGGAGCAGGCCGACGAGAACGGCAATCCGCTGAGGCGCACGATGGGCTTCGCCCATCTCGGCGGAGCGACGCTCGACAACGAGGAGAACTACCTGATCAAGAAGCTGTTCACGGCCCTCGGCGCCATCCAGATCGAGAATCAGGCGCGCATATGACACTCTTCCACCGTCCCCGGTCTGGGGACATCATTCGGTAGAGGCGGCGCCACTACCTTCCAGCAGGATCTTCAGAACTCAGACTGCATAGTGATCCAGGGGTCCAACATGGCTGAGTGCCACCCCGTTGGTTTCCGCTGGGTCATGGAGGCGAAGCGGCGCGGGGCAACGATCATTCACGTCGACCCGCGCTTCACGCGCACGAGTGCCGTCGCCGATCTTCACGTCCCTCTCCGCGCGGGCTCGGACATCGCCTTCCTGGGCGGCATCGTTCGCCACATCCTGGAGAACGACGCATATTTCAAGGACTACGTCGTCAACTACACGAATGCGCCCGCGATCATCGAAGATGACTTCCAGGACACCGAGGACCTCGACGGGTTGTTCAGCGGATGGGATGCGGACAAAGGCGAGTACGACATCTCGTCGTGGTCTTACAAGGGCGTCGAAGTGGCTCCCTCTGCGGGGCAGCGAGAGATCTTCTCCGCCGAGCCCCACTCAGAGCGCGGCACGACCGCGGGAGCCGAACGATTCGACTTCACGTTGCAGGACCCCAACTGTGTGTTCCAGATCCTGAAGAAGCACTATTCGAGGTACACACCGGAGATCGTGGAAGAGACCTGCGGGATCCCACAAGAGCTGTTCCTCAAGGTCGCCGACGCGCTGTGCCGGAATTCGGGCCGCGAGCGAACCTCGGCGTTCTGCTATGCGGTGGGGTGGACGCAGCACTCGGTCGGCGTGCAGTACATCCGGACGGCGGCGATCATCCAGCTGTTGCTCGGCAACATCGGTCGTCCCGGCGGCGGCATCATGGCCCTCAGAGGTCACGCCTCGATCCAAGGCTCCACCGACATCCCGACGCTCTATAACCTGCTTCCCGGCTATCTGCCGATGCCGAAGGCGAAGTTCGACAAGACTTTCGACGATTACGTCAAGTTCAACGAGTCGACGTCCGGGTGGTGGTCAGAGTTTCCGAAGTACATCGTCTCGTTGTTGAAGGCCTGGTGGGGCGAGGCGGCGAGCTTCCAGAACGGATGGTGCTACGACTACCTCCCGAACCTGACCGGCGACCACTCGCACATGACGACGGTGGCCGACATGGCGGACGGCGCTATCCAGGGTTACTTCGTCATGGGGGAGAACCCCACCGTGGGATCCATGCACGGGGCACTCCACCGCAAGGGGATGCGCGAGCTCGACTGGATGGTGGTGCGGGACTTCGCTGCGACGGAGACAGCGGAGTTCTGGCGCGAAGCGCCTGAGATCGCACGAGGCGAGGTGCGAACCGAAGACGTCAAAACGGAGGTCTTCATGTTCCCCGCCGCGGCGCACACCGAGAAGGATGGCACTTTCACGAACACCCAGCGGATGCTGCAATGGCACCACAAGGCCATCGAGCCCCCCGGCGACAGCCGCAGCGAGCTGCACTTCATCTATCACCTGGGGGTGCGTCTACGAAAACTGTATGAGGACTCGACCGATCTCAAAGATCGCCCACTCCTCGACCTCACCTGGGATTACCCGACGAAGGGGCCGCATCAGGAGCCCGACGCCGAGGCGGTGCTTCGGGAGATCCACGGATACAAAGTGGACAGTGGAGAGCTGGTCGAAGGATTCACGGACCTGAAGAGCGATGGATCGACGGCGTGCGGTTGCTGGATCTACTCGGGTGTCTACAAGGACGGTGTCAACCAGGCGGCGCGACGCAAGCCGGGCCGGGAGCAGAGCTGGGTGGCTCCGGAATGGGGTTGGGCGTGGCCGCACAACCGCCGCATCCTCTACAACCGGGCGTCGGCGGACCCTGAAGGCAAACCGTGGTCGGAGCGCAAGAAGTACGTGTGGTGGGACGCCAAGGTTGGCAAGTGGACGGGCGAGGACGATCCCGATTTCATCCCAGACCGGCCCCCCTCCTATCGCCCCGAAGAACGCGCGTCGGGTCTCGACACGATCTCAGGCATCGATCCCTTCTTGCTGCAGGGCGACGGCAAGGGCTGGATCTACGCACCCAATGGTCTTCTCGACGGCCCGCTGCCGACGCATTATGAGCCCCAGGAATCGATCTGCGAGAACCCTCTGTACGGGCAGCAGTGCAACCCGGCGCGCATCGAATGGAAGCGCAAGGACAATCCCTATCACCGCGCGCACGGCGATCCCCGGTTCCCCTACGTCATCACCACCTACCGGCTGACCGAGCACCACACCGCGGGGGCCATGACGCGCTGGTTGTCGTGGCTGTCGGAGCTGCAACCCGAGATGTTCTGTGAAGTTTCTCCCGAGCTCGCGGCCGAGAATGGTTTGACCAACGGGGGATGGGCGACGATCACAACCGCCCGGGGCGAGATCGAGGCGCGCGTGCTCGTTACGCGCCGGATCCCACCATTGAAGATCCGCGGCACCACCGTTCATCAGATCGGTTTGCCTTACCACTGGGGGAGCAGAGGGCTCGTAAGGGGGGATGCTGCGAACGAGCTCATCTCGTTCGTCGCCGACCCGAACGTCTCGATCCAGGAATCCAAAGCCCTGACCGGCAACATCGAGCCAGGGCGCAAGAGCAGCGGCCGCCGCGTGGTGACCAGCGGGCGCCCGGTCGAGGAGGCGGTCGATCAAACCTCGAGGGACAAGGCCCCCGCGGCCAACCGTCCAACCGGGGGGCACGGGGTCGAAGCCGGCCAGTCCGAAGAGGGAGAGCAAACGTGACGCGGTTCTTTGAGGCCGGCTGATGGCTACCGGGTTCTTCACCGACACCACAGTTTGCATCGGATGCAAAGCGTGCGAGGTTGCCTGCAAAGAGTGGAACCAGCTTCCCGATGACGGGATGTCCTTCACCGGCATGTCCCTCGACAACACCGCGGCTCTCAGCGCATCGACGTGGCGCCACGTTGAGTTCATCGAGCGTCCGATGGCGTTGTCGGAGCAACAGACCGGCCTCGGCCAGTTCTCGTGGTTGCTGATGTCGGATGTCTGCAAGCACTGCAAGAGCGCAGGATGTTTGGAGAACTGCCCCACCGGGGCCATCGTGCGCACCGAGTTCGATTCGGTCTACGTCCAGCCCGACATCTGCAACGGATGTGGGTACTGCGTCGTGGGCTGCCCCTTCGGAGTGATCGACCGAAGAGAGGACGACGGCCGCGCGTGGAAGTGCACGCTTTGTTACGACCGCCAGAAGGATGGGATGGAGCCGGCGTGTGCCAAGGCGTGCCCCACCGACTCGATCCAGTTCGGCGATCTGGACGAGCTCCGCGAGCGGGCTCGCAGGCGCGTAGACGAGTTGCATGAGCGGGGCGTGGAGGAGGCTTATCTGTACGGCGTCGATGCTGCCGATCAGCCCGGCACCGATGGGTTGAACGCGTTCTTCCTGCTGGTGGACAAGCCCGAGGTCTACAACCTTCCTCCGGATCCGGTAGCTCCTCGCAAGTACGCGGCGGCGGGGTGGAGCTCGGTGGCGGCTGCCGGGATCGCGCTCGGTCTGGCCGCGGTGGCCGCGGTAGCGGGTTCGGGCCGGCGGTGACCAAGGAATCTTCACGGTTCGCAGACGGCCGGTTCATCGACCCTTCGGTAGGCGTTCTTTCGGGGGAGGCCGCCGACCAGAAAGTTCCCCAGGACCAGGACGAGCGGGCGCATAGCCAGGGGGCTGCGCCGCTCGATCTGCGTGACCGGCCGCCCGAAGCTCCTGAGGACGAGGGCGCGACCTATTACGACCGTCCCGTGCTCAAGGAGCCGGTCTGGTTGTGGGCGATACCTGCCTATTTCTACGTCGGTGGGCTCGGAGGTGCAGCGGCGGTGCTGGGGGCCGCGGCTCAGGCGGGCGGTGCCTCGCGCCGGCTGGTCGCCCGATGCCGCTGGACCACGGCCGCTGCCGTAGTGGTGGGCACGGGACTGTTGATCTATGACCTGGGCCGCCGGGAACGGTTCCTGAACATGCTCCGCGTGTTCCGGCGCACCTCGCCCATGAGCGTCGGTTCGTGGATCCTTGCGGCTTCGGGCGGGGCGGCCTCCAGCGCGGCCGTGTTGTCCGGGACCGATGGGCTCCTCGGGGCTCTGGGTGACTTCTCGGGCGCGGGGGCCGGCGTGCTGGGTATGCCGCTCGCCGGGTACACCGCGATCCTCCTGTCCAACTCGGCGGTCCCTGCGTGGAAGGAAGCGCACAAGACCCTGCCATTCCTCTTCGTGGCGTCGGCGATCAATGCCGGCGCGTCCCTGCTCGAGATGACGCCTCTGGATGAAGACGAGGTCCGGATCGTGCAGCGGTTCGGCACCTCCGGCCGCGCGGCCGAGCTTCTCTCCGGCTTGCTCGTGGAGCGGGAAGTGGCGGCCAACGAACGAACCGCTCGCGCTTACAAGGAGGGCGTTGCCGGCTCGCTGTGGCGCGGGGGCGAAGCGTTGGGAGTTATCAGCCTCGTCCTGGGGGTGCTTCCGTCGACGGGTCGCCTGAGGCGCTGGGCGAGCGGGATCACCGGCAGTGCCGCGGCCGCCACCACGAAGTTCGCAGTGTTCTACGCAGGCAAAGCTTCCGCACGAGATCCCAGGACCACCTTCGAAGCGCAGCGGAAGACTCTGGCGAAGCGCTGAAGGGGGCAAACCGGATGCTCTCGGGCGACGTACTACCTCTAGGAGGTGAGTGGAATGCAGACCGAGAATAGAAGAGGTACCAAGCTCTGGCTCTGGCTCGTGATCGCCGCAGTGGCGGTCGCCGTGATCATCGGCCTGATCGTGGTCTATCACGGTGGCGGCGGGTCCGGCGGAGGCGGCTACTAGTAGGACCAGATCGAGACACCTGTAGTTCCGGCGTCTCGATCGTTGGACTTGACCTCGTGTGGCGGGTGCTAGCTTCGAGGTGATGACGAAGCGACGCGCGTGGGTGCTTCTTGCGGCTGCGGTTTGGACCTTCTACGTCTGGGCCACCCGGATATGGATCATCGCCCGGCTTTCGAACGGGACGGGATTCAAAGTGGTGCACTACGTCTTGGCGGCCATCTCGATCGGATTCGCCATCGCGATCGGATGGATCGGGATCCGCGGGCTGCAGGAGCGCTCGGGCTAGGGCTCGAGACCCAGCTCCGCGGTCTCACCCACGTCGTAGACCGGCCACCCCTGCCCATCGAGGCGCACGGCAGGATGGAGCGCGTGCCGTTGCTCGGCCCCCGGTTTGATCAGGTGAACGACCGGGGTCCCCCGCAGCTCGAGCGTGTCGGCGATAAGCCTCCGGTGGCATCTCCACCACAAGGTCTCGGCGCACATCACCGCGAGCCTCGTACGTCGCGATTCAGCCTCGAGCTGCGCGATGGCCGAGCGGTAGACCTCGGTATCGGTGTGGTCGGCGTAGCCCTGGAAGGCAGCATTCCGCCAGGCGGGGTGGCGACTGACACCCGTGGTTCGGCTGCGCCTGCCTCCCAGCTCCTCCCCCCGCCAGGCATAGGCGATCCCGGAGCCGGGGAGCCACAGCTCCATCTCCTCCCGTGCGAAGTGAGGGTGACGGCGGGAGCCCGGGAACCGCCGCACGTCCACCAGCTGTTGGATCCCGGCAGCCTGCAGCACCTCGATCAGCTCGACCGCGCTCCTCGTGCCGTGGCCGACGGTGCCGATGGAGGCAGGGCTGGCTGGTGGAATCACACTGACTCTGGGGTCATGATGGTCGTTCTTCTATCGCAGATCGGGAGACACACATGCAAGGGCTGATGCAGGACTACCCGTTGACGCTGCCTCACATCTTCCACCGGGCCGAGAAGTTGTTTCCCGAGAGCAGGGTGTCGACCGCCACGCATGCCGGGATGGAACGGCTCTCCTATGCAGAGTGGGCGGAGCGGACACGGCGACTGGGGGGCGCACTCGATGTGCTCGAGGTCTCCGGCAGCGGCAGGGTGGGGACATTCGCGTGGAATACGGGCCGGCACCTCGAGCTCTATTTCGCAGCTCCGTGCAGCGGGCGCGTGCTCCACACGCTGAATATCAGGCTGTTCCCGGAACAGATCGCATACATCGTGAATCACGCCGAGGACGAAGTCATCTTCGTGGACCGTTCTCTCCTGGCTGTCCTGTGGCCGCTGGTGGACAAGCTGACCAGCGTGCGCCACTTCATCGTTATGGACGACGGCAAGGGTGACATTCCCGATGATCCCAGGATCGTGGATTACGAAGCGCTGCTGCTCGAGAGCAAGCCGATCGAGTTCCATGTCGACGACGAACGGCGGGCTGCCGGGATGTGCTACACGTCCGGAACGACGGGCAATCCGAAGGGCGTTGTGTATTCACACCGCTCGACTTTCCTCCACTCCCTGGCCATCAACACCGCCGACAGTCTGGCGATATCGGAGAACGATGTCCTCATGCCTATCGTCCCGATGTTCCATGCCAATGCCTGGGGTACCCCTTACGCCGGTGTGTTCGCAGGCGCTGATTTCGTGATGCCCGGCCCCGATCTCTCACCGGGAGCGATAGTGGATCTATTCGAACGCGAACGCGTCACCATCTCCGCGGGAGTGCCGACGATCTGGATGGCGCTCGTCCCGCTGCTGGAGGGCCGCGACCTATCGAATGTCCGAACCATCACCAGCGGTGGCTCCGCGGTTCCCAAGGCTCTGTCCGAGGTGTATCGGGAGAAGATAGGTGTGCCTCTGTTCCAGGGATGGGGGATGACAGAGACCTCTCCATTGGGCTCGCTGGCATGGGTCAAGAGCACCCTCGGGGACCGAGACGACGACGAGCTGATAGATATCAGAGCCAAGCAGGGTCTTCCTCTGCCGGGGGTTGATGCGCGCATCGTTGATGTCGAGACCGGTCAGGAGCTCCCCTGGGATGGCCAGGTATTTGGCGAGTTGCAGGTACGGGGGCCGTGGATCGCTGCGGCTTATTACAAGGACACTTCCGGCGAAGAGAAGTTCACTCCCGATGGATGGCTGCGGACCGGTGACGTGGCCACCATCGACTCCCAGGGCTACATCCATCTCGTCGACCGAACCAAAGACGTCATCAAATCCGGAGGCGAGTGGATCTCCTCGGTCGACCTCGAGAACGAGATCATGTCCCATCCGTGCGTTGCGGAAGCGGCGGTGATCGGTGTCCACCACCCGAAGTGGCAGGAGCGCCCTCTCGCGTGTGTGGTGGTCAAGGAGGGCGAAGAGCTGAGCAAAGAGGATGTGATCGAGTTCCTGCTCCCGCGGGTCGCCAAGTGGTGGGTACCCGACGACGTCGCGTTCGTGGACGAGATCCCCAAGACCAGCGTTGGGAAGTTCTCGAAGAAGGATCTGCGCGCGCGATTCTCGGACCACCAGTTGCCCAGCGAGTAGCTCAGAGGCTCACCGGCGGATCAAGCCCTTCACGAAGGCGAGCTCCTCTACCCGAAAGACCCGGCAGAGGCCGAGATAGGTGCCCACTCCGGCCAGCACGGGAAGGCCCACGCCCGCCGCTTGCGCCGCCACCGACGGCGAGTCGATGAGGCTTTTCGTCACCAGGGTCCCGAGCCACACCACAAGCCCCATCCCCACCGAAGCAGCCGCGATCCTGCCTCCGCTCCTGACCATCCGCGCAGCGTCGAGGCCCCCGCTCCGGCGACCCAATGCAAAACCGAGCACGACCCCGGCCAGCACGTAAGAGATCGCGTTCCCGGCCGCCAGACCTTCCACCTGCCAGAAGTGGAAGGCGACGACGTTGATGGCGATGGCGATGGCAACCGACGTCGCGTTGACCAGGAAGGGAGTCCTGGTGTCCTGCAACGCGTAGAACCCGCGGAGGAAGAACTGGAACAGAACGAAAGGCACGAGAGCGATCGCCAGGATGCGAAGCACTCCCGCGACCAACGCGGTGGAATGAGCATGCATGACTCCGTGCTCCAACAACAGACGCACGATCGGGCGAGCCAGAACGATGTAGCCCACCGCAGTCGGAAGCACGAGCAACAGCAACGATCTCACTCCCGTAGAGATGCGCTCTCGGAAATCGGTCCAGCGCGCGTTCGCGGCAGCCTCGCTCATGCCGGGCAACAGCGCGGTGTTTATCGAATAGCCAAACAAACCCTGCGGTAGGAGGAAGAAAGTGAAGGCGGCGAGATAAGCCGAAAACGCTCCCTTCTCTCCATTGGCCAGCCACTGAACGATGAGGAACCCAACCTGATTGCTGGCGATCAACGCAAGTGAGAACACCGACAACTTGCCGAGCTTGCGAACCGAGGGATGGCTCACGGACACAGACAGGTGGTATCTACCAAGTCCCCTCAGGAACGGGAGCAATGCCAGGCCCGCAGCCGCCACGCCCGCGGTCGTTCCGAGCCCCAGCACGAGCAGCTGGGTGTTGGTGACGTTGCCGAGGGTGACCGATCCGTAAGCGTGATGGAAGGCGATGAAGACCCCAATGACGACCAGGTTGTTCAAGACCGGGGTGAAGCCTGGAGCGACGAACTTTCCGTGCGCGTTCAACACGCCGGCAAGGATGAAATACAGCGCATAGAAGACGACTTGGGGAATGAACAGCCGCAACAGAAACACGATGGTCTCGTACTGCAGATGTGCGTCGGCCCCGTGCAGCCGTGAGGCATAGAAGTGGGCGATCCACGGGGCCGCCGCGATCCCGAGTACTGCGATGCCGCTGAGCGCGATCAGAGAGAAGTTGATGATCCCGCTCATCACCTCCCAGGCTTTGTCGCGGCCCTCTTTCTCCAGAAGCTCCACGAATACGGGGACGAAGACCGACACGAGGATGCCGCCCAGCACGATCTCGTAGATGATGTTGGGGACGGTGTTCGCGAGGTTGTAGGAATCCGTCAGCCGGGTCTCGGCGATACCTATCGAATATGCGATCACCGCGAGGCGCAGGAATCCGGTCACCCGCGACAGCAGCGTTCCCACCGACATGAAAGCCGACGCCCGTGATAGCGACGGTCTCCGGGGGCCGGGCGCCTCAGGATCAAGAGGAGGTTGCGTAGGTTCGGCCTGCATCCCCATCAGGCTATGTGGAAGCGGCCCTTCGGAGGCGGTTAGACCGGCAGAAATAGAACGCTAGAGCCCCTCAGATGCGGCAGGTGGAGAGGCCTCGCTTCTCCAGGTATTGCTGGTGGTAATCCTCGGCGAGGTAGAACTTCGACGCCGGGGTGATCTCGGTCACGATCGGACGGCTCAACTGGGTCTGGCGCAGCGCCTTGGACTTGAGTGCGGCGACCTGCTGCTCGTCATCGTGGAAGAAGATCGCCGAGCGGTACTGGGTTCCCACATCCGGCCCCTGACGGTTGAGCGTGGTCGGGTCGTGGTTCTCCCAGAACACATCCAGCAGGGTGTCATAGGAGATCCGGTCGGGGTCGTACACAACCTCGACGACCTCGGCGTGGCCGGTCGTGTTCGAGCAAACGTCTTCGTATGTGGGGTTCTCGAGGGTCCCGCCCAGGTATCCGACGCTTGTCGACTCCACGCCCTGAATCTGGCGGAAGGCAGCTTCGACACCCCAGAAACAACCAGCTCCGAAGGTAGCTTTCTTTTCCATCCGTTTCCTTTCTATGGTCGATCTATCTTGCGCAACCTCGGCGGGAAAGTCTTTGTTCCGTCAACCACGAGATCCCCGCCGGCCGGTCCCCGAACGGCGCCGCGACAACGTTCGGACGATAGCTCCTGCTAGGCGATCCTCCTCGAGCTCCTCGATCGTGCGGGGCAGGCTCATTGACCAGTTCGGTCTCTCGAAGGTCGTTCCCGGGATATTGGGACGCCTCTCGACCCCCAGCGCATCTTCGAGGGTTGCGATCACCACCCTGCAGGGGGCCTGGGCGAGCGATCGGTAGGCGGCCTCGATGATGGTTTCGACATCGATGTCCTCCGCGCGGGCCAGCTTCTGGAGCTTCGCGCGCATGGCGGCTGCTCCCGCCCGGTTGGGTGCCGCGAGCACTCGTTGCTGTTCTTCAAGGTCGGCGCCGGTCCATACCCCCGCGATCGTGGGCAGGTCATGGTTCGTCACCGTCGCCAGCGCGAGCCGCGGGTATTCGGCGGGCTCGGTCTCCTCGAACCACAGCACCCGGTAGGAAAGCATCGCTCTCGCCGCCATCTCGCGGCGAACGACGGGTTCTACGGTCCCGAGATCCTCTCCGATCATGTAAGCGTCGGCGCGATGACTCTCGAGCGCCAAGATGTTGAGCAGATCGTGCGCCGGATACTGCACGTACGTGCCGGCGCTGGGTGGCATCCCCGCAGGTATCCAAAAGAGCCGGAAGAGTCCCATCACGTGATCAAGGCGCAGGCCCGAGGCATGTCGAAGCGCGGCGCGTACCGTCTGGATGAAAGGTTCGTACTCTGCGGCTCGCAGTTTCCAGGGGTCGAAAGGAACCAGCCCCCAACGTTGGCCCGCGGTGTTGAGATCGTCGGGAGGTGCTCCGACTCCCGTCCCCTCAGCGAATCCGTCCTGCCATATCCAGGCATCTGCCCCCGTGGGATCCACCCCCACGGGCAGGTCCTGGATCAGATCGATCTCCAGGTGGGCGGCCTTCATCTGTTCGTCGAGAAGCCATTGGAGCCACTCGTGGAACAGGACGCGCGATTCGTTCTCACCCCGCCAGAGCTCGAGCTCGCCATGATCTCGCCGCTGCAAGCCGGTCGGCCACTCCGAGGGATCCCCGCCGTAGCTTTCGCTGAGCGCCGTGAAGGTGGCGAAATCGCTCAGCAGCTGCCCTCGTTCAGCGCGGTACATGTCGAACCGGCGATCACCCGAAAACCTGCTCCACAGGGACCCGAGTGCCTCCATCTTGGCGGCGTAGACGCGGTCACGGTCGATGAGTCGATCGGAGTTCAACCCCCGGCCGCTGGTCGCAGCCGAAGAGATCTCCTCGGAAGCTTCGGCAGCGCCCGGTAGGTCTTCGACACGCAGGTACAGGGGATCGAGGAAGCAGCGACTGCTGGGGAAGTAAGGGCTTGTCTGTTGGGGGATGCCGGGGGAGACCGCGTCCATCGGGTTCAGCAGGAGAGCGCCGGCCCCCGACGCACGCGCCCAGTGGGCGAGTCGCTGCAAGTCGTGGAGATCGCCGATCCCCCAACTTTCCCGAGAACGAGTTGCGTAGAGCTGCACCGCCCATCCCCATACCTCCAGGTCTTCCGGCAGAAAGCACCTGCCGGGGCTGACGATCAGACGGGACGTCGTGCCGTTGGCATGGACCAACCTGTGGTACCCCAGCGGGACCCCTGGGGCCAGCCGTCCATCGGTCACCCGCTCGCTGCTGCCGTCCTCGAGCTCGATCGCGACCGCGGTGGGGCTTTTGATCTCGTCACTCTGAAGAGTTACGTGCACGCTGGCCTCGGGAGGTCGCGCTGTCGTCGCGTCCATGGCTTCCAGGATCCGAGCGATGGTTTCCTCCGGAGCCTGGCGGATCACACCCCCGTGATCTTCGTATCGTTCTGCCACCCCCCAGGCAGAAGGCTCGGGGGCGCTCACCTTCTGCCCGGTCGTAACGTTGGGCCTGCGGTCTCTATGAGATCGATCTCCTGCGCTCGGTCCTGATGGGGGGCAAGACCATCTTGTTCACTGCCGAGCCGTCACGTTAATCCCGGGTCGCGTTGTCGTAAGAGCGTGACCCATCCTCCGGACGGGACTCGGTCGAGCGGCGGACGCCGGCAGCGATCATCAATGCTCCGAGGCCCAGTAGCGGCAGGGGCCATATCCATCTGAGGTTCGTGCTTGTGACGTCCACCCGGACGAGAAGGAAAACAAGACCCAGCCCGGCGAACAACACACCGAAGATGAGCGAGAGGGGGTCCAGCGAATGTCTCTTCATGATGTTCCTTTCTGTTGCAACGGACGTAGACGGCTAGGGGGCAAGGGCC
>DATAPE010000080.1:0-2936 GCA_036265345.1 Actinomycetota bacterium
CCCCGGCGAAAGGGCTTGACAGCGCAACCCAGGATCGAAGAGGATCGCGACGTCGTTCTATAAACCGCTGGGGACGCTGGTCTCTGGCCGGAAGGGGGAGTCGTCATGGGGAAGTTGAGCCGGTTTCGGCCATCGCCGGCAATGGTCGTCGCTTCGATCGCGCTGTTCCTGGCCATCGGCGGCATCGGCTGGGCGGCGGCGACGATCGGCACCAGCGACATCCAGAATGGCGCCGTGACGGCGAAGAAGCTGCACAAGAAGGCGGTGACGACCAAGAAGATCAAGAAGCAGGCCGTGAGCGGCGCGAAGCTGAGCGGCGATCAACGCACCCTCTGGGCCGCGGTGAAGTCGAACGGCGACATCACCGACCAGTCCGGCGGCATCTCGGTGGATCCCCTCGGGGGCGGTGGTTATGTGATCGACTTTGGGGAGAAGGTCAGCGGTCGGGCGCTGGTCGCCACCGCGACCAACGCAAGGGCGTTCGCCAGCGCGATCCTCTGTAACGGAGGAACGGGCGTCGGTACCGACTGCCAGCCCGACGCACCGAACGACAACGAGCATGTGGGCGTCAACACCGCGCTCGCCGTTGGCAACCCGGCGACTCTCACGAACCTGCCCTTCTACGTCGCGGCGTTGCCGAAGTAGCGCATCCGGAACGTCGAAGCCGCCGGGCTGCGCGAGTAGGCCTAGCCGGTCAGGAAAGAAACCAGCCCTCGCCGCTTCGGCTTGTGCGGGCGGTTGAACTTTTCTATCCTCAGGCGGATGAGGGGGTGGAGGAGCCTCGATGTGGATCGGGTGTGGCGCAGTGCGCGACATCTGCGTGGTCGGACGGCAATCGCCTTGGCATGCGCCCTCGCCGTCCTCGCGGCGGTCGCGGCGTCGGCTGGAGGCTTCAGCGAGCCGTACAAAGCGCTCGTCATGACGACCGGCGACGACTCCGAGCTCACCGATCACCTCGACATCACCAACACCCAGGGGGCAAGTGCAACGACGGTGATGTCGCTGCCCCTCTCGAATGTCGACGCTGGGGATCGCCTCCGGGTGAGCTCGGAGTTCCAGGTGACGACCGATTGCCTCAATGCTGCCGGCCGCTGCAGCAACTACGCAGACCGCGCGACGGGACACCCGTACGACTACAACCCACTGGTCGACGCTCAGCTCGTTTTGGCCTCTACCAGCAGCGCCACTACTGGCACTCCGATCACGGGTGTTCTCGAGCGTCGGTGCCGACAGCAGCTCCCGTACAGGCATCACCACTGCGTTCTCGTATTCCCCTCCACGACGTTCGACGTACCATCCGGTTCTCAGGGTCGGTATGTGAACCTGGTAGCGAGCGCCTGGAGTCCACAGAGCGAGGCGCAGCCGGGAGACCGGCTCCTCGTGGGCGAGAACGAGCCGGATGGCAGCATCCTCGGCGACAAGGGGCGGGTGAACGCAGTCCGCCTGCGCCCCGATCCCAGCGCCGTTGGCACCGTGCAGACGCTCAACTCCACGACTCCGGTGACGACAGAGCTTCCGATCGGGAACGGTTCCATCGAAAACACAGTCGCCTTCTCGAAGCGGCTCGACAACCTGAAGAGAAATGACCAGCTGGAGGTGGCTGCGAACATCGACACTGATATCGGTCAGGACAAGGACCCCACTGCGCTGGACTACCTTCCCTACAACGTCCTGATCCGCCCGCGGCTGATCCTGACCAGCAGACCGACATCGACGAAGGTCAGCGACCTCGCGAAGAGGGTGTCCACCTCGAAGGGCGAGATCACCGAGGCAAACGGTTTCAACTGCACCCACCACAACAAAACGATGTCGTTGTCGCCGTGGGATTCACCCTGCCATGCGCAAAAGGCCGGGGTGATACGGCTCACCGCGAACGCCAAGAGGCTGTACGTGAACCTCGTCGTCGGCACCTCGGCGATCGGCGGCACGCCGCGGTCCGGCGATGTGGTCCAGGTAGCGCCCTGCTCCGCTGGAAGCTGCGCCCTTCAGATCCTGCGCTATCCAGCCTCCCTCAAAGGCTGATCGGAGACTCAGCGCCTCACACCCCGAAGTCGTTGATCTTCCATTCGTCGTTGATGAGGAAGAGGTGGAACATCGCGGAGTGCGTGCTCTTCGATCCCGGCGTTCGGAGGTTCGCGTCCATGATCGCTTGATTTCCGCTGACGCGGACGTCGATGACCTTCGCGATCCGCGTCCCTGCGAGCTGATCGCCCAGGAACATCTTCAGGATCTCGTCGCAACCGTGAAGGCCCTCGCGTGAGGCGACGCTCGCGGCCCGTTGCTCGATCGCCTGCTGCTCGTCGCTCGTCAGCTGCCCGCACGCCGCATTGAAATCGTGGTCCTGCGCGGCCGTGAAGAAGCGCTCCACGGCGCTCTGCGCCCGCTCCGCCTCCGTGGGTGGGTTCGAGAACGGCCCGACGTCCCAGATCGCGAGGGCGGCGACCGCGATCCCCGCGAGCAGGATGATCGCCGCGATCCGGCGCCGGGCGGATTCCGACAGTCTCCCCACGGCCCCAACGTAACCCCCCACCCCCCCGAATGCCGCAGTACGCCTTCGGTAGTCGTGGTCCAATGCACGGCCGCGGGCGACGATGACTTTCGCGGCCCCGGGCGGTCTAATGGGCACGAGACGCAAAGCCCGCTGCACTTCGGGGCACCAGCGGAGGAAGAGGAGCCATGACCAACGACCAGCAGGACGCGAGCAGCCGCACCGTCGTCTCCACCCCGTCGGATCGGGAGATCGTCGCCGAGCGGATCTTCGATGCACCCCGGGAGCGGGTCTTCGCCGCCTATACCGACCCAAAGCTGATCCCCGAGTGGTGGGGTCCGCGGGGAGTCAACACCTCCATCGACAAGATGGATGTACGGCCTGGAGGCGAGTGGCGCTTCGTCTGCCGCGATCCCGAGGGCGAGACCGCGTTCCGGGGCGCCTACCC
>DATAPE010000081.1:0-1762 GCA_036265345.1 Actinomycetota bacterium
CACCTGATCCGGATCAGCGACCTGATCGACAGCTACCGCGACCTGCTGACCGGGGCGATGGACGTCTACCTCTCCACCGTCTCCAACCGGCTGAACAGCGTCATGAAACAGCTGACGATCATCGCGACCATCTTTCTGCCACTCGCCTGGATCACAGGCTTCTTCGGCCAGAACTTCGGCTGGCTCGTCCGCAACATCGGCGGCTGGGAAACGTTCCTTGTTCTCGGCGTCGGTACCGAGCTGGTCGGCCTGCTCGCGCTGCTCGTCTACTTCAGACGTCGCGGATGGTTCTAGCAGAGGAGCCAGGCACGTCCGACTAGGGCGACGACAATCCCGCGCATGGCCCGAAGTCATTTGCGCGAGGAGGAAATCGAGTCCCGTGGTGAGGCTGCTCTGCTGTCGTTGGTTCGAACGGGTCTAGGGTATTGGCATGGCCGAGCGATTGAGGGTGTGGCTTGCCGGCGGCCACCAGTGCGATCTCGACCTTGGGGACGGCTCAGCTCAAGAGCTGATGGAGGAGATCGAGAACGCCGGCGATCGCAGTTGGTTTTCGACGGACGATGGGCGTTCTCGTGTACGCGCGAGCGCGATCGTCAGGATTGAGGTCGAAGGCACGCCTGAAACAGGGCGCGGCCCCGTCGAGCGGTGAAGCTCTAGAGAGGGCCTACCGGGACTTGCACGCACGGGACTCTTTCGCATGCACGACCTCGATGCGATTCGCAGTTCAAGGCGTAAGCAACATTGGCGGATCAGCGGCCCAGGGGGTCCCCCTCTGCTGCCGCGGCCCGACTGAATACGCCTCAACGCGAACGCGGCTGCGGCGAGCGCGCTCTGAGAGTCAATCTGATCCTCCCTCTTCACGCACACACCACCTAGGGGTCGACGAGGCGGCGACGAGGCAGCGGAACTCTTCGGTCCTCCGCAGGTTTGTGCTAAACTTCACATTCGAAACGCCGAGCCAGTCGCGCTGACGGCATCAGATCAGTCGTCGAGCCGCCAGCTTCTTCTTCCTCGATGAATCGTGTCTCAGCAATCTGCTGAGCCAGTCCGTTGGAGGCAATCACCTCCCGGCGGTGCTGCCTGCTTCTGAGAGGAGTACCTATGACCACTCTGGTTCGTTTTGATCCCTACCGCGAGGCGACCGCTCTCCAAGGGGAGATGACCCGCTTCCTGACCCTGTTCGCCGGCGGAACCGGCACCGCGACAGCGGGCGTGTGGGCTCCAGCGATGGATGTCTGGGAGACAGAAGACGAGATCGTCTACGCGTTCGATCTGCCCGGAATCCCGAAGGACGCCGTCTCGATCGAGTTCGACCACGGTGTCCTGACGGTCAGCGCCGAGCGCGAGCGCTCACACGATGTCTCGGCCGACCGGATGTACCGGTTCGAGCGTCGGTATGGAGGCTTCTCGCGGGCGATCGGGCTGCCGCAGAGCGTGTCCGAGGAACAGATCTCGGCTCGCTACGACAACGGCGAGCTCGAAGTCCACGTCAAGAAGCCTGAGGTCGAGCTGCCGCACCAGATCAAGATCGGCAACGGCAAGGCCGCGATCGGCACCGGCAAGGCCGCGATCGAAGGCAAGACGACGAAAGCGTAACGGGCACAGCGACTACGGGAGGCGGCCGACCAGCCGCCTCCCCTCCCTCCGTCGACCCCGAAAGGAGTCCAATGGTGCAAACCATCGTCAGTGACCGGAAGCAGGGACCGCCTATCGCTCAGGGTCGGGGGCCGTGCGAAAAGTGCGGCGCTGGTCTACATGTTCT
>DATAPE010000082.1:0-7917 GCA_036265345.1 Actinomycetota bacterium
CCTAGCGGCTCGGGGCCCAGGATGGGGGCCGGGCACGGATACCCCTGGAGCCGGAGGTGGCGCTGGACTTCATGTACGACCGCGAGAAATGCCGCCGACCGCACGGGCTGGTGCGCTTTGAGGACGACCCGTCTTCCGTCCTGGAGTTGCAAGCCGACCACTGCGCCCTGATGCGACACGTAGAAGAGGCACTCCTCGACTGGTGATCGCAGGTGACGGCGAGCAAAGTCCTCCACCACCTCGGCGACGGCGGGCGGCTCATCGGTTGTGAAGATGGCGAGTTCCACGGATGACTCTTGTCCGACCTCGCTGATCGCCTTGCTTACGGCGTCGGCGACGGAAGCTGTTGTCATGTGAGATCTGGCTTGCTCATGGGCACTTGCCTCACCGCGCCATCCACCCCATCTCCCAAACTCCTAAGGGTAGGCTCGCGACCGGACGCGGCCGTGCTTAAACCAGCCACACAACGGCGTACCAACGCGCGTACTCTGAAGCTTGGAAGGCATCGCAGATGATCGTGACCTCCGCGCACTCAGATCCAGCCTTCGAACCACAGACGATCTCGCTATGACGAGGGGGTGCCTGGCATGGGTCCTGGTGTGGCCGGCCATCGCGTTACTCATCGCCGTCACTTCGTGGTTCGGGACCCACCACATGCCGTTCCTCGCGGTACTCGTGTTTCTCGCCGGCTGCGCCCTGATCGTGTTCGGGCTCGCTCGGCAAGAAGACGATGAAGATTACGGGGACTCCGAGAACTCCTGAAGATTGTTCTGACCAGACCGTTGCTACATCAGGGGACGGAGGAGGCTCGCCACCCTGGGCAACGCGTCCTCCGGGTCGCCCTCGATCCCGCACTCCATCGCCAACCAGCCCTGGTAGTTGATGTCGCGGAGGGCGCCTAGCAGACCCGGCCAGTCCAGGTGGCCGACGCCGGGTTGAAGGCGGCCGCTATCGGCGACGTGGATGTGACCGATCGCCTCCGCGTTCTCCTGCACTGCCGCACCGAGGTCTTTCTCTTCGATGTTCATGTGAAAAGCGTCCGCCATGACCTTGGCAGCGGTCGATCCGACCGCGCGGCAGATATCGGCTGCCTGCGACACCCGGTTCACCATGTGATCTTCGTAACGGTTCAGGGGTTCGAAGAGCACCGCAACGTCGAGAGGAAGTGCGTGTTCGGCAAGCTCGGTGACACCTTCGATCAACACCGCCCGGTCTTCATCCGGTGTGCGCGGCGATGGCTCCCACGGAGGAAGGGCGTTCGTAGACACGCCGAAGCTCGCCGGAGTGACCGCGCCCACGCCTCCCACCTCGGCGATCACCGAGAGGAGCGACTTCATGTTTTCGATGGCATCGCGCCGCCGCGCCGAGTCGAGATCGCCGATGAAATGGTCCATAGCAACGCAGACGCTCGAGATGACTACGCCCGCACGCCGGGCCGCCCGGAGCTCGTCCAGCCGCCTTTCGAACGCGAAGTCACCGCGGCCGAGCAGTTCGATGCCATCGAACCCCGCCGCCGCGATCAGCTCCCACTTCTCCTCGAGCGCGGTGCCCGGTATCAGCTGCTCCTGACAGGCGAGCTTCATGACCGGCCGTCACCGCTGAAGTCCAATACGACCTGGACTGCTTCCTCCGGCGAAGTGGCCAACAGCTCGAATGCCTCGGCCGCGCGTTCCACCGGAAAGACTTGCGTGATCAGAGGCACCAGCTCGACCTTGTCCTCAGCGGCCAACTGCATCACCGTGCGCTCCAGCCGCTCGAGGTTCCAACGATGATCCAGCCGCGGGTTAACACCCGAGATCTGCGAACAGACCACCTCGATCCTGTTGTGGTGGAACTCCTCTCCGAGGAATAATCCGGCCCCCTCGCCTTGGAAGAAGCCGCAAGCAACGACGCGGGAGTTGTACGCGGTCGAGCGGATCGCCTCGTGGAGCGCCCGATAGGAGCCGGTGAACTCGATCGATACATCTGCGCCGCGCCCGTCCGTGAGCGCCTTGATGGCTTCGCCTGCATTTGCGCTGGTGATGTCGACGATATGATGTGCGCCGAGGCGCGATGCGAGCTCGAGGCGTTGAGGGATGGCGTCCACGGCAATCACCGTCCCACCGTTGAGCCGGGCCAGCTGGCCCGCGATCAGCCCGGGCACGCCCTGGCCGAAGACCGCAACGTTCTCGCCGACGTGGATGTCGGCGTCCAGAACACCGTTCAGTGCGATCGCTGCGATCCGGGAGAACAGTCCGATCCGGGGGTCGGCGTCTGGGGTAAGCACTCGATCGGCCGCCCACTGCCAGGGAGGCGTGATCGTGCTTTGATGCCCCCACGTGCCATACACCACATCGCCGACCTGGATGTCCTGCGCCTCGGCGCCAACCTCAGCGACTCTGCCCACCTCCTCATAACCCCACCCGTCGATCGGGTAACCCAAGGAGGCTTCGCCCGGGATGAACATTCGTGTGGCCTCGTCCCACCGCTTGCTGGTGTATGGGTTCGATCCCCGATACGCGGTCAGCTCGGTGCCCGCAGAGATCCCCGAATAAAGCGTTTCGATGCGAACCTGCGCCGGCTCCATAGGTGGATCCTCGTAGTCGACGACCGACACCAGTCCTGGTTCGACGAAGCGGACAACGCGTGCCATGGATCTCCCTTCGAGCGCACCCCGCGGCCCGGGGGCCGGGCCAAGCTAACCCTTGAGACCCGTGAGTGCGATCCCTCGCACGTAGTAGCGCTGAGCGACGGTGAACAGGATGATGACGGGGATAAGCAGGATCACGCTGCCCGCCATGAGCCGGGTCCAATCGGTGGAGTGGGCCGTATTCAGGTACCCGAGTCCCAGGGGAACGGTGAACTTATCGGGACTGTTGAGCACGATGAGCGGCCACAGGAACTCGTTCCAGATGGCCAGGAATTGGAAGACGAACAGCGTCGCCAGCGCGGGCTTCGCGAGAGGCAGGATGACTTTGGTGAAGATCTGGAAGTGCCCGGCGCCATCAACCCTGGCGGCCTCCTCGAGTTCTTTGGGGATCGTCAGGAAGAACTGACGCAGCAGGAACGTACCGAACGGCTGTCCGATCGCAGGGATGATCAGGGCCCAGTGTGTATCTATCCATCCGAGATGTCGCATGAGGACGAAGTTCGGAACGAGCATCACCCAGCCCGGGACCATCAGGGCACCGAGATACATATAGAACAAGATGTTCCGGCCGGGAAATTCGATCCGCGCAAAGGCATACGCCGCCATCGAGCTAGTTATCAACACTCCGATGGTTACCGAGAGCGTCACCTTGAACGAGTTGAAGATCCACGTGCTCATCGGGAAGTCGCGCCACAAAGATGTGTAGTTGTGGAATTGGAGGTGGCTGGGGATCCACTTTGGCGGGAACAGGAACACCTCGTCCAAGGTCTTCAGCGATGTAGACAGCATCCACATGAACGGCACCAGCGCCAGAATGGCCATCAGGCTCAACGCCAGATAGGCGAGCGCCTTTCTTCCTATCGTGCGCTTCTTGGGCGGTTCGATGTAGGGCTCGGGTTCGGCTGCCGCCGCGGGCGCTTGCCGGTCCTCAACCAAGCTCATACTGCACCCGCCTGTTCAGGAACCGGAACTGCAGATAGGACAGCGCCGCGATTATCACGAACAAGACCCACGCCATTGCCGCTGCATATCCCATATGGAAGTAACGGAAGGCTTGATTGAACAGATAGAAGTTGTACACGGTCGTGCTGTTCCCCGGCCCCCCCTGGGTCATCAGATACACGGCGTCGAACACGTTGAAAGACCCGATGATCGAGATAACGGAGACGAAGAACGTGGTGGGTGTGAGCAACGGCCAGGTGACGTGCACAAACTGCTTCCACTTGCCGGCTCCATCCAGCTCGGCAGCCTCGTAGAGATGCTGAGGGATGCTTTGCAGGCCGGCCAGGAACAGCGTCATGGTGAATCCGAGGCCCTTCCAGACCGACATCAGGGCGATCGCCGGCATGGCCGTTAGCGGGTTGCCCAACCAGTCGATCTTGTGAACGCCAAACAGGCCGAGGAACCAGTTCAGGATGCCGAAGTCGTTATTGAACACCCACCGCCAGACCACGGCGACGGCCACCATCGAGCTGACCACCGGAATGAAGTAGGCGGTTCGAAAGAACACGATGCCTCTCAGCTTCGTGTTCACCGCCATGGCCAGCGCAAGGCTGAGGACGATCCCTGTGGGGATGGTCAGTAGGACGAAATACACAGTTGCCTTGAGGGAGGTCCAGAACAAAGGATCGTGGAAGAACATCGTGGCGTAGTTGTGCAATCCCACCTCGTGCGATGGAGTAAGCAGATCCCACCGCCATGTGCTGATGACGAGTGATGCAACGACCAACCCCAGGATGAAGATCATGAAGTGGATCAGGCTGGGAGCAAGGAAAAGGAAAGCAGCGACCGTGTCCCTGCGCGTATAACCCTTGCGCTTCCACCACGATGGCGGCTGGAGATCGACCGGTGCAGGGACGCCACCGGCCGGGCCCGCTCCGGAGGGAGCGGTCCCTACTTCTGGTACTGCCGCCATCGTCCCCCCATGATCGAGACAGTCGTCGCCTACGCGCCCGCCGCGCTCCCGCTTTGCAGCAGCGACGATACAGACTTGCAGAAGGCATCCATCGCCGACTTCGGATCTTGCTTGCCCGTCCACACGGAATCCCAAGCCGCGTCGAGTTTGTCCTGGAATTCGTTGAAGGCGACGATGTTCGGTGCCCGATGCGCGGTCGGCAGAGACTCCAGCATCGGCTGGACGGTGTCGTTCTTCTTTACCAGAGGCGCATCGGCAAAGGCAGGATCCTTCAAGATCGCCGGAGCCGACGGAAGACCCTGGGCATTACCGATCGTCGTTTCGATGCCCTTCTTGGACAACATGTACTGGAGGAACTGCCATGCAGCCTCGGAGTGCTGGCTGTTGCGGGCGATCGCGAACATGGACAGGTGGAAGAAGTTCGCCCTACCCGCGGGGCCCTGCGGTAGCGGCGCCATCGCCCACTGGAAGCGCTTCACAGTCTGGAGGTCGTAGGCCGCCCACCGCCCCGCGCTGATCATCATGCCGGCGCGCCCCGAAAGGAATATCTGCTCGGCCCCCTGTCCCTGCTGGGTCATCGCTTGAGGAGAGGGGGAGATGCCCTGCTTGTAAAGGTTCACGATGAAGTTCAACGCCTGGATGGCGGGGGGCTGATTGATCTCGCAGGTCTTTCCGTCGGGGCTCACGATGTCTCCCCCGAATGACCAGATCGTGGAATACACGGGAGCGAACCACGAGTCGTAAACCGCTCCGTACTGCTTCGACGAACCCGATCCGGTGGTCAGCTGCTGGGCCGCGTTCTGGAAATCGTCCCAGGTCCAGTTGGCGTTAGGCGGCGCGATGCCGGCCTTCTGGAACATGGACTTGTTGTAGTACATCACCTGGGTGTCCCAGTTGTCGGTCAGGCCTGCGAGGTTCCCATTGAAGGTCAGGCCCTGGACGATCTGCGGGTAGAACTGAGACAGGTTGAAATTGCCCTGCTGGGCAAGGCTGTCGAGGTTGATGGCGTAGTTCTTAGACACGATATTGGGGATCTGCACATCACCTGATACGAAGAGGTCGGGCGGCTTGCCTCCGGCGATCAGCGTCAGCACTTTCTGGTCGTAGCCGTCTGCCGGGATCACGAGAACATTGACCTTGATGTCGGGGTGCAGCTTCATGAACTGATCCGCAAGCTGCTTCCGTGCCTGGATGTCGCCGGGGTTGTCGCTAGGCTCCGCAACAGTGATCGGGCCCGTCGCCGAACTTCCGCCCGATGTACCACCATTGCTGGAGCAAGCAGCAAGAAGTCCTACGGCGAGACCAGCTGCCAACAGGCGAACTGCGTGGCTGCGACCGATCATCCCGTACCTCCTCACGCCGGCTCGAACTGATCTTCCCGGCTTATATATCACTCCCCGCCTGCTGCCTCGTCCACTTACGACCGCGGGTTCAGTGGGTGTGAAGCGTCACCGGAACGCGTTCCTCAAACGACCTAATAGCCGCGAATGTGGCCTCCAGCGCGATGATGCCGTCCACCGCGGAGACCGGCGGCTCGCGGTCGTCTCGGACCGCGTCGACGAAAGCCCCGATGTGCGCGTCGATGGTGCGCCAGAAGTCCCGGCGGCGGTCGAAGAGGCCCGGGTGCCACTCCTTGGATCCGGATTGGTCATGCCGGAACATGCGAACCGAGTCCACGATGTTCTCGACTTCAACTCTGCCCTCGGTTCCACTTAGCTCGAAGACGACCGACCTGGGGTGCGAATAGGAGCTGTCCCAACTGCCCAACAGGGTGCCTACGGCGCCGCTTGCGAAGCGAAGCGAGATCGCCGCGCTGGTGAACACGCCTATCCCTCGCGGATCGGTGAGGAACGCGCTCACCTCTTCGATGTCACCTGCGAACAGCCGGAGAAGATCGAAGCTGTGGCCCTGGGTTTCAATAAGCATGCAATAAGGGTTGTTCAGGCTGGGGTAGAGATCGCCTGCGAACTTCATACCAACGAACGCCTGGGTGCCCAGGTTGCCCGCACGGACGAAGCTCAGCGCCCTCTGGTATGGCTCCGCGAAGCGGTGGTTGAAATTGACGCCCAGCTTCCTCCCGGCGCGTTCCGCGGCTTGGGCCATGAGGTGGGCGTCCTCGACCCGGAACGCCATCGGCTTTTCCACGAACACGTGCGCCCCTCGCTCTAACGCCGAGATGGTTGGTTCGACGTGTTGATCGTTTCCGGTACACACGCACACGATGTCGGGCCGCTCGGCTTCCATAAGCTCTTCCACGGAGAGATAGAAGGGAACGCCGTGCACCAGGCCCAGGGACTCGGTCTTGGGCCGCGTCCTCCCACAGACCGCCACCAGAGTCACGCCGGGATTATCGGCCAGCGCGCTCGCATGTATCGAGCCGACGGATCCTGCGCCGACCACTGCTGCCCGTAACAGACGGCCACCCGCTCGTTCTTCCTGCCGGTGCACGTTCTCACTCGACGCGCTTTCGAGGCGAGAGCTCAAGGATGAACCACAACCTTGCCGGTCTCCCCCGCGAAGAACGCATCGCAGGCGACTTGGAGGTCGTCGAGAGCAAAGACGTGCGTCAGGATCGGGCCCGGGTCCAACCCGCCGCTCGTTACCAGCGTCTGCGTGCCCTCGAACTCCCCTATGGGGAAGTACTCCGAGCCGATCACCGATATCTCTCGTTGGATGAGATCGGTAGATGTCCTCAACTCCAGGACGTCGCGGCTATGGGCGACGATCATCACCCGGCCCCCCGGGCGTGCCGCCGCCATCGCCTGCCGTTGGGTGAGCGCAAGACCCGCCGCTTCCACCACCACCTCACAACCGTCCGGTTCGAGCGCGCTGATCGCCGCGACGGTGTCTGACGATGCTGCGTCGATCGTTACGCCTCCGAGCTCCGCAGCCAGCTTGAGACGGAAGGGGGACACATCGGCCGCGTAGATCCGTTCAACTCCGATGGCAAAGCCCACCGCGATAGCCCCCAGCCCGATCGGCCCGCACCCGAGCACCGCGAGAGACTCAGGCGCCTTCGGGCCCGATCGAAGGAGTGCATGCCGGGTGGTGCCAAATAGATCGAGCAGGCTCGTGGCTTGGTCGAGCGGCAATGAAGGCTCCACGGGAAGGAAGCAATCGGCTCTAACTGCGACGTACTCCGCGAAGCCTCCGGCCACGCTGAGCCCATACATCCCGCTTCGTTCGAGACACATGTTGGTCGAGCCCGCGCGACACGCGGGGCAGACACCGCAGAACTCGACGAGGTAGACGACTCCCGCCGCACCCTCCGGCAGGTCGACCTCACTCCCGCCCCGGACGACCACACCGGCGATCTCGTGGCCGGGGATGACTCGGGATCCGCCTTCGAAACCGGAGCGATCGGTGCCGCACA